>JAWCNE010000042.1:0-13226 GCA_038849025.1 Bathyarchaeia archaeon
AGGGTTTTGAGAGAGGTTTTAGAGCAGTGTTGGCGGTTGGATAAGGCTGGTTTAGACCATGGGGAGTTAAGCCATGCCCCAAAACATATGATAGTGGATAGTGAAAACAGAGTTTTCATAGTTGATTTTGAAACTGCAAGCCTAAACCGCAAACCTTCAAATGTAACTTCAATCACCCAATTCTTGTTCATCAGCGGCGCCGTTGCAGATAAAATAACCAAAAAACTCGGTGTGGGAGATAAAAGCGTCTTAATTGAGGCTTTAAGGCGATACAAGCTTGATAAGAGCCGCCTAAACTTTGAAAGGATATTAGAGGTTTGCGGTCTTTTTAAATGACGTAGTCCCTTTTTGTTTCAGCATTCTGTCCGCTGCTTTCAGCGTTTTCGAGTTTAAGCTCCCTTAGAAGTTGGGAAAGGTCAAGCCATGTTTCCACTTGCAGCTGTTTTGCAACCCTTCGCCTTTCATAAAGCAGCGGAACAAGATCTATGAAAAGCCAGCTGTAATGTTCTGTCAACCCTTTTTCTCCCTTCTCCAAGTGGAAGAGAGATTTTGCTTTACCTTTATAACCGTTTATAGAACAACAAAATAGAATTTTCTTCTATAACAAAATACTATGCAACTACATCAGAAAGGCGTTTTTGCTTTAAAGCTTCTCTGATTTCGAGGGCTATTCTCCGGCCTGTATACATTTTTTCGCCATATTTTAAGTAAGCGTATGGTGATGTGCCTATACCAACATTTGTTCCTGCGACGATGCGTGCTGAAATTTCAAAAGTGTAAATTTCCAGTTTGTCAGTGATGACGGTTTCGAGGCAGAAGGGCCCAATTATGCCCGGCGGAGCAAGCTCTTTGGCTATTTTCTGCACATTGTCCCCCATGGTTAATATTTCTGGCAATAGGGATTCTCTGAGGGTCAAGGGTATGTTGCCCACAATAGTGTATGTGGGGTTTAGGTTTATTTCAAGTTGCTCAGCGGCGGGCACTCTGCCTATGGCGTCAACTGTGGATTCATAACGTTTATCTACGCCTAAAAACTCCACGTCGTCCCTTATTATTGAGGAGAAATAATGGGGGTAAACGTTTACTCCTACAACATACTCCTGCAAATGAATATGCTCGGCGTCTTCTTTACTTATCAAGCCGCGACGCATCATCTCTTTAACTTTTTTGTGGAAGCTTTCCGGCGAATTGGCCAAAAAATAGCCCCTTCCACCCTTAGCGCCTTGAAGCTTGGCAATCGCCAACGTGTCAATTTTCTCTGGGCTTGCAAAGGTTTTTGGCAGTCTGAGCCTCGCCCTTTTTAGCCATTCTTCCTGTTTTTCGCGGTTTGCTTCCCAGTGGAGGAGTTGACGGTTTCCGAACATGGGCACGTAAAAGCTGTCGGTTAACTGTTCAGTGCTTAAATAAGCCGTAAAAGAACCATGCGGGACAATCACGGTGTTGAGCTTGCGAAGTTTTTCTTGCACATCTTCATTTAAAAGTTCCGTAAAATCGTTTACTATTATGAATTCGTCTACTACGGGGAATTTCCTGTAGACTATGAGGTCTTTTTCTTTGCAGATGCAAACAGTTCTGAAGCCTTCTTCTTTGGCACCTTTGAAAATGTTCAGCGCCGAATGCGAGCCTATGGTGCCTATGGCTAACTTTTTCAATTCGTAGCGGCTTATCAGTTGGCCTATTTCTTCACGGGTTATCATGTTACGATTTCCTCAAGTCTGCCTTCTTTAACTGCACGTTTTATTTCCATGGCTACTCTTCTGCCCGGGCCAACTTCCACGCCGTATTTGTATTTCATGTATGGCGAAGTGGGTTCAACGCATGGGCAGCCGGGCACTCGGGGGCTTACGTCGAAAACGTAGAATTCAAGGTTTTTGTTAACCGCGCCTTGCAACGCGAAAAGTCCAATCATGCCTGGCGGGTACTCTTTTTTGCATGTTTCCACGAAGCGTTCTCCAGCTTCGAACACTTTTTCCAGTTGGCTTTCGCGCATGGTAGCGCCCATGTGGCCTATCTCAATGTTTTGAGTTGCAATGTTGAGCTCCAGCTGTTCCTGTGCTGGCAAGTCTAGCACGCCGTCCAAGTCTGTTTGGATTCGCCTGTCAAACCCTAAAAGGTCAATTTCGTCGGTTAAGGGCGACCAGAAGAAGTTCGCGTTAAACTTGGCGCCTACAACGTATTCTTCTATGACGGCTTTTTCGAGGGCTTCTTGGCTTATTATGCCTTTGCGTATGCGTTCTTCAGCTTTTCTTTTGAATTCTTCGGGTGATGAAGCGTAAAAGAAGGCTCTTTCGATGGAGCGTTGTTTTTCTGGCACTTTAACTATGACGAGGCGGTCTATCTCTTCTGGGGATCTAAAAATTTTAGGCGTGGGGATTCCCGCTTTCTGGAGCAGGTAGTACTGGTTTTTCGGCGCTGTGCGTTCTTCAGCCCTCAGCATGAAACGGTTTCCCATTATGGGCACTGTGAAGCGTTCTTCAATGTTTTCGTAGCCTACATAAACCGAAAAAGAGCGGTTAGGCACAAAGAGCGTGTTCAATGCCCTAAGTTTTTCAAGGTTTTCCACATGCATAATATCTTCAAACTTGTCCAGTAGGAGCACGTGAGTGAAGAGGTTGCGGTAATATTTTGTGTAGGTTTTTTCGCGGCCTTTTTGGCAAACCACAACGGTTTCGAAGCCTTCTTGGCGTGCGCCGTGGGCGATTTCTAAGGCTGAGTGGGAGCCTAAAACACCTATGCGAATGTTGCGTTCGTCATATTCGTTTATAATTTTGCGGATTATATTCCTGTTAATCATGTTTTTCCCGCCTTAATTGGTATCTCCAGTCTTACAGGTTACCCAATAGCCTTAAGCATTTATTAATTAAACGCCTAAAGCTTAGAGTTTAACCGTTTGAAAGTTTCGCATAACCTCCGCCAGTTTGGGAACGTTAAAAAGGGTTTTTCCAGTGGTTTCGTTTGCTGCCGCCATATACATTTGGCTTATCAACGTTTTCAGTTTCGCATCCAGTTTCGGAGGGGTTGTTTTCACGAGGGTTTTCCAGTTTTCTATTCCCTTTTCTTTTGCGGTTTTCTTGGCTTCTTCCACTTCCCGAGCCCACTCCGTTCGCCTATAATATATTCGAGCTATTTCCTTGCTTACATGAAGTCCTTGATAGGTGAATCTGCACTCGTCCAAGGTGCCTACAACGTCTACCACCATAAGTTTTCTTTGCGGGTCGAAGGCTAACTCGATTTTTCCATCTTCGTTCACCAAACCAGCCTTTGAAGCTATTTCCGTTATTGTTTCATCAACCTTTAAGAGTACGCCTTTAACTTCTTCTAGTTCGCTGTCGGTTAACCCCGCTATTCTTTGGGCTTCTTTCCAGCTGACATAGCGGTCGCCTTCCTCCAGTTTTGTGCTTACGTCGAAAATTGGTTTTGCAAGTTTTTCGCCGACTTTTGGATAATGGTCTAAGCCTAAATCCTCAAGCGTAACCAAGCCTTGTTCAAGCCTTTTGAATACTGAGGAGCCTTCTGGCAAGCCGTTTCTATAAATTATTTCAAGGGGGATTAGGTAATTTTTCAGTTTAGGCGTGTAAACGCTATAGTCATAAGCGAGTTTGCCGTCTTTCACGTAAGCCTTAGGCCTATACACGTTTACCAAGTTAATCTCCATAATGCTTGATGGCTGTTTTAACTCGTCGAAATGCACCACTTTGCCGTTTACATCCACTAATCCGCGGTAATGGGTTTTCACGCCTTTTTCTTCAAGTTTTTCAAAACAGTAAGCACCCATAAGGCATAGGGCTGCGCCTTTCCCTTCAATGTGGTCTGGCATTTCGCCCCAGTCGAAAACAGAGTAGCGGTCTGAAAAGTGGAAACGTCCAACGCCCATAATGTTCTTTGCAGGTTTCTTGACTATTTCTAGGTCTTTAACGCTTCCCATGCCCGATTACCTTTTCAGCTTCTTAATAGCCTCATCTGCCTTTTCTATTTCCCTTTTATTGGCAAGCTGATACTCCCGTATGCGTTGCGCTATTTTCTCGTCTTCTAATGCGAAGATTTTTGCTGCGGCTATGGCGGCGCTTTCAGGTTCTAGGGTTACAACTGAGCCTATTCCGCTTGGAACTCTCAGCGAAGAGAAGATGTCGGCGCCTGCAAATTTATCTGAATATGGCGGACAGGCAATAACGGGTTTTGAAGTGTTTGCGTCTACAAAAGCGCTTAAGGCGTTAGACCTTCCAGCAACAGTTATGTAGACAACCCGCTCCCCTTCATACTCCTTAAACATTTCTAAAATCTTCTCAGGAGTTTTATGGGCAGAAGCCACACGAAATTCGTAAGCCAAACCAAAAGATTCCAAGTGCTTGCCAATTTCCCGTGCAAACTCCAAATCCTTTTCCGAACCCATCAACACTACAACCTTATTCGCCATCACAAACTCCTCGCTTTCCCGCACTAGAGTAGCGAAACACCTAATTAAAATTTTTAAGCAACATTTTCACTTTTCCATTTTTGAAGGTGATAAGTCTTGCCTCCTGAAAAGAGGCGAAGGCGCAGTTTCATAGACGAATTTTTAGGAGACTCCCTTTTCAATGAAATGGATGAACTGTTTAAAGAGTTTCAAGAAAGTGAATTCACAAGCGGCTATTCCATAAGCGTAGTTCAAACCCCAGAAGGCACAAAAGTAAAAGCTAAAGTTGGAAAAGACACAGACACCCAAATGCTTCGCAAACAGCTTGAAAGACAATATCCAGGAGCAAAAATAGAGATAGAAAGCGGCAAACAAGAACCCCTAATACGGGAAATATCCACAAAACCAGTACGTGAAGAAAAAACAGATTAAACGTTTACTAGTCAAACCAGCGAAAATGGCAAAGCAAAATAGATAGAGGATAGTCTTGTATTGGTTAATTCCAAAACCAAACCAGCATAAAATTCAAGTCTCTGGAATAGTCATTTAGCTTAGTTCTAAATTAATGGAAACAGTGTTTTGTAATCTTACTAGATTACAAGGTGCTTTTTCATTTTCCCCATGGGGAGTTTTGGTAGTATATAGACTAGAAATGTTGTCGGAAAGAAGACTATGCCAAAAGTGGGTGCGATAATCTGTTCACTCCAGCCAATTTCAGCTACGTAAAAGGGTTTGAGGAAGAAAAGGAGATGCCAAACCCAGTAAATAGTAAATAATCTAAGACCATTAGTAAATAGCATTGTGCGTTTCATACCGAGCCACATCATTATTAATGGGAGATAAACTATCGGCAAGAAAATGAAAACAAAAGGCGAGGGCTGATTAATATTGCCAAACCAATAATAAACTGTAGAAAGCTCTGCTGTTTTATATTCAAGGTAATGATGGATTCTGTATTCCACAGCAAAAGGCAAAACAAAGGATAACAAAGCCAAGATTAGAATAACTCTCCTCTGCGCGACCTCTTGTTGCTCTAAATTTTCAGGCGGTGGAATCCTATCCCTCTCCAAATAGCCTGCTTTCCCTCTGAGATAAATACGGGCAACTCCATATGTGAGTAGCCCAATTAAGGCTAAGTAGGAACCCCATAGCATCTCTGACCGTATCAAATTCCAACCTTCCCCCATGCTCATGGAAGAAAGCAACGGTGGAAGCGTCATCCAACAGAAAAATAGTACAAATACAATGATGCCAAAGTCAAAGGTGTATCTCTTTTTCAATCCGAAATACATGAGAACGAAGGGAAAGGCAAAAATGGGAATGGCAAACCACTGCGGCACAACCCACTCAGCTAAGTATTGTGAACCAGAATTACTTTCTGAACTATACCTTAAACTGGTGTACCACCAAAAATCTTCATATGTTTCTTGTTCACCATAATATGTGATTTTTACATATGGCAAGAAAATAGATAAAATCAAGAAGCTGAAAACAAGGCTTCTTGCCATAATGAGGCGAAAAGCGGACACCCGTGAATTATAAAGATTCTTGATCCTTTAAACGTTGCGTTTATTTGATCACGTCAAACCTCTCAATCCGCATGAATACACGTAAGTTCATATTCAAAGTAGCCAACTGCTTAAGTCTAAATTCCTTTCATTGTTGCGGAGGTGTTTTATGGTAAGCTTAATGTTCTTTGAATGTTTCCCTTTACAACGACATAAAACGTTCCAATGACAAAAGCAAAAAACATAGAAGAAGCAACCCAACTTTACATAAGCCAGCTTCGAGTACGTAACAGAAATAAACAACATCAAACTTTTTAGAAAACGCAAATAGCAGGGTACTGGTCCAGATTATGGGGTAGTCGTCTAGCTTGGTCAAGGATACCAGCCTGGGGCGCTGGCGGTCCTGGGTTCAAATCCCAGCTACCCCACCACAAAATAAAACATTCACATATAGTTGTATGCGTTAACTTTTTTACTGCGGTGGGAGCTATTTACGAGGCGACTACTTCTGAACTTTGTATAGCATTTCTCCTTTCTCGTTTGTTTTAGGTATCGTTATGGTGAATTGGGCTCCCTTACCATACTGGCCTGTTTCTTGAATTTTCCAGCCGTACATTTCACATAGTTTTGCTATCAAGTAAAGTCCATAACCTGTGCCTTTTCCGTAACCTTCCTTGAAGAGATTTAGCCGCGCATCGTCGGAAATTCCTACCCCATTGTCTTCATAAACTAGTTTCAGCTTATCCTTATCCGCCTCGTCTTCCTTATAATATATTTTTATTCGGCTAACGTTTTCGCCGTGCTTCAAAGAGTTATCAACCAAATTGTAGAAAAGCTGTCTCAGCTGCGAGTCAGCCAGCACCATCAAACCATGGCACTCATTCACCACTTCTACGCTGCTCAAGCCAGAAGACAATCCAACTGCTTCATCAAAGCTTTTCCCAACATCCACGTAGGACCGCTCTTCCACACCCAACATTTCGTAGGCGCTTGCAAAATCGAAAATTTTAACAATCTGATCGCAAGCCAGTTCAACCTCATTTAAATATTTTAGGGCGGTATGGTCGCTGGGAAGCCTCTTTTTAACAAGATAAATATTACTTTTGATAACTGAAAGTTTGTTTCGGGCATCATGCCTTGTCCACTTCCCGACAACGCTTAACTTTTCGTTGACCAGTCTTAATTCTTCCATCATTTGATTCAACTTTTCCTCAGCTTTCTTCCGTTCCGTTATATCCCTCGCAATGCTCAAAATCGCGTTTTTCCCCTTATAAGTCACGAGGCTGGAGGAAATCTCTACGGGAATAACTCTCCCATCTTTGGTGACATGGGTGGTTTCAAAAACTTGTATTTTATCCTTCGGCATATTTCTTATAAGCTCTTTTATTTCCTCCGTAGTTAAGGTAGAATCAATGTCCGGAGGCCCCATTTTAAGGAATTCTTCCCTAGAATAGCCCAAAACCCTAACAGCCGCATCGTTCACATCAATAAATTTACCGTCAAAACCAATAACCCACGCCGTATCATTCATGCCGTTAATAAGCGCTCTATACGCCTCCTCACTTTCCCGAAGAGCCTCTTCAACCTTTTTGCTTTCAGTAATATCTATGATTGAAGCCACGGATTTCTTTGTTCCCGGAATCAATTCAACATTAAGCAGCACATTTCTAATTTCGCCTTTCTTGTTGATAAAATCAAAGGTATACTGCTTTGGCGCTTTTCCGCCCCTTTTTCTCCTTTCTATGTGATATCTTTCCATTCTCTCCAAGTATTCCTCTGTTACAAATTCGGTCCACTTCTTCTTTCCCTCTATCTCCGCTTTTGAGTAGCCGCTCAACTCTTCAAAATGCTTATTCACTAGGGAAATGGTCTTATCCTCTTCTAATATGCATATTGCCGTGCCCGTGCTCTCAAAAAGAGTTTGAAACATTATCTCCGCTTTTCGCCTTTTTACCGCCTCAAGAATGTTATAAGCAAGTTCACAGTAAACTGTTTCCGGCTCTCCATTTTTGCTAACATACCCGTCTGCGCCAAGATCCATTGCTTTAACAGCTACCTCTTCTCCGCCCTTTCCAGTAAACAAAATAAATGGAATAAGGTTGCCTGTTTTTCTTAACTCCTCCAAGAACTGTAAACCATCTTTCTCCGGCATTTGATAGTCACAGACAATCACATCGTATTCCTTATTCTTCATCTTTTCAACAGCTTCCTTAACAGACAAAGCCGTGTCTACTTCGAATGCGCCTTGCCTTTCTAAACATTCTTTTGCGACACTCAAAAAACCCGCTTCATCATCCACATGCAAAACCCTTATAGGGACTTTCTCACCAAATTCTACAACTTCAACTGGAAACTCAATGGCAGATTCGGTCATTTATGAACACTCTTCACTAACCCTCAGGAAATTTGAAGCTGAATATTCGAAGTTACAAATTTTTAAGTTAAAAAAGTTATGAACCCAGCATATGAATCAACACGTCCCATTAACAGTTTTCTCCCAACTAAAGCGTAAATAATTGGTAGACAACAAAATGTTAAACATGTTGAAGACAACATTTATAGTTAAACGGCACTTCTTAAATTTGGTGGAAACGTGTTAGGCACAGATTCTGGAAGATTTGTAGTTCAACGGCACCACGCAACACATTTACACTACGATTTTAGGCTTGAAATGGATAATGTCCTAAAAAGTTGGGCTATACCAAAAGAACCGCCTTCACAACCAGGCATAAAAAGATTGGCTGTTGAGGTTGAAGATCATCCATTAAGCTACATAAACTTTGAAGGCACAATACCCGAGGGAATGTACGGCGCTGGAAAAGTGGAAATCTGGGATGAAGGCACATACGCTCTTAAAAGCAGAAGTAAAGACAAAATAGAGTTCACATTAAACGGTGAAAAATTAAGAGGCGACTATGTCCTAATAAGGTTTAAGGAAGACAAAAACTGGCTTCTCTTCAAAAAGAAACAAACCAAGTAAAAGCGGCGACTATTAAACTTAAAAACAATTGTTAAACTAGAATATTTCAGGGTTTAAGCCATGTTGGAACTTAAAACCGTGAAAGTTGAAGCGCCAAAAGACTGCAATGTGATTTTAGGCATGGCCCACTTCATAAAAACAGTTGAAGACCTGTATGAGGCTTTAGTTAACTCTGTTCCAAACATAAAGTTTGGGATAGGCTTCTGCGAAAGTTCCGGGCCGTGTCTAGTGAGACATGAGGGAAACGATGAAGAACTGAGGCAGCTTGCCGCAAAAAAGGCCTTTGAAATTGCATGCGGCCACAGCTTCATAATCTTCCTTAAAAACGCTTACCCAATAAACGTTTTAGACAAAATTAGGAAAGTGCCTGAAGTCTGCACAATTTACGCGGCCACAGCAAATCCTTTGGAAGTAGTGATTGCTGAAACAGAGCAAGGCAGAGGGATTCTAGGCGTCATCGACGGCTTCAAAAACAGAGGCATAGAAACAGACGAGGACATCAAAGCTAGAAAGGAGTTTCTGCGGAAAATAGGCTACAAACTGTAATAACCATGAACTGTGTGTAGAATTCTCCGCAGGGCGGAATTGCATTGGAAAGTTATCCTCTGAAAAAGGTTCTTTGAGTGAGCGGTTTTCCATGCCTACCTAGAAGCTATCAACTCTTGCCGCAGTTCAAAAGGAACTTTTTCTTTCATCCTTTCAGCAGCGTAGGCAACAAGACTTCTAAACTGCTTTTCTGTCAACACAAAACGCGCCCTTGACAAAATTTCTAAGCATATCTCCTTAAAAACCAAGTCGGCGCAACCCATTTTTGCATCATCAATTAGTTCCTTGCAAGCCTGAAGGATTTGGCTGTTCAATGCAATTCCACCCCGCAGCAACTAATTAACTTTGAAACATTAAAACACTTATGAATTTAAAAACCATATTTCAAATACACTTTCAATAAACCCAGTTGTCCATTTAACTAAACCGACTTTATGACGTAGCCTTTCTTCCATTCAGTTTGATTATTAAAATGGATCTTTGTTCTAGACAATTAACCTAGATTTTTCATACCTAATCCTTTAAATATCCTGTGCAGATAAACTATGAGTGGCGGGGGAGAAAGGAGAGAAGCTAAATCTAGTTTTTCATTACACTTTGATTTTTTCATAAATTGAGTATCTCCCGTTAGATTCTTTTTATTATTCGCATATAAACTTCCATTTTGGGCTGAGTTTCACTTCTTCTGTTTCCGGCTTGTATTCGATTATGTTGTGTTCCATTAGAAGCTTTACTGTTTCATTTAAAATTTTTTGTGGGACATTTAAGGCCTTAGATAACTCGCTTATGCTGTGCCATGAGTCGTCCTTTATTAATTGTAAGAATAGGGTTAGTTTTGACAACTCTGCCCATCCCTAGGCTCTTAATCGGAGAAATTCCTATTTTAGGCTTGAGAATCAATATTACAGTCAATTTTTGGCAAAATTCCAGATTTTTTAAAGTTTTTTCTAGAAAAAATGGATCAAAGTTCTAGAACACTAGTATAGTTTTTTCTTCCTTAAAGGTTTTTATAGGCGAACAATGTATAAAATGCACTGCTTTAGGGGGAGAGGAAGGCTAACTGAAAAGGGTGAATGAAACCTTCAGCTACTTTGCTCATTCCTATCCGCTCCCGTCAGGGAGGGATTAACTAGTGGAAAGTTTAACGCAAGATGAAAACGTTGAAAAGTTGAAAGCACAGTGGAAGAAGTTATGGAGGGAGCGGATTGATGACAAGCTTAAGGCTGAGGGAATAGCCAATGAAGATTATCCAATGTTGTTTGTTGATAAGGGTACGGTGATTATTGCGACAAGAGATTTCAAAATGTTAAGTTTTAAGGAAATTTTGGAGTTAAATGGCGTAATCAATGCTGAAAGGTTTATTGCGCCGAGTCCTTCCGTTGGGGGATGGGGAAAGTTCATCAGAACGTTTATTGTTGGAAAGGGGTCTTCCAGAAGGGTTGAGTCTGCCCGGCATTATCTTGAAAGTGAGAAGCAGAGGCAACAGTTGAAGAAGGGCGGAAGAGGCTGGCTTCATCTCGAATGAGAGATATTTGCCTTTTAGTTTTATGATAGCTGATGTTTGACGCCAGCACGCGTTTTTCTTAGCGTTGCTTCATGTTGGAAATTTTGCTCTGGCTATTTCTTAAGTTAATAATAAAACTTCCTCAGGAGAATCTTAGATGGGCAAATATCGACGTAAGCTTGAGATTGTAGCGGATATACTTTATGTGGTTAAGAGAGGTGGTCAAAAAAAGACTCACGTTATGTATAAAGCTAATCTAAGCTATAAACTTCTGAACAGGTACTTGGCTGAAATTTTGGACGCTGGATTGATTAAAGTTGAAAATGAAGATTGTTACCTACTCACGGAGAAGGGGCAAAGCTTCCTTGACTGCTTCGATGAATACTCTAAACGTCGCCAACAGCTTGAGCAACAGTCAGGTGATCTTAACAAGGTTCTGATATTGTTAGAGAGCATGATCCAAAACAATTTGAGTAAATCTTTAGGCGGAGAAATTCGGAATAGAGAAATTAAGTGATCTGCGGGATAACCAAAAATGGATCTTGAAAATGGAAGATTTTCTAAATTGGCTGGTAAGTGATGCTAATTTAGTTAAATAAGGGGGGAGATCATGAATACAAAATTAGACACAGCAGTGGTATTAGCGGGCGGAGCTGGCACCCGTCTAAAACCAATTACGGGTTCTATTCCTAAAGGGATGGTGGAGATTTGCGGAAAGCCCTTATTGGAATGGATAGTGGATTGGCTTGTAGACAATGGAGTTAGAAACATAGTTTTTGGCGTTGCATACCGCAAAGATAAAATCATAGACTATTTTGGTGATGGGTCAAGGTTTAACGCAGATATAAAGTATAGCGTGCATACGGTTGAGGGGGGCACCTGTGAAGGTTTTAGACTTGCTATTGAGAGACACGTTAATAGAGAGAATTTCTTCGCCATGAACGGGGATCAAATTTCGGATCTGCGCCTCGCGGATCTATCCTCTTTTCATCTGCAAAACGGTTCCATTGTCACCGTGGTCGTAAACAATCCTAGGTGTCCCTATGGACATGTGGTGACAAATGATGACCATGAAGCCGTAAACTTCATTGAAAAACCCCTTTGCCCACACGCCTGGTGTAATTCTGGAAACTATGTCTTTAACAGGAAAATATTAGATTATCTTCCATTAAGGGGTGATATTGAGAAATTAACTTTTCCACGATTAGCAAAGGAGCGCAAGCTTAAATGTTACCCTTTTAAGGGATTTTTCGTAACAATAAATACTTACAAGGATCTGATTGAAGCAAGAGAGATGCTCAGTAGAAGACGTGCAAGCGGAAATGCGCGTTTTTGTAATGATCTTTAACTTTAAAATAAGCATGTAATTTGGGCCTTGCAGTTTATGTTCATTTTGATTTCTCATTAAAAGTTGAGTTATGGAGGGATATATAAATGGCGGTTGAAAAGGACGAGGTAACCATTGTTCTGCCTACCTTGAATGAGGAAAAGGCGGTCAGAAAAGTCATTAATGAGTTGAAAAAAGCCGGGTATAACAATATCCTAATTGTAGATGGATATTCAACCGATAAAACGGCGAGAATCGCAGAATCCAACGGCGCCCGCGTAGTTCTTCAGCATAGCAGGGGCAAGTCTGGGGCTCTTGAAACGGCTGTTGAGAATGTGGATACTCCTTTCATGCTTGTAATGGACTGCGACTGCACCTATGACCCCAAAGATATCGAGAAACTTTTAGCACATGCCAAGATTTACGATCAGGTAATTGGTGCAAGGATAAATGGAAGAGAAAACATTCCACGCTTTAACCGTCTTGGGAACTGGTTGATTACAAGCATTTTTAACACGATTATGGGAACCAAGTTGAGCGATGTCTGTTCAGGGATGTACCTAATTAAAACTGATGCAGCTCGCATGATTGAGTTTAACACTAAAGGTTTCGACGTGGAGGTGGAAATGGCGGCTCAAATCGCTGCAAACGGCAGAATTACGGAGGTTCCAATAGCGTACAGGAAACGCGTGGGTAAACAAAAGCTCCGCAGCTGGAAGCATGGATGGCAGATTCTCCACACACTTTTCAGTTTGGCTCGCCGATATAATCCGGTTTTGCTGTTTTCAGGTCTTATAGCCTTGGCTGCAGTTCCCGCATTTTTCCTAATTGGGTGGGCAGTGTTAGAAGTGCTTTTGTTTGGAGTTTGGAACAGTGGACGCGCGTTAATCGGTCTAATTTTATTTGTTTTCGCATTTCAAGGATTTACAATTGCAACCGTATCACTAATGTTGAAAAACTTGGAAAAA
>JAWCNE010000043.1:0-13179 GCA_038849025.1 Bathyarchaeia archaeon
CCTATGGCGAAGTAAGTCTTAATGTCGAGTAGGATTTCGATGTTGCATGGGTCGATTTGGTAGAAGCTTTTGATGTATCGGACGCTTGACCACCACCATGGCGGTGGGAAGCCTGCGCCAATGACTTTCTTCGGGAACTCCACGAGGGTGTATTCTATGTCGGCGGCGCTGAAGGGTACGCCGTCGCTCCATTGAATGTCGTTTCTAAGCGTAAATCTCATGCCGCTTTTTGTTTGACCGTCTGATGGGTCAACCCAGCTGAACGCCTGATAGCTTCTTATCAGGAATGGTTTCCATTCTAGGAGTTGGTATGGGTTTCTATAGCCTAGGCTGTCGTAAATAACGCCTAAAACTTCCCAGTCCCACGTCCATTCAGCGTAAACTGGGTTCAGCTTCTTAAGTTCAGCAACCTTGAAGCCTCTTCTTATGGTCATATGTGAGCAGTCGCCCATGGGACTGCATTCTGGATACATGTTCAATAGGCTCCAGTAGCTGTCTGGACCATAGCCTACAATGTTTACTATGCCATTCCAATATTGACCATTGTAGCCTTCTTCGCCTGGTTCATTGCCTGTGTAGGTTCTGTGTTGAGGCTGAATGGATGGACCCATGGCCAATACGGGTATGGCGCCTATGCAGCTAGGAGTACAGAAGGCTTCTTGTTCGTGGAGAACTGCTTCCAAGACTTCTTCGAATGTGTTTCCGTAGATTACTTTCTTGTGCCAGTATTCGAATTCGCTGCAGTTGACGGCGTCGTAGTTGTAGCAGAAGCCTGGGTGCCAGTAATAATCAATCGAGTATAGGTCGCCCGTGTCTGGGTCTACGCCTACGCCCCAGCCTCCAGTGTACATGTGGAAGTTCTTGCCAACCATGACATCTAGCCAACAGCCATAACTAGTCTTGTATATCCTTTGGACTTTGATTTTGACTGGGTCGGCTTCCAACTGATTAGCCAACCAGTCACCCAGGTTCCTTCTTCGCGTATCATCGCTTCTAATGTAGAACTTTAATACGACATCGTTGCCGTCTCCGCCAATCGCCGGTGGGAAGTTTCTCCAGCCGTTGCCATCCGTGTCCACAAAACCATCATCGGTTAATATGTTAGCTGCTTCGTTTGGATTGTATGGGTGTGTCAAGTCTTCTAAGAGGCCGCCGGGCCTAATTTCTGGGTGCACACCAGCTTGGGATGGAACCAACTCAGTGTACATTGGTACGGCTAATCCACCCCAGAATTGTTGGATAATGAAAGTTCTGTCGACGAGGTGGGCGATGGCATGTCTAAAGCTTGAAACACCCATTGGGTTTGGATACACTGGGTTTGGATACGCTGGGTCTTGCGGGTTGCCCAAGTAGGGGTTGGGATTGTTGTTGAGGTCAATGACACGGAAGCCGTATTCCGCACCGTAGTTATGCAACTTAATATAGTCGCTGTAAGGCGGCTGGCTATAAAGGAGTACCTTATCCTTTGTCAGTGGCCAGTCGCCAAGGTCAATCTGATGCGCTTCCAGAGCAGACCATTCGCTTTCCTCATCAGCATAGAGATATATGTAATACCTGTCAGCCCTAGGACCAAACAACTCATATTTCTCATCTTCGGTGCAGTCAGGATAAGTCCAAGCAAATGCAGGTACCACTGAAACCGAAAGAATCATCAATGCCACTAGTAGCCATGAAAGCATCTTTTTGTCCATTTTCTTTCCTCTCTCCCTTATCCTTTTCAGCACACATAGAAGAGTAAAACCGGATTTAAAAGCTTTATGGAAAATACTTACATATCAACTGCGCACACAAAACTTATGTAGCCCTTCAATCCTAAAGAAACTAGGTGACCATTCATGGGACTAAGAGCATACATCGTAAAAAGAATAGTTTACAGCTTCATACTACTCATGTTCGTCATAACCCTAAACTTCATAATATTCTTCATGATGCCAGGCGACCCATCAGAAATGTGGCTAAACCTAACAGGGAGAGTATCAAGAGAAGAACTCGAAAAACAAAAAGAAGCCCTTAGACAAATCTGGGGTCTAGGCGAACCACGACACATAATATTCATAAGAACAACAATTAGCCTACTAACCTTCAACTTCGGAAGATCCATAATGACAGGACAACCAATTGCCTCTACCTTGCTGTCAAAAATGCCGTACACCCTCTTCCTTCTAGGAACCTCAACAATAATCTCCATTGTAATAGGAGTCTTCCTAGGAGTAGTCGCCGCATACAAACGAGGAGGCACCTTAGACAGCGGCCTAGTAACAAGCTCACTGATCTTATATTCTCTGCCCACATTTTGGATGGGAATGGTATTCATATTCATATTTTTCAATACACTCGGCTGGTTCCCCAACGCGGGCACTAAACCTAAACTCTGGGCCTCAATTGGTCACCCAATTCCCTACACCATTCAAACATCAGCTCCATCAACCACAACATTAGGCATACAATTCAACCTCAACCCTTCGGAAGTCCTAAGGTTAGTCGGAGGTTACCTTCACCACGCCTTCCTCCCTATAATGACACTTACCCTCTTCTCTTACGGTGGCTACCTACTCCTAACACGAGCAACAATGCTAGAAGCCCTTACAGAAGACTACATTGTAACCGCAAGAGCAAAAGGAGTCCCAGAAAGAACTGTGTTACTGAGACATGCACTAAAAAACGCCTCACTACCCCTCATCACAAGCGCAGCATTATCCTTTGGATTCATCCTTTCCGGCGCAATAATCACAGAAACCGTCTACACGTATGAAGGACTAGGACACTGGATATGGGCTGCCATAGACGCAAGAGACTACCCAGTTGTTTTACCCGTATTCTATATTATAGCCATCTGCGTCATAGTCGCAAACTTTATCGCCGACCTACTATACGGAATAATAGACCCAAGAATCAAATATGCTTGAGGCGAAAACCATGACATACCAAAGCAAAGCACAATTCCAAATAAAAAGACTAATAAACTTCCTAAAAATATTCGCCCGCAACAAAAGAGGAATAATTGGACTAGCCATAATACTATTCTTCGCTTTCCTATCACTCGCTGGCCCGCTTATAACGCCATTTAACGCAAGAGGAGAAGACCCGAGACGACCATATTACCCAGTCGCGGCCGTAATGAGCGCGCCAGAATGGCTTATACATTTACCAACCTTCCTTGGCGGAAACCCCAAACTAAGCAAATCCATGTGGCTGGTAAACAATCCAGGAAGCCCAAAAATACTACAAGAAGGAGGAGAATGGACCCTTAACGCATCACAAGAATTCATAGATAACCAAATCCTCACAATAAAATTTAACGAAACCACAAACTACCCCTACAGCAATGCCCCGGGAAGCCTCCAAGTAACCTTCACAAGAGACAGCGACTCCACAACGTATGGCAACGTTACAGTGACCATATATAAAGAGTTCTACTGGCCCTACGCCACCAAACCAGGCAGATACATAGGCTATATAACACTTTTAGCCGAAGGAACAACAAACGCCACTTCATACCTAAAAGTACCAGTGGAAATCCAGGTGTTCTTAGAACAAGTAGAGGACAAAATATACCTTGACCTTTGGCCTCCTCCAGTGAAAGTATGGCCGCCCGGAAGCACCATTGGAAGATGGATGCCCTCAACCCTAGGCGTCCCAACAGGCTTCATTGCGGAAACATATGGCGAAACTTACTCACCAAACCCACCAAAGAAAGGTGACGACGTATACATAGGGAAACCCAAAGCCGGAGCAAACGCTACACAAGGCTGGATAATTTCCTCCAACAGCTACGCTTCAAATACGACACAAATAGACACCTTATCACCTTACCTAACCAACAGAGTCGACATATTTCCCACATCAGAAGCCACGCTAGCATTCTCCAGAAACCCTGGAACGTACCGTTACGGAGTAAAAATCATATTCAGAGACTGGTCATACCCCAAAGACAAAGTACAAACAACTATCTTCGTAGATCAATTTGACTTTGTAATATGGGGCAACTGCTTCGGCATCTTAGGCACAAACCATCTCGGACAAGACTTATTCTCACAGCTAATCTACGGAGCTCAAGCCTCACTCTATGTAGGCCTACTTTCCGCAATATTAGGTGTTGTCATAGGACTCGTAGTGGGATTAGCCGCTGGATACATGGGAAAAGCAGTTGATGAAATCCTTATGCGGTTCTCAGACATGCTCCTTGTCCTCCCAAGTCTACCCTTACTGATAGTCCTAGTAGCAATACTAGGCTCAAAACTAGAAAACCTCATCATACTCCTAGGATTCCTAGGATGGATGGGATTCGCAAGACTGGTGAGATCACAAGTGCTAAGCCTAAGAGAAAGACCCTTCGTAGAAGCAGCAAAAGCCGTAGGAGCAGGTAAGAGCCACATTTTGTTCCGTCACATCTTACCCAACGTGATGGGACTAGTCTATGTATCCCTCGCAACATCCGTTCCAGGCGCAATAGTTGCTGAAGCAGCACTAAGCTGGCTTGGATTTGTTGACCCAACCAGAGTCTCTTGGGGCAGAATGCTTAACGAAGCTCAAGAACAAGCAGCAACAAGATGCTGGTGGTGGGTTATTCCACCAGGCTTATGCATCGCAGCACTTGCCTTAGCATTCATCCTCTTAGGATTCGCTATCGACGACATATTAAATCCGAAATTACGTGTGAGACGCTAGCTCCTTGTTCCCCCTTTTATTCTTTAAAAAAGAAAATTACCCAAAATTCTTAGCGATTATCGCTAAGTCTTTCAAGTCGATTTTTTGATCTTGATTCAGATCAGCTTGTAAATTCCATCTCGGATGTTCTGGACGTGAGCCGAAAGATAAAGCAGCAAGAGCCATGTCTTTCATGTCAATTACTTGGTCTCCGTTGACGTCGCCTATTTTTTTAACTTTTACCATAAGAATACTTACCTTAACATTGTTTGTTATGTCTGTTTCGTTATCTAGTGACAGAATTTCTGCTTTTATCTCGTATAAGGCTATGTTTTTCGGCGTCCAAGTAAAAGATAGAGTTACCTTTGTGTCTGAAAAAGCATTCATGACTATTTGAGTGCCTATGAGATGTTCAACGTCTTCCGATCGAAATTTACATTTAACTGTTAATGTTCCAGTGTCATCCCCTTGATAGTGAATCACAACTTTAATGTTAACAACTTGTTCTTCATATACCTCCGTTGGGTAAGGTATTATAGTGGTAACTCTTGCATCACATGTTACTGTCCATGGTTTCATTAATGGATAATGATCCTTATTGTTTGCGTTCACAATGTAAGGTACATCTCCTATTCCATTGCAGTCGTTGTCTATACCGCTATAATCGCTCCAATAATTACCACCGATAGAAGGGTTGTCCCATAGGTTCTTGGAGAAAAGGTCTTCAATGTAAGCTTGAATTGTGTTATTGAGAAAATTGTTGCTATAGATGGTGTTGTTTTCAGAATTTGATAGGGACATTCCTTTAGAGGCTTTTGCTAATGTGTTTCCATAAAAGATGTTGTTATGAGAAGCGCTTAACTCAATATTATGATAATTGTCAACGAAACAGTTTTGGCGAAACTCATTGAAAGGTGAAAAACTTAACCATGCGCCGTAAGTGTTTTGCGAAATGTTATTGTGGGCTATCGTGTTTCTAAAAGATGCTTTATTTAAAATGTTAGATTCAGAGAGTATTATTCCTTTAACGTTTTTCGAAATAGTGCAGTCGTGAACTAGATTATCATTGGAAGCTTCAATAACAACGCCTACCCAACTGTTATTGCTAAGGTTGCACTCAAAGATTTCGTTGTTGGAGGAGGATGTAAGTCTTATTCCTCGTTTGTTTTTTATTGAAGTGACGTTGTAGATCAGAGAATTTTTTGTGTATGCGATCAAGACGCCTTCACCATTTTGGGCTATCACAGAATCTTTTACTAGAATGTTTGAACAGTTAACTAAGGCGACGTAGCCAGCGTCTGGCGAGACTTGGCACCAATGTTTATTGACTAAGAAATACACTTTCTTCTGGTTTACATAATTTGTCGTATCTATTTTATGAATAAAATGATCCAAGACAAGTCCCCAGACTTCTAGGTTATAATAATTTCCTGCCATATGGTTATTCTTTAATGTATTGTTTGAAGAGTCATACAGTTGTATGCCACAATAATGATCAGTTACTTTATTGTTTTCTATAATGCAGCTAGAACTGTAGAATACATGTATCCCAGAAAAGGACGAGTCGATTTTCCCTCTAATTGTAAAACCCGAAAAATGAACATTATTTGCTCTTATTTGAACTGTGTGGGCGCGTCCACTTCCGACAATTTCCGCACCTTCTTCTCCAATAATGGTTAAAGGCTTGTCTATTAATATGCATTCTTTATAAATTCCTGTTTTGACCAGAATTTTTTGTCCTTCTGTTGCGAGATCTATTGCCTTTTGAATGGAATCTGCATCGTCAGGCACCACAATGATATTTGACGGGAGGGAGCAATAGGCTATATGAAGATCCGCTATTGCGTGGAAGGTTAACAATGATAATATCAATAAAGGAGTTAAAGCTTTCATAGTCGCCCTCTCTCTTCCTCACCTAATTTTATTATGAAAGTTCAATGATAAAAACGTAGAGTATTTAAAGGAAATACTTCTTGAAAGCAAAACCTTAAACATATGAATTTATCACTACGATATGGGCAAAATGAAGCTTGAAAAAAGCCAAGTAGTGGCTGATAAAACTGCAAAGACGGAATACGAGAATGGTATAAGACTACTTTCTAAGCAAAAACCAAAAGAGGCTCTTCGACATTTGAAAAAGGCTTTGGAGCTTAATCCCCACTTTGAAGAGGCAAAGCATGCCTTGGATGACGCTTTGGAAGCCTTGACATGGAACGCTTGGTATTTCTGTAAAAAATGTGGTAAGTTAATTTTGCCGAATTCACTTTATCCATATTTGACAATAGATGGCTATTGCCCAAGGTGCGGTGAATTTGCACCCACTTTCAAGGAAGAAATTATTAGCGTTGTCGAGATAGCCGTGAAAATAGCTCTTTTTGGAATCTTTCCAATTCTTGTTTTTATTTTCTGCGGGATTCCCAGTTTGCAGCTTATCCCTAAAAAAATGACGGTTGAAGTTGACTGGTACCCGTTGACGGATGGAATTTTTATGGCTGCGAATCTTACTCCACTTATAATGCTTTTAATGCTTTTTTTGAATGACCCCTATTTGTTGCAAGAAACCAATTATTTACTGTTTGGAAAGTTAGATGATGCATCTTACTTTATTGCGGGATCGTTGTTCTTTTTTATGATAATGTATCTCTATTTCTTTGTATTGTTGACACCGTTTTTCACTTTACATAAAAGGGGACTCTGGAAAAGTAGAGTTCATCAAAAGCAGATTTTAATTTTCACGGCAATCTTCGTTGGCGTTATATTAGTTGCAAGGATGTCTTTTGGAGTTTTTCGTTAACCATACTAGGCTTTGTGAGACAAGTCGCTTACAACTTTTTCTAGGTATCTGCAGAATTCATCTTCTACTTCTTTATAATGCTCATAAAGTTTCAGTTTTTTAAACAATAAGGGTCCAAGCCCCATGGTGGTGAAGAAATGGCTAAGTTTTTGTAGCGAATCTGAAATATTCTTACATTCTATTTCCACAAAGAAGCCCTTTGAGTCTCCACCAATGGTAATGAAGATAATTAAAGGGTTTTTGTCGTAATTCTTTATTGTGGAAAATTTTATCTGACCATTAGATAATTCCTTTGAAGTGTTAAAAGTTTTATTTTGAAAGAAAATTTCTATGCAATTGCTTAGGAGTTCTAGGTCTACATTTTTTCCTATCCACTGAATCTTCATGTAAAACTCAATGCATATGTTCATTGGCGAAATAAAAGTTTTTATCCCACGAATCCATGGTTTACGTAGTAACTCGTCTACAATTCAAAAATAAACTCCTAGGATGGCATAGCGGTGTGATAAAGAAAATCTTTGGCTTAGGCGTAATTTTAATTCTTGTCGGGATAGTACTTATCTCAATGTCAAAGTCAGAAGTTATTGCTGGTGAAAAAAGTCGGATAGAAGAAAAAACCGTTGGAGACATATGGAACATGACGAGTATTGACCAATGCGTGATTTCAAGCTTCTTTAAGGAAGGTGACAACGTTTCAATTTACATCACGGCTGGTTCTTTTTGGCAGCAAGAAAGCACTCTCGATATGGATGATCCTCATCCTTATCCTCATAGAGATATATTCGTAGCCATAATTGACTCTCAAGGAAGAAACACAACTTTAAATATTCCGTTTAGGCTTGGAACCTTAGGAGTTGCTATGGAGCCTACAGGCATTTTTCCAGTAAAAGAACTCGTAAACGGTGATTATTTTATATTTGAAGAAGCAGGCAAATGGAACAACAAAACATACAAAGTAGAAATAGTGAGAAACGATAACTACACAATAAAATTCTTAGGCTACTATCCGCCTATCAACCCTGACCCAATACACCCACCAGATCCAAAGGGATACTATCCACCTCAAAGATTCAGAGTAACCGTCGATACAAAAATCTCGGAAACAGAAAAAGAGGATATTTACAACCAACCTCTCCTCTTCTCTGGAGCGTGGCTATGCGTTTTAGGCGTCATAATCTCATTAATAGGAGCGAAAATAAAGCCTAAGAAAAAAATCTACAGAACAAAAGAATAAACATTCCAAAACCATTTTATCTTATAGAAAAAGAGACTTTACTATATAAAGCAAAAGCTTTTATAAACCCTTGTCTTTATTCCAGAAGAATAAAATGGTGGAAGCCCATTGCCATTACTTGACGTTCAAAACCTAACAACCTACTATAAGATTCTAAGAGGCTACGTTAAAGCGGTAGAAAACGTAAGTTTCACTGTGGAGAAGGGTGAAGCGGTTGGACTTGTTGGTGAGTCTGGTTGCGGAAAAACAACAATAGCCTTATCATTGCTTCGAATTCTCCCTTCCGGCGGACAGATTATGGGAGGAAAAATACTTCTTGAAGGTTTAGACCTTACAAAACTTGAAGAGGAAGAAATGAGGCAGAGAATTAGATGGAAAAGAATTTCCTTAATTTTTCAGGGAGCAATGAACGCGCTTAACCCTATCTACAAGATAGAAGACCAAATTGTAGAGGCAATTACAACTCATGAGCCAGAGGTTAGCAAGGAAGAGGCGAAAGAAAGAACTAGGAAATTATTTGAACTTGTGGGCATTGAACCTTCAAGAGCAAGCAACTATCCACACGAGTTTAGCGGTGGCATGAGACAACGTGCAATGATTGCCATGGCTTTGGCATGCAACCCCCAACTTCTAATAGCAGACGAGCCAGGAACAGCCTTAGACGTAATCGTCCAAGCACAGGTTCTTAAACTTTTAAAGGAAATAAGAGAGAGAATTGGACTTTCCATGATAGTAATAACCCATGACCTCTCCATCGTTACAGAAATCTGCCACAAGACATGTGTAATGTATGGTGGCAAAATGGCAGAGGTGGGAGACGTTTACACGATGTTTAAAGAGCCTTTGCACCCCTATACGCAAGGGTTAATTGGAGCGTTCCCCGACCTTAGGTCCCAAAGACAGAAAATGATTTCTATACCTGGTTTGCCTCCGGATTTACTGAACCCGCCTCCAGGATGTAGATTTCATCCAAGATGCCCATACGCCATGGATATATGCCGCAAAGAGGAGCCGCCTTATATAGAAATTAAAAAGGATCATTATGTGGCTTGCCATTTAGTTCACAAAGGATGATGATGAAAAATGGAAGAAATAATTAAAGTGGAACACCTCAGGAAATGGTTTCCAGTAAGATTAGGATTTTTCGAAACAATTTTTTCTAGACGCCAACTTTTCGTAAGAGCCGTGGATGGAATAGATTTTGACATAAAGAAGGGCGAAATATTTGCTTTGGTAGGTGAAAGTGGAAGCGGAAAAACCACGACTGGCAGATTATTGCTTCGATTAATTGAACCTACAAGCGGAAAAATTTTCTTCGAAGGAAAAGACACTACAAAAATACCAGAAAAAGAGTTTAAACCCTATCGCCGCAGAATGCAAATGATATTCCAAGACCCCTACGAATCGTTGAACCCAAAAATGACAATTTTTGACATTATTGCAGAACCACCAAGAGTGCAAGGCACTTTAAGTGAACCACAAATAAAAGATAAAGTATACAAAGTTTTAACAGACGTACAACTTGTTCCGCCCGAAGAGTTTGTGTATAGATATCCGCATGAGTTAAGTGGAGGGCAAAGACAAAGAGTTGCAGTTGCGCGGGCGTTGACATTGGATCCAGAATTCGTTGTTGCTGATGAGCCAGTATCAATGCTAGATGCATCAATCAGAGCAGAAATATTGAACCTCATGCTTGACCTTATGAAGAAATATAACGTGACATTCCTCTATATTACCCATGACCTTGCATTGGCAAGGCATATTTGCGATACAATAGCAGTTATGTATCTTGGAAAACTTATGGAAAGGGGAACCGCGGAGCAAATAATATATGAACCGTTACATCCTTACACGAAGGCGTTGCTTGTAGCGGTGCCAAGTCCCAATCCAGACGCCAAACGTGTAGAAGTTGTGATAAAAGGAGAAATTCCAAGCCCGATAAATCCGCCTTCTGGTTGTAGATTTCACACAAGATGCCCCGAGTTTATAGGTAACATTTGTCGACAGAAGGAACCGCCGCTTATTAATGTAGGTGGCGAACATTTCGTCGCATGTCATTTATATGGTAAAACATGAGAAAACATGATTGTGGTGTAAGCTTATGGAGAAAGAAAAGTGGATTCTTCTTTGTTTTGCTTTGTTAACTTTAATTGTGTCGATCTCAACCATAGCCCTTCCATGGTGGAGAATATATACATCAAGGAAAACTGAAACTTCAGAACAAACATCGATTAGAGTTGATTATACTTTGACTGGTTCTGTCCTTGGAAGCAAAATAGACTCTAAACAAAACATATCAACGACAGTCAACTACCCGCTTTCAAAACTTAACGCAACCGAAGAAAACAAACAGACACTTCAATCATTCTTCAATAACACCTTGATTATAACCCTATGCGGTTTAGTGTTTAGCGCTCTCACTTTCGCATTCCTCTGCCTCTCAATTCTGCGAGCGTTCCCGCATGGCAGATATACAAAATACTTAGCTGTGATAGCTGGACTTCTGTTTCTCATCTCAATTTTCTACTTTGCATCTTACGCGCCAGCCCATATCTCAAAAATTGACACTGTAACCCCGCAGGAAATTTATAATCTGGAAGGCGCCAAAATAGGAGGATTCTATGGAGGCGCTGGTTTGTTGGTTTACGGTCCATCTTTAGGATGGTACTTGGCTTTTGCAGCATTTCTTCTAAACCTTTCATTGTATAACCTTATTACTAGAGCGGAGAAAAAACCATGAGGTCACCGCAAAGCCTTATATATAAAGCGTCAAACAACAGAGGAAGGTGAAAATATGGAAAGACAAACGGCATTTATCGGTGCAGTATTAAGTTTTATAGGGGCAATTTTAATATTTGTTAATACTGTGGTTGTCGCCTCTTATGGTTCATCAATTATATTGTCATCATACGCTGCTTCATCCATCGATAAACTCATGGCAAGTAAAAGTGAACCTTGGTATAGAATAGCTTTCGGCTTGTCAAGCGCTGTTGAAGGCGCGCTTATACTGTTTTGGCTATTGGTTTCTGTAGTAATCCTCTTATTGGCTGCTTCTATGTTTTTGGTTCGTGTGCCGCAAATGCAGGGAGCGATTGTCTTACTCTTGTCCATAATCTCTTTATTTGCTGGCGGAGGATTCATCATTGGCTCAATTCTTGGGATTGTTGGAGGCTCCTTGGCATTACAGTATTCAAAACCTTTTGGGGAAACCTTTTTCGGAAGGTTAATTGGAATAGCAAGATTTAATTCGAAAACTTTTGAGTTCATTAAACAGAATCCCAAACTTTTAGGCGAAGGCGTTGCCTTACTGATTCTTATAAATTTCTTAACTGGATTGGGCTCTAGCCTCTATTTATTTAATGTGGATAAAATTCTTCACTCGTCAACAGAAACTTCTACTAGAATCCTCTTGCTTGGCGAACCACTTTTTGACATAACCATACTGGGCCTTCCCATTATATTTATTGGTTTAGCGATTGTAAAATGGATATTCTTATCCTTTACCATCTATGTCATTGGTTCACGGCTGCTTGGAACAGAAACAAAATTTGATGATGTAGCCAGATTAACAGCCTTTGCATATACGCCCGTAATTCTTCAAGTTTTTCTTCCATGGGTTTTCGCAAACGAACCTTACTTGACAACACATTGGCCCTCCACTCTGATTTTGATAACAAATCTTTGGATGATTCTAGTCTTAATGGTCGCTGTAAGGGAATTGTTTGAAATAACAACCACAAGAGCTTTAGGCATACTCCTGCTAGCTGGATCAATCTATTGGGTATCAATTTACAAGTTTTTCTTGCCAATGGTTTTTGCGCCTAATCCTATACCCGGAATCCTCATAGATATAGCGCCTAAAGAGTTTGTTTTAGCACTTGTTTCCTTGGCAGTAGTGTTATCTTATCTGTTGGGAACCTTTAAGAAGTATTAACCTTCGGTTGAGGTTTTCCCTTCTGCCTTTTCTCTCTCTTTGTTTTTGGCGATTACCCATTCTTTGTATCCTGCTGCTACGCCCCATCCAATCACTAGGATAAAGGTAAGAATGGTGTTAAAGGGGAACGGCAAGAAGAGGATGAACCAGACGATGAATAATGGGCCGATGACTATAAGGAACAATGCTAAAATGATTATCCAAAGCCATTTTTCGGTTAGTACGCTCATACTTTGCATCCCATTAGTAATATTGTTGCAGTAGCTTTTAATATTTTATCTTTTATTCAAAGCATGCACGACTTTATTTTCTACGAGTTTAGCCAATGCGTCTTCTGTAGGAACGCCGTGAATTATTTTTTCGCCATATGAAATTGCAGGGAAATTCATTAAACCCTTCGCTTTTAATCTGATTTTGGTGAAAAATCCAGCAGTTGCCAAATCGACGACTTCAAATTCATAGCCTTTCTTTGCGCAGAAATTCTCAACTGCAATTATGGCTTTTTTCTCTTCTTCAGATATGTAACGGTTGTCCATTGCGCCTGGATAATGCTTTAGACCAGAAAAAGCC
>JAWCNE010000044.1:0-11641 GCA_038849025.1 Bathyarchaeia archaeon
AGCCTCAAATTGGACGAAAAAGATTTGGCGATACTCAGCTTTTTGCAGAAAAACTGTAAGACAACGGCAAAGGAAATCGCCAGAAAAATAAACTCGCCAATAACAACGGTCTTCGCAAAAATAAAGAGGATGGAACAGCAGGGAATAATAAAGGAGTATAGGGCTGTTTTAGATTCTAAAAAGCTGAACTTCGGAGTCACAGCCTTCATATTGGCTTCCTTCTCCTACAGAACTGGGAAAAACGAGGAGACGCTTTCGCAGAGGTTCATAGCGGAGCAAATAGCAAAGTTTCCAGAAGTCCAAGAAGTCCACATAATATCCGGTGATTGGGATATCTTAATAAAAGTTAAAGAAAGGGATGTAGACAGTGTTGGCAAATTTGTGGTGGATAAACTTAGAACTGTTAAGGGCATAGAAAAAACTTTAACGTGTATGGTGTTCGACACGCCTAAAGAGACAACCATTTTGCCTCTGCCCATAAAAAGGCAGCCCAAAGAGATAATCTGACGCCCTAACATTTAGGAGCTAGTTAAAGCGAAGCTTGAGCCACTTGAATAATAGAGTAAAGGCAACGCGAGGAGTACGGTGTTCTTCCCTTTCTTAGTGAGGGCATATTCAACCCTCAGAGGGGGACCGGTTTTCACAATCCTTTCTATGTATCCGTAACTTTTTAAGTTCTTCAGTTTATCTGATAGTGTGCGAGAGTTCACACCTAAAATTTTCTTTAATCCACTGAAGGTAACTGTGTTTTTGAGAAAAAGCGTATAAAGTATTTCAAGGTTCCATTTTTGAGATAATAAGCTAAAGCTTTCTTCAAGGCTTTTCAAGTCTTCTTTCAAGTTTTCAAATGTAATGCTCTGATTTTCTAACACGTTTCTAAGGGTGTCTTCAATCCCTTTAATGGTGCGTTCCATCCGTGCCTCTATGAGTTTGCGGAGTTCGTTGCTTAGAGTTAATTGGCGATTTATGTGGCTACACCAAGTGTGAATAAGCTTACTTTAAGGTTTATAAAGATTTACTTATGCAACAAGGTATAGAAAGTATACTGGCTGGGATGACTTGTTGGAAAAGTTTGACGTAATAGTGGTTGGTGCTGGAACGGCTGGTTGTGTAGCTGCAAAAACAGTGGCAGAAACTGGCTTAAAGGTTTGTTTGGTTGAAAGGAAAAGCCAGATGGATATTGGAGAAAAGGTTTGTGGAGACGCCTTAGGGGAACATCACTTAAGGGAGGTTGGCTTAAGAAAACCTCAAAGCGGCGAGTTGGAAAAACGAATTGAAGGAGTCAAAGTTTATTCGCCTGATTTAGAAACTGTTTTCACTGTAGAACACGAGGATTTTTCTGGTTATTTGTTGAATAGGCGCCTTTTTGGACAGTGGCTTCTAAGAATGGCTATGGACGCAGGCGCGATTTTATTTGATTCAACTCAATGTTTAGAGCCCCTATTTGAGAAAAACTCTGTAACTGGAATTTTAGCCAAAAACGTGAAAACTGGTGAAAAGATTCAGCTTAAAGGGAACGTTGTTATAGATGCTAGCGGCTTTCTAGCTGTGGTTAGGCGGAAACTTCCAAAGGAAATGGGAATAGAAAACAAAATTTCAAACGAGGATGTGGAAGCTTGTTATAGAGAAATAAGGCAGCTTAAACAAGAGACTGAAGGCACAGAATACTGCGAGATTTATTTGAACCAAAAAATAACTCCTGGCGGCTACACATGGATTTTCTATAAGGGCGGAGCAAAGGTTAACGCTGGCTTAGGGGTTTGCATGCGGGGCAAATTTCCAAACCCCAAAGACCAGTTTTACAAGCACATTTTAACTAAGCCCCTTTTTGAAGGTTCGCTACTTCTTAATGGCGGAGCATGGTACGATCCTACACGCAGGCCTTTAGACAACATGGTTGGAAACGGAGTCCTAATCATAGGAGACGCAGCATGCCTAGTAAACCCAATTCACGGAGGCGGCATAGGGCCTTCAATGTTAAGCGGGCATTTGGCTGGAAAAACAATAGTTGAAGCCTTAGAAAAAGGCAATGTAAGCCAAGAATCTTTATGGCCATATAACATCAAATATATGGAAAGTTATGGAACAAAACAAGCTGGACTTGATGTCTTTAGATTGCTGCTTTTAACATGCAGCGACGAAGACTTGAATTATGGAATGAAATATAAGCTGTTGACAGAAGAAGATGTTTTAAAGGCTGGCTTAGGCGAGGAATTCCATTTAAACATAACTGAAACTGCTAAAAGAGTTTTCAAAGGGTTAAGGAGGATACGCTTCCTGAACAAGCTAAGGGTTACGGTTAACCTAATGAATAAGGTTAAAGCCCACTACAAAAATTATCCAAAAACCCCGGAAGACTTTAAAACCTGGCAAATGGGAACAGAGGCTCTCTTTAAAGAGGCAAGGTCAAAACTTATAGAGTAGATGCTATGCGAGTTGCAGTTTTGGCTACCGGCGGCAAGGATTCCACCCTTGCTCTCCACAGAGCACTTAACGAAGGTTATGAAGTGGCGTTTCTGGCATGCATGATTCCAGCGAGAGAAGACAGCTACATGTTCCACTACCCAAACATTCACCTAATCGACTTATTCGCCGAAGCCGTTGAAATCCCCCTTGTAAAAGCTGAAACTTCTGGAGTAAAAGAACTGGAAATAGAGGACTTGAAACGTTTAATTGAGAAACTTGATGTGGAAGGCGTGGTTTCCGGGGCAATAGCCTCAACTTACCAAAAAGCAAGAATAGAGCAAATTTGCAAACAATTAAAGCTTGAATGCATAACTCCTCTTTGGCATGAAAACCCGCAAAACATTCTAAGAGAAATTTTAGACCTCAAATTCGAGGCTGTTATAACAGGAGTTTACGCATTTGGCTTTAGCGCAGAATGGCTTGGAAGAAAAATTGATGAAGATACCGTTAAAGCCTTAATCGAGTTGAACAAGCAATATGGCATATCACTTGTAGGCGAAGGAGGCGAATATGAAACCCTAGTGCTCGACGCCCTATTTTTTAAAAAGAAAATAAGAATTGTTGAAGCAGAGAAAATATGGAAAAAACAAAGCGGTTATCTTATCGTTAGAAAAGCGATACTTGAAAACAAGCGAAAATACTCGCCGTGATTTTGGAAAGATTTATTTTACTCGTTAATGCAATCATTGAAGGCTGATAGCGGATTAAATCCGCTGGGATGTAACCGAAAAGGTTGAACCATAAACTAAAAGCGAGGTGAAAAGAAATGGCTTACAAATACATTGCTGAGGCTTGGAAAAAACCAGAAGAATCCTTCGTAGATGAGTTAATGCGCCAAAGACTGATAGAATGGCGAAAACAGCCAACAATAGTCCGTATTGAAAGCCCAACACGTTTGGATAGGGCTAGAAAACTCGGGTACAAGGCAAAGCAAGGTTTTATTGTTGTCCGCGTCAGAGTTAGACGGGGAGGACTGAGAAAGCAGCGCCCAAGATCTGGAAGAAGACCAAAAAGAATGGGTGTGAAGAAGTATAAGCCAGCCAAAAGTCTAAGGCTTATTGCTGAAGAACGAGCAGCCAGAAAGTTTCCAAACATGGAAGTTTTAAACTCCTACTGGGTAGGCGAAGACGGCCGATTCAAATGGTTCGAAGTAATAATGGTTGATAGGGTGCATCCTGCAATAAAATCTGACGAGGATATAAACTGGATATGCCAAAAACAGCACCGTGGAAGAGCTTTCAGAGGCTTAACTAGCGCAGGCAAAAAAGTCAGAGGCTTAAGAAAGAAGGGACGCGGAGCAGAAAAGGCCAGACCTAGCAAGAAAGCAGCAACAGGAGAATAGCCTCTTATGGCTGTTGTAAAACCCGTAGTATTTAAGAAAGGTGGCAAACAGCGTATTGGAAAAGGTTTCAGTCTGGGCGAATTAAAAGAAGCAAAATTAAACTTTAAAAAAGCCTTGAAGCTGAGAATCTCCGTTGATCCTCGGCGAAGAACCACCCACGAAGGAAACATTAAAACCCTCAAAGACTTTTTAGAAACTAAGAAGGCTCTTTCAGAGTCCAAGAAGAAAATAAGAAAGCCTAAAAGCAGAAAAGCGTAAAAATAGTGTCGATGATGCGGCTTTGTATTCTAAAGTTCCAGTAACTCACATTGACATTAGAGTGTTCGCTCATGCAACCGAAGACGAGGATAAAGTTTTATCCGCAGTTCGCAATGCGCTTCCCCCAAAAATTTCTGAGAATATTGTTTTTAGGAAAACAAATTTAACTGGACATCATGGCAATCCAATAATCCTTTTCGAAGCTAAAATTAAAGATAAAAGCCACATAAAAGCCTTTTTTGAAAATTTGGCTTCCAAACTAGGCATTTTAGACAAGGAGATCTTAAACAGTGAGATTGAACGACGCCTCGAAAAGGGATGCCTCTACATAAGGCTTGATAAACAATCCGCCTTTTTAAACGGGCTAAAACTCAGCACGACGGACCCCATACACTTTCGCATACATTTTAAGAAATCTAACCCTAAAGAAATAGTGGAAGTTTGCAAGCTATTTGGGATAATTCCATGAAAAGAAATTTTGCAGACTTACACTTGAGACCGAACTTAAATGATATGGTGCACACTCAACGGATGATAATGAAGGCTGCGGAGTTGGGCTATCGCCTAATAGCTGTGCCCCTGCCACCGGGATCAGCTGAAAACTATAGAGCGCAATTACAAAGCCTTTGCAAAGAAGCAGCAATAGATTTTGCATCCCGCTTAGACTTAAAACCAAAAACAGCAAGGGAACTAATTAATTTTCTTAGAAAGTTTAGGAGAAGATTTGAAATAATTGCTGTGGCATCCGAGTCCAAAAGTGTCGCCCGACAAGCAGCAAAAGACCATCGAGTAGACCTTCTAAACTTTCCAACTGCAGATTTTCGCAGAAGATTTTTTGACGAGGCAGAGGCGAAGCTTGCCTCAAAAAGTTCAGCTTGCATAGAAATAGACATTAAACCCTTACTCACGCTGGAAGGAACGGCTAGAATTAAGCTTTTGTCGATTTTGCGAAGGGAAACCACTATCGCTCATCGTTTTCATGTGCCTATTGTTGTTTCAAGCGGAGCCACAGACGAGTTGACCATGCGGAAACCTTTGGAAACAGCAGCCCTAACAATGCTCTTCGACATGGACAGAACCTCAGCCATAGAAGCTGTTTCAAAAAACCCAGTAGCCATAGTTAAAAGAAACAGGGAAAAACTCCGTCCTGAATTTGTTGCACCCGGCATCCGCATAATTAGAAGAGGAAAAGATTGCCCATGAAAATAAAACGCCGATATTTAGCTTTAAAAATTGATTCTGGAGAAAATTTCAGTTCAAAGGAGTTGATGGAGACTATATGGGCGGCTTTTCTAAGGCTTTTCGGAGAATATGGTGCCAGCAAGGTAGGGTTAACGCTTATTGAGTACTATGCGGAAAAAAGGCTTGCAATTATACGTGTGGCACACGCGGAAGTTGAAAAAGTTAGGGCAGCATTAGCCTCAATAACGAAAATAGTGGCTGAACCAGCTGCAGTGCATGTTCTGACCGTTTCAGGCACTTTAAGGGCGCTCCACGATAAAATTAAAAGTCTACTCGGCGAGTAACAATCAATTTAAAAGCGGAAAAGCATTTAATATTTTGGGGGATGATGTAGCCGTCCCAGTCTGAACTTATGCAGATGAGGAACCATGACGGACAGACCCCTTTTATTATGGCGCTTAATTCCATTGACGAAAATGTGCTGCTCTCGCCTTCTTCTTTTTCAACCCAAAAGCCAAAGCCAAAATCATTCCCGCGACAAAGCCGCCGATGTGCGCCCAGTAGGCAACTCCACCGGAAATATCAAAGAAAACATAAAGCCATTGTAAAAGAAACCATACGCCAAGAAAAATAATCGCGGGAATTGGCAATAGAAAATAAGTAACTATTGTTAGAATTCTGGCCTTTGGATAAAGCACAAGATAGGCCCCTAAAACTCCGGAAATGGCTCCAGAAGCACCAACCACGCCTACAGTCAAATCTGAAGACAGAGGTATGCCAACTAAATCTCTTATCATAGGAGCAAAGAGTATACTTAAAATATGAGCGAAAGCTGCAGCCAACCCAGAAACAATATAGAAGATTAGGTAGCCGCCGTGACCAAAGACGTCCTCCACGTTATCCCCAAAAATAAAAAGGAAAAGCATATTCCCAAATAAATGAAGCCATCCAGCATGCATAAACATTGAAGTTATCAAGGTGTAGAGCCTTTGTCCATGGAGAACATCCTGCGGAAACATGACAAAATCATTCGCAATTATTTCCGCAATTCTATGGGATAAAAAAATTTCGTTCTCAGAAAACCAGTAAACTGCAAATATGAGGATATTCGCAAGTAGCAAAATACGGTTTACATGCGGCGTCCTCAAAGGGCGGTTTAAATCTTTTATGGGGAGCAAATGCTAACCTCGTTGAAGATGCTTATCAGTATCTTGAGCCTAAATCCTTTAAAAGGATAGTGCTAAGTTTCCGTATTATAGTAGACATTCAATCATGCTGTCACATGTTAAACACTCATCGGATATAGGCATGTTTTTTGGGCGTTTCTTCAAGTACCCGAGAAAATGTTTGCATTGGGTACGGCTTGGCGTATGGGGTTTAACGCCTTTTGTTTCTTGTGCATTCTTCTCCTTTATTTCATGTTTTGACGGTTCCATTTCTTTCACCTTGGCTAGACAGCGGGGACACGCATAGTACGTCTTTAGAACATCGCCTGAAGAAACATTTGCCACAATTGGTCTTGGAAAGTTCTCTCCACATTCAACGCATACTAAATCGCCCTGCTTTTCTTTGAGAAAATAGTGCTCGTCGCCGGATTTTACTAAAGTTAGGGATTTTGACATTTTAACAACCATCCATATGCTAAATATTAATATTTAATAAACTTTTTCGCATAAACGTTCAACAAAAAAACACTAATGAGCCGGGCAGGCTTTGAACAGTTTATGAATATTCTGGGAATTACAAAAACTTTATAGACGGGTATTGGGTGCAAGTTACGGGTGACGGTATGACTGGATGGTGGTATTGCAGGATGAGAGTTTTTGGTAACGGTAACATAGTTCTGCCATGATAGGGGAGGGTGGGAGTGAAAATTCTAAATAAGGCAGGTTTCGTTGCAATCTTTTTGGTGGCTACTTTATTGGTTCAGTTTTCATGTGTAGCCGCTTTGGATTCAACAGTAAAGGATGTTATGCTTATCTTCTTGAGCGACGTTATAGGACTAGACTTAACGAAATATGACGTAGCAAAGGTAAGCTATAGCTACGAGTTCCCACCATATTTTGGAGGTTATGTCAAAGAGGAGCATATTACGTTGGATCTTAGTTCAAGCAGTGGCGATGTAAGCGTGATGAGCACGTTTGTTAACGGTTTCATCTGGGTGCTCGTTGTTTATGGTCCCACGAACGGCACGGTTATCTATACTCGCCAACTGGCAACCAACGCTCTTGACGAGGCGCGGATCATCCTCAGGAGCTACGTAGATTTCGCGGAGAAATATGGCTTAGGTACGTCTCATGTGAATCAAGCTTTAACCTTGCTGGACAAAGTCAGCACGGCTCCCCCAAATTTTGGCATGCGCACCTTTAACAACATAACAGGGTTCGTTCCATCAAATATAACGGCAGACAACATGAAGCTGGAGACTACTTGGACTGGCGCAAAATGGATCTACATTGAAGACGCCGTTGAAATGCCCTTCAAATGCTTATCGATAGATTTCGGAGGAAACCAAATTGTTTTCTCTGACACATGGAACCTTTTCCATGTGGGAGGCCTAAGCAAATTCTCTAGAGAAGAAGTTTTGGAAATCGCCTGGAAAGCCGCCAAAAGTTATAACTTAACCGTAATAGGAGAAGGCGGCACCAGCATTCCTGTGATCCCTGAATGGCTTGACGTGCCTCCAGAGGTAACCCTTAACATGGTTCCGGGGCTATTTCATAGAAGGGAGATACCTGATAACTTTGTAAACGAGGGCGGTGCTGTAAGGGATCCGCTAGCACTCTATCCATTATGGCAAGTGATCTTTTACTTCAAGAAAATAGGCGGCATGGTTGGTATAGCTATTGGTGTCTGGGGTGATACGGGAGAAATCGCCTACATAACACCATATGGCTATCTCGGAACGCCAAACATAAACCAAACAAGTCCCTCAGAAACTTTACCATCCATGCCTGAAAACCAAAATATTCCCGAAAACAACGAAAACCCAACCCTAAAATACCTTCCCATAAGCATAGCTGCCATGATTGCGATCGCGATGGTGGTAATAACAATAATCCATAGGAAAAATATTATTAAAAGAAGAAGATGCTGAATCGCGTTAAATATTATTGGTTTTCATATACGCATGAGGAGGATTCACTTAAAAATTTAGGTGGGCCGGGCCGGATTTGAACCGGCGATCTTCGCCGCGTGAGGGCGACGTCCCTTGGCCCTTTCTAGGGTTAACCAGCTAGACCACCGGCCCTTAGGCGCTTGCTCTTGATTCAAAATAGTTATTTCTGCTTCATAAAATCTTTCCTTTCCTATATTCCTTTATCTCCTAGTCATGAGTGTATGAGGCGAGCGTTTTGAAGGAGTTAAACGAAAATAAAGATTTGGAAAAGCTGAGTAAAATGGACGCACTTTTGCTGTTGTTATGTTATTTGGTTTCTGCAGTTCTTGGGTATTTTCTGGCAAATTATGTGGGTTTCTAATTCTTCGGCTATTCTTCTTTGACTACGATGTTTTTGACTTCTTTAGCCCAGGGCATCAGAAACGCGTCTTCTTGGAACCATTTAATTAACTCTCGTTTAATTTCTTCATTGGTATTCTCAGAGCTTTCCTCGAGGAGCTCAACGATTATCACAGCTATTTTACCCTTCATGGCTAACCACCTCTGTCCCTTCAAGGGTTATTTCCGACTTTTAAGAGATGTTTCCCTTTTAGATGTATCCCTAATCAGATTCAGAATACGATTATTTTGACAACACGTACTCTTCCTAAAGGCAGTTAGCGAAACATTAAAAAATTTCCAAAAGTAATTCAAAACTAGCCGAGGTAGCTCAGCCTGGGAGAGCGCCCGGCTGAAGACCGGGTTGTCGCCGGTTCAAACCCGGCCCTCGGCACCAGAAATGTTGATTTTTACCCGACCTGCGACAGTTTATATTTACGCTTGCGGAAGAACAACATATCGTCTTTTTGGCAGAAGAATTTAAAGCCGTTTTCTATAAGCTCCTGGGCCTCGTTTGGATTTCTTGCGATTCTTCAGATATAATCATCTTCTTTGATGTTTTTTGACCAGTTGAGTGTAGATCAGACTGCTCTGAATCTTTTTATGGCTAGCACTTGCATGACGTGGAGATGTCTGATTTTGTCTCGGTGAGGATATTATAGGTCTATTGTTAAAGGAGTAAATGCTTGTGAGGTTTATTGTGTCTTGGATATTTGGATAGCCTTAACCCCCTAGTCATGCTTCTGCTCATATCTGCCATCCTGGGAAGCATTTTAATATTCTACAAAAAAGGGAAAAAGGCAATTCCTTCTCACTGTAAGCCACTCAGTCAAGCCCATGAACAAGTATCATTGTAATAAGCGATGACTAAAAGAATATAGCCTAAAACTTGGTTAGATTCAGCTATGGTGAACTTGTATGGTGAGGGAAAAGAAATTAAGCGATAAAACGGTTTATTTGTGTGAAATATGTGGCCTTGGATATTTAGAATGGGAAACAGCCAAGAAATGTGAAGAATGGTGCAAGAAAACAGGAACATGCTCTATCGAAATAACAAAAAAGGCTGTATACTTTCCCTTATTAAACCATGGGCCATGAGTTTTTGTAGGCGTAGTTGAGCTGTATTCATGGTACGCCAAGCTCTTTTGTAATCATTTCGGCAGTGACGGGCAACCTATGAGTAATAAGGTAAAACTCTTTCACTTTTTAATTTCGTTTTCGTAAATTTCGGAAACAAACTCGCCGATAGCCGGTGCAGCTGTCAAACCTGGAGACTCGATGCCTACTAGATTTATGAAACCAAACAGATCCCTATCAGCTTCATGTCTTATGACAAAATCCTTGAATCCTTCGCCTGGACCTTGAAGTTTAGGTCTGACTCCAGCGAAATCTGCCGCGAGTTGATAGTTAATGATACATGGTAAGAATCTTTTCACATCTTCCCGAAACTCATGTTCGCTGGAACTCACTTCATAACTTATGTTATCTACATAGTAGGCGTTTGGTCCCAATTTCACCACACCAGCCAAATCCGGAGTAAGATGGATTCCTAACCCCGGTCCTTTTGAAACTGGATAAACGAGCATTTTAACGGGAGGTTTGCCCATGAGCCTAAAATAATCGCCTTTGCAATAATGCAATTTGTAGCCAAGTTTTTCCACATCTAATCCAATAAGCATGGCTATTTTGTCCGAATAGAGACCAGCGCAATTTATTACGGTTTTTGCTTTGATAGTAAATTTTTCACCGAAACTTGTTCCGCTTACTTCATAATCGTCATCTATCTTCCGCAAACCTGTTACTTCTGTTTTTGTAGCCAACACTGCACCATTCTTAGAAGCCTTTGCATAAAAATAATTCATAAGATCGTCAGGCTCAACTATGCCCGTTGATGGCGAGTAAAGCGCCTTTTCAACATCAACATTTGGTTCAAACCATTTAACATCTTCTTTCTCTAAAATTTTTAAACCTTCCACCCCGTTCTCTTCTCCCCAACGCTTCAGCTTTTTAATCTCTTCTATCTCTTCCTCTTCGATGGCTACAGTCAATTTCCCCAATTGCTTATAGGGAATCTTATATTTCTCGCAAATTTCGTAAATCATCAAATTGCCCTTTACACATAACTTGGCTTTAAGAGAGTCTGGTGGATAATGAATGCCGGAATGAATCACTCCACTGTTATGGGTGCTTGTTTCTTGTCCAAACTTTGCATTTTTCTCTAAAATATAGACTCCTTCATTTTTTTCCGAAAGTTGTGCAGCTACAGCTAAGCCAACTATGCCAGCGCCTATAATGACTATGTTTGCTTCTTCCATGGGAGAGACCATAAAAACCATACATTAATAAAATTTTGGGGGTTAATTTTATAAAAACTAGTTCAGCAAGGTCTTCTTTTCAGCCTCATCAAGGGCTTTTCCAATCCGCTCTTTCAACCTTTTGGATATGGTCAAGATACTTCTTCACCCTTTCTGAAAGGAGGTTATGGCTCATCTCAGCACGTTTAAGCAAGAATTCATAATCATATGCGTGTTTGCTTCATATGTCTAACATTGAAGAGAAAAAGGGAATTTATAATTGGTATAATGCTCCGGCCGGGATTTGAACCCGGGTCCGCGGCTCGAGAGGCCGCTATACTTGGCCGGACTATACTACCGGAGCCCTTAACTATACTACCGGAGATGTTTATTTTCTTTTTCTGTATGGCAACATTAACTTTTCCGCTGTATCTAACAAATTCAAATCCTGCTTCAATTAATTTCTTTTCCTCTTCCAAGTTTTGGGATGTTGCTACATGCAAAATCCAAAAAACAAGCAACTTAAAAATTGCAAGTATATACCTATACGGGGTATGGTTCCCCCCTACTGGCTACCTATGTGAATTACCGTTATTCTGGTAA
>JAWCNE010000045.1:0-11602 GCA_038849025.1 Bathyarchaeia archaeon
CTTTTTCATCGTACCTCGATTTCTTCATCGTCCAACAAAATAAAACACAACAAAATTATTTATGTTTTAATAAAGCTTTGTAGCAATTGCGTGACGGCGGAGCGGAATAGCCATGGATGTTGCTGATGTTGAAAAATATCGTTCAAGACTCGATAAGGCTGCAAGCTACGGTGAAGTATGGGAGGTTGTCAAGGACACTGTAGCCGCGTCTTTGAATCAGCGTAGAGCTGGAATGATGCTTTTCCTAGATGATTTGCCTATACAGTTGGGCGCTTACCACCCCATTGGAACAAACAATATTATATTGAACAGGGTTTTGGTTCAAGCCATTGAAGCCTCAACCCAGTCAAAGCGGGTTGTAAACTCTTTAATCTATAATCTTCTTCTACACGAATATCTTCATGCGTTGGGACATCTTTCAGAATTGAAGGTTAGGCAGCTAGTCTACCATGTTGCAAAAGAGTGCTTCGGTGAAGATCATTTGGCGACTGCCATTGCAAGAAGCAGTCCATGGGCTCTGCTTAAAGGGATACCTTTGGACAAGGTTAAAGCTTCTAAACGGGTATTGGAGATAGTTAAAGACTTCGAAAAGGCAGATCGCAGCTATATAGTTTAAAGGATTACATTAATTATTGTTATTGTTAATAAAGTGCAGGCTTAAACATCTTTCGCTGGTGCCAACATGGTTGAGGAAAATTCTAAAAGGTTAGAACTTAAACCTACTTTAGGGCTATTTGACGCTACAGCTATAAGCGTCGGTGCAATAGTAGGCGCCGGCATATTCGTTATAACGGGAATTGCAGCTGGATTGGCTGGTCCAGCCTTAACAGTTTCTATGCTTATTGCTGCCGTCATCTCCATGTTCACGGCTTTGAGTTTCGCTGAGTTGACAGCATGGCAGCCCAAAGAGGGAAGCATATATGAGTATGCGTATCAGCTTATTTCGCCGTTTGCTGGTTTTTTGGCTGGATGGATGTGGATGATATCGAATACTTTTGCTGGCGCTGCAGTTTCTCTAGGCTTTGCTAATTATCTCTACGCTTTATTTCCAATTCTTCCATCTAATTGGGTTGCCGCAGTCCTCTGCATACTTTTCACAGTGCTTAATTGTCTGGGAATACGCCAATCAGCCCTTTTAAACAATGTTCTCGTTGCAGCTAAACTGTCCATACTGGGGTTCTTTGTGGTTTATGGTTTACTATATGTGAATGCTTCAAATTTTGCCTCTTTCAACCCTTTTCAATTGGGTGTCCTTTCAGGCGCCTTTTACATCTTCTTTGCTTACGGGGGGTTTGCAAGGGTTGCTGTGGTGGCGGAAGAAGTTAAAGATGCGAAGAGGAATGTTCCTAAGGCTATATTGACTTCTTTGGCAATTTCAACGATAGTTTACATTTTTGTCGGTTTAGTAGCCGTTGGGCTTACAGGGGCGCCTAGGCTTGCGGAGTCAAACTCGCCTTTAACAGAGGCTATAGGCGCTACTGGAAACCGCCTTGCGGTTTACACGGTTTCCGCTGGAGGATTAATCGCCACAGCAAGCGTTCTGCTCACATCCATTTTAGGAGTTTCCCGCATGGCATACGCCATGGCAAGGAGGGAAGATTTGCCGAAAGCCCTAAACAAGCTACATGAGAGATATAACACGCCTTACTACTCAATCTGGATCGTAGGCGCTTTTATGACTTTACTTGTCTTGTTTGCAGATATAGCGAGGGTTGTGGCGGTAAGCACTTTTGCGCTACTCTTCTATTACACTTTGGCAAATGTTTCCGCCTATAGGTTGAAAATAGAGAACAGGGTTTACCCGAAAATTGTGCCCTTTTTAGGCTCAACCATTTGCACGATGTTTTTGGCTTTTACGTTTTTAGCTTCGCCACATGCGTGTATTGTTGGAATTGGAGTGTTGACAGCAGGCGCCATATATTATTTGTTTAAAAGTTTTATTTGACACGTTCTAAATTTTTGAAGGAGAAATGCTTAATCACGTCCACGTTTAAAGAGGACAGGAAGCTTTTGAAAAATGAAATGTTTGAGCCGAATAGGCTTTTAATTTCGCGCGTAAATTCGGAAAAGTCTGTGAAATTTTTATGAACAGACGCTAAGAGCAGATTCTTTCCCTCTAAACCTTCGCCGAATCCCGCATAGATTATTTTTGGGTTTTTGGAAATCCATTCGGTGAATTCTTGCGTTATGTTTGCTGCAATGAAGTTTAAGGCTAGTATTTCAAAGCCGAGCTTTTCAAGGGCAGGCATAACTGTGTATTCGCGGATATACTCTTGTTTTTCAAGGGTTTTCCGCATCCGCGTTATTGTAGGCTGGGAAACACCTACGACTTTTGCGAGTTCCCTATCGCTTCGCTTAGAATCCTTCATCAACTCGTAAAGTAAATCTACCATTTTCTGCTTTGCCATAGCCTACGAATAACAACCCGCTCCAATAAAAGTTTTCTGCTAGGCTATCTTTTTTCCTTTCGCTTAAGCATGTTCTCAAGCATGGGTCGCAACTTTTCGTTTTCCGCTTTAATCCGTTCTTTGCCCAAAGCGTTCATTTGCTCGGTCATTTCGCGAATAAGTTCGGCAAATTTTACGCCTTCAGCGGCTGAAACATACTCCACACGGAACCTTTCAGGGCTTAAGCCTAGCTTATGCAGCATTGGCGCCAACGCATCCATACGAGCTTTCATCTTCCAGTTCCCACTTATATAATGACAGTCGTAGGGCAAGTGGCATGCAGCCACCAAAACCATGCCAGCGCCAAGTCTGAAAGCTTCCAGCACAAAGTCGCGGTCAACCCTTCCAGAACACATAACCCTTATTGGTCGAATGGTGGGCGGGTACTCAAATCTGCTTGTTCCCGCCAAGTCTGCACCAGCATAACTGCACCAGTTGCAGAGGAAAGCCAAAATCTTGTCCTCAGGATTCTTTTCCAAGGCTGTTCGCAGCTGAGCCAATATTTGAGCGTCTGTGAAGTGCATCTGTGTTATGGCGTCGGCTGGACACTCGGCAACGCATGTTCCGCAGCCGTGGCACATGGCCGTTATTACTTGTGCGGGCTGTTTCTCTTCAGCTTTTATTGCTCCGTATGGGCAGCGTTCAGCACATATGCCGCACTTAGTCGTGACGTTTCGGCACCTGCTTGGATCCACAACTGCGATTATGGGTTCAATTTTCCATTTGGGCTTAGAAAGCACCGTTGCCGCCCGTGAGGCTGCACCACACCCTTGGGAGACACTGTAAGGAATATCCTTAGGCCCCTGACATGCCCCAGCGAGGAATATGCCATCTGTAGGCGCGTCCAAAGGCTTAAGCTTCGGATGGCTTTCCATAAAGAAGCCATCCGCACCCCTTGTTAGGTTTAGTATTCGCGCAATGTCCTCTGCGCCCTTCTTGGGTATAGCAGCCGTAGCTAAAACAACCATGTCGGCTTCAACTTCTATGGGCATGCCGAGGTTTGCATCTTCCGCGTGAATAATCAGATTTTTTGTTTCTGGGACTTCGAGGATGCGGCTTACGCGTCCGCGGATGAAGTTTACGCCGAGTTCCCGGGCTCTCTGGTAAAATTCTTCGAATCCTTTAAAGTTGGTTCGCATGTCCATGTAGAAGACGTATACTTCTACGTCTTCCTTGTATTTCTCTTTAAGCTGAACCACATGCTTAAGAGTGTACATGCAGCAGAAGTTGGAGCAGTAGGGGTACTTGTTCGTGTCCCGCGAGCCCACACACTGGATGAAGGCTACGCTATGAGGCTTTTGCCCATCAGAAGCCCTAACAACCTTTCCGCCCGTGGGTCCAGCTGCAAGAATAAGCCTCTCAAATTCAAGGGAGGTCAGCACGTTTGTGTATTTGCCGTATCCGAAAAGCTGATTGTCATAGGGCAAGTAAATATCATAGCCAGTAGCAACAATTATTGCGCCTACTTCAAGCTCAATTTCTTCTGGTTTTTGGTCAAAGTTTATGGCTTGCCTTGCTCCACACGCATCTACACACTTGTAACATTCAATGCAGTAGTCCCTGTTAATCGTGTAAACGAGGGGTACAGCTTGGTCAAAGGGCACGGAAATAGCCTTTCTCACGCCGAGCCCCATATCCCACTCGTTGGGGTACTCTATGGGGCAAACGTCTTTGCATTCTCCACAGCCGGTGCAGTTTTCAGCTATGACATAACGCGGGTTTTTCCTAATCCTAACCTTAAAATTGCCTATAAAACCGCTTACACTAAGTAAATCGGCATAGGAGATTATTTCGATGTTAGGATGTCTTCCCACATCAACCATTTTTGGGCCTTCAATGCAGATGGAACAGTCTAATGTTGGGAAAGTCTTGTCTAACTGAGCCATGTGGCCGCCTATGCTTTCGCCCTTCTCAAGAAGGTATACCTTAAAACCCATTTCAGCCAAATCCAAGGCTGCGTTAATTCCAGCTATGCCGCCGCCTATAACCAGCGCCTTGTTGATGACCGGGACTTCTATGGTTTGAAGGGGCATGAGTAGCCTAGCCTTTGCCACAGCCATTTTTATGAGGTCTTTAGCCTTTTCCGTAGCCTCTTTAGGAACGCTTGGATGGCACCATGAAGAAAACTCGCGGATATTCGCCATTTCAAAAAGGAACGGGTTTAAACCAGCCTCGGAAACTGTGCGGCGAAATGTGGGCTCATGCATCCGCGGCGAACACGCGGCAACGATAACACGGTTAAGCCTGTGCTCCTTTATGCCTTTTCTAATTTCATCTTGCCCGGGGTCTGCACATGTGTAACGGTTGTCCTTAACGTAAACCACATCTGGAAGGGTTTTAGCGAACTCGATAAGTTCTTTTATGTCGATTACTCCAGCTATGTTTAGGCCGCAGTGGCATATGAAGACACCTATGCGGAGCTCTTCAAGCTTGTTTTGGTTTTGAACTGGCTGAGCCATTTTACACTATAGCCTCCTTATACTTGAACCGTCTTTCAACGGATTCCGCAGCCTTGTTAGAGCCTTTAGCCTTCAACTCCTTAGTTATTTCAAGAGGAGAAGCCAACCTTTCCAAAACTTTGTTCCAAGTTCCAGAGCTTACAGGCGTATGCAATATTTTAGTTCTTTTAAGCTCTAGGGCTTCGCCCACAGGGCAAACCACTTTGCAGGCTCCACAATAAACGCAGAAAACTTCGTTAACATGAACCTTATTATCAGCTTCTGAAAGGTAAAGCGCTCCCGTTATGGGGCACACATCCAAACAGTCTTTGCAGCCGTTTGGACATCTTTCCGGATTTATTTTTATTTTCCCATAAAAGCTCTTTCGCACACGAATTACGCCTTTCGGGCATTTTAACTCGCATATTCTACAGGTGGGACAACGTTCTTTTTCAACATCCACCTTAACTTTAAGCCACTCTCTTTCCAGGGTGGTCAACGCATTTAAATTTTCCACGGCTTTTCCATCGGCCGTTAACCTTGTAATTTTGATGAGGTTTAATGGACATGCCTCCTCGCATTCCATGCAGTCCATGGGGCATTTGTTTGAGTCTACTTGGATATCGCGGATTAACTGGGGAAAACTTTCTTTTTCAATGACAGGCAAAGCGTGGTTTCCGTTAAGGGTTACTTTTATTGCACCATAAGGGCAGAGGATGTCGCATATTCCGCAAAAGTTACACTTTTCTAGGCTTATGTCAACCTTTGCATGCTGCGCTTTACCATCAAGGGTTTTCGGCTGTTTTTCAAGTTTAATGGCTTCTTTTGGGCATGCTAGACTGCAGATTTCGCAGCCAACACATAAACTTCTACTAAGGGTTAATTTGTAATTTTTCACGTGTAGAATCCATTCCAGAGTCAAAGCTTCAACGGTTTCCTTTTTCAAGGTTTTCAATGGCACCCGTCAACCACCAGCGTATATGATTTACTCCGGAAACTTCTATGAAGAATATAGTTCTAACATTTTGCTTTCATATATAGTTTAAGCAGCCTTCAAACAAAAATTAATGTTAAACTTTTGTGCAAATAGCCACGTAACATTTTATGCGTTCGTCGCCGTCTCTAATCTCAATTATGTTTAAGTTAAGTTTACGTAACAGACCTTCAAAGATATTTAATGGAAACTTTTTCTTTAATCCGGTGACAACCATCACGGCATTTTCTCCAGCAACCCTTTTGGCTTCAGCCAAAGTTTTTCCAGGATTAGGCATGTTCTGAATCAAAGTTATGGCGAAAACATGGCTAAAAACAGAGTCTTTAAGAGGCATGTAGTCTGAGTCAGCTAAAACCAAATGCACGTTATCGAAGTTTTCTGAACGCCTTTTCGCCTCAGCCAAAATTTTCCTTGAAATATCCAGTCCAACAACCATTCCAGCTTTGTCTGCGATGTAGTTGAAAAGCAATCCTGTTCCGCAGCCATCATCCAAAACTAAGCTTTGCCTTTCCAACTTTAGGCTTCCCAAGTTTTCCAAGGCAACCTCAATTTTTGCCGCTTGTTCTTCAGCGTATCTCATGTCGTAAATTTGGGCTGTCAAATCGTAACGGCGCATGACGCTGCGTTTTTGGCTCCATTCAGTCATAGGGGCTCTTCAGAAATTTTATGTAGTAAAAGCTTCTAAACTGTTTTGGCGGAAAAAGGTGTCAAGTACCAAGCCTTTAATAGTTTCAGTCAGTCCAAACATGGATGAAGCAGAAAAAATCGTTAAAGAGGCGATTTCCCAACATAAAATGCTGCTTGTGGTTGGCAACTGCTGGGTGCACTATTTCGGAAGGGCAAGTTCTAAGCTTGAACCGGGGGAACGCATACTAATAGTTAAAGAGGATGGTTCCCTACTTGTCCACCGTTCAGTAGGTTATGAACCAGTTAACTGGCAGCCTCCAGGATGCGTATTCCACACCCAAGTAAATGAAAGCATATTAGAGATTCATGCAGTTAGGCTAAAGCCTCCAGAATCTGTTAAAGTGTTTTTTGACAAAATTCTCATGGTCTCCGCCCTGAGTCTAACGGATTCTGGGGAATTCGCCCTATATGCAAGCGAAGAAGACATGCAGAAAGCCCTTCTCTTAGAGCCTTCGCTTTTGGAAAAAGGGTTTAATCCCATAAGCTATGAGAAAAAGGTGGAACCTGGATTTGTGGATGTTTACGGCGTTGACAAGAATGGACGATTTGTTGTTGTCGAGATTAAACGTAAAACAGCCGGCAAAGAGGCTGCGCTTCAACTTGCAAAGTATATAGAGGCGGTTAAAAGCCGAACAAACCGTGAAGTGCGCGGAATCCTCGTGGCGCCAAACATAGCCAGAGACGTCCAAAGACTTCTTGAAACTTTAAAGCTGGAGTTTAAGCCTTTAAACCCTAAAAAATGCGCCGAAATCTTGAAAAGGATTGAAACTAGGCGGCTTGAAACTTTTTTCAAGGAGGAAAAGTTAAGTGATTAGGAGAATTTTGCCCTTAGCCTTTGACAGTTTCGGCGTCCGCTCCATGGCAACTTTCGTGGAAACAGACGACTTGAAAATCCTAATAGATCCCGGGGTTTCTTTGGCACCATTACGTTATGGTTTGGAGCCTCATCCAATGGAGTGGCAGAGGCTTGACGAGACATGGACGCTTATAAAACAGTATGCTGAAGACTCTGAAGTGCTTGTTGTAACCCATTACCATTACGATCATCACGACCCAGACTATCCAGAGCTCTACAGCGGAAAAACCGTTTTCGTAAAACATCCAACGCAGAACATAAACAGAAGTCAAAAGGAAAGAGCGGCGCTATTTTTAGAGGCGATAAAGGGGTTACCGAAAAAGTTGGAGAACGCGGATGGCAAAAGCTTTCAACTTGGCAAAACCCTCATAAGCTTTTCAAAGGCTGTTTGCCACGGCACAAACCCACGTTTGGGTTATGTAACAGAAGTAAGCATAAAAAGCAACGGTGAAAAGTTTCTGCACACATCTGATGTTGAAGGCCCTTCCCTTGAAGATCAGATAATATTCATTTTAGAAGAGAAGCCAGACATCCTTTTCGTTGACGGCCCAATGACTTATATGCTTGGATATCGTTACTCGTTCAAAAGCTTGGAGATCTCCAACAAAAACCTTTTAAGAGCCATAAAAGAAACAAGCCCCCACACCATAGTTTTAGACCACCACTTTCTCCGTGATTTAAACTATAAAATGCGGGTAAAGCCAGTATACGAAGAAGCAGAAAAACTCGGGGTTAAGGTTATCACGGCAGCTGAATTTTCTGGAAGGAAGATTGAGATGCTTGAAGCTTTAAGGAAAGAGCTCTACGCGAAATACGGCGAAAAAGAGTCTAGGACTAAAAAGCGGCAGCTAAGAGAAGAGTAACCAATTTTAGACGAGGAGCACAGCGAGTATTCCGCTTAGGAAGACGCCGTCAAATGTTCCAGCTCCGCCTATGCTTGCTATTTTGGCTCCAAGCCTTGGAATTTGGTGCAAGTTAGTTATATCCGCACCTATAAGTGTGCCAAGCACTCCTGAAGTGTAGGCTATGACAGCGGGTGCGCTTGAAGGCAAAAGATAAGCCACAAGCGCAGATGCTAAGGGCGGAATGAAGGCTGGTGTGGCTATTCCTAAACCTTTAATGGGCCTTGCAACCAAATGCGTCACCGCTGCAACTATGAAAATTCCAGCTAAAGCGTAAAGCAGCGCTGAAGGCACCTTCCAGAGAAGATAAATAGAAACCAATGCGGGGATTAGGGCTCCACCCACATTTATTGCAACAATCGTTGTGAACTCCTCATAATCAAACTCGGGAACCTTGAAAACTATTCCAAAGAAGCTTATGTACTCTTCCCTAACTATGGGAATTACAGCCCTAAGCTTCAACAACGGAATGTTAACGTAGCTTCCAATGAAAGTTGCTGCAAGAATCAGGACAGCCATTTGAGGACTAAAACCAACTTGCCTAAAAGCAATACCAATGGCGCCCACAAAAAGTAGGCCTACGATTAAGACAAGAAGCAGAAACAGTATTGCAAATATTTTGTAGCTGTGAGGACAGTAAACGGTTCTCCTACTCAAAGGACAACACCGCAGCGCCATTGCCATTTTATGACGGAATTATAAAAGTATTGCTGAATTCTATAGACGTAAAAAGGAAAAATTAAATAACAAGCTGGACTGTTTGGCTTAAGGCGTTAGCGTATGAACCTTTGGAAAGATATTCCATGTGGCGATAAACCTCCAGAACTTTTAAACATGGTGGTGGAGGTTGTCGGCGGTTCAAGGGATAAATACGAATTCAACATTGAGTGGGGAGAATTTGTCCTAGATCGCATAATACCATCATCCGTCGTGTTTCCAGTGGAGTACGGCTTTGTTCCGCAGACATGGTTTGACGATGGAGACCCTCTAGACATAATGGCTTTGAGTTACGAACCCCTCGAAGTAGGATGCATAGTGAAAGTCAGAGTGATAGGCGCGTTAATAGTGGAAGATGAAAACGGTATAGATCCCAAAATATTGTCTGTACTGGTCAATGACGCAAGGTTTGATGGATACAAGGATATCAGCGATGTCCACCCCCAAAAGCTTAGGGAAATTCAAGAATTCTTTGAAACTTATAAGCGGCTGGAACCTCACAAATGGGTGAAATTCAGAGAGTGGAAGGACGCTAAAGAAGCCAAAGAAATCGTAAACTACGCGATTAAACGGTTTAAAGAACTCAACGTGAAGTAAACTCCTTTAAAATGGGTGGTGAGTGTTTAGACTAGTTTTTGACCGAAGGCAGCATACTCTTTTTCTGAAAGCCAGCCCTCAGACTTCAGTTTTTCCAATCCCTTCTTGATTTCTTCCAGTGCGGAAGCCCCTTTTAGAATGTTAGCTTTTTCACCAGCCTCGTAGATTTCCCTTGCAAATGCAGCGTCCCTTTCAATTAAACCCAAAAGACCTTCCAGCAGCGATGTAACCGCTTTAAACCTTGGAACTAGAAGCTGCTTAACTTTGGCTTTTCCAAGGGCGCCTTTAAGTTTTGCAATAAAGCCCATGCTGTTCGCAACCGATGGCGGAAAAACAATGTACCGCTTTTTCGTCTCAAACTGATAACAAGCCATGTAGAAGGGAATATAAACCAAATTCACTGTTTTATATTTCTGTTGAATTCCAAGCTTGTCAAGGTTTATGAGGTCTGCTTCTCTAAGCTTAACTACGTTGTTTATTTGCTGAATTATGCTTGCTGTTAAACCTTCAAGCCTTTCTATCTCCTCTTCGTGAATTTGAATTTTGGCGTCTCGGGATGATTCAAGTTCAAGCAAATCCCTCTTTGCCTCTTTGATTCTTGCTTCCCACTCAGATCTTAACTTGAAGGTTTCAAGAGATTTGCTTTCCTCAACCGCTTTTATCCTTTCTTCAACAGCCTTAATCTGCTTCTCGACTTCGGAAAGCTCTTTTTTGGTTTCATTCGCTTTCTCTTTCCATTTTCTCTCTCCGACAACATCATTGTTGGCGGCGCATGTTTTAGCTTCTATGTTGCATCGTTCAATTTTTTTAATGGCTTGCTCCTTAAGTTTTTCCAGCTTCACCTGTTCCTTTTGCAGGGGAAGAAGTTGCTCTTCAAATTTTTTCGTTAACTTTACTATTTGTTCATCGTACTCCTCGTTTATGCGCTTGAGCTTTGGAGCCACAACTTCTTCCTGCTTTTTAATTTTTTCACCGAACTCTTCTTTAATTGTCCTAATCTCGCCTCGTATTGCCTTAACAAAGTTTCGGGTTGTTCTGCTAAGCTGTTTCATGCTTTCATGAAGAAGGCCGAGGTCTGTTTTAAAGTCTGATTTAAGTTTTTCAAGCTCTTGAATCGTTGCCAGAATTGCCGTTTCTTCAATTAGTGAAGGTAAAAACACAATAGGTGATGATGCCTCTGCTTCTCTGACTTCTGAAAGGTACTGGTCAAATTCGCTGAGAAAAGTCTGGTTTGAGATTAAGGCTTCAATCATCATTGTCTTTTCATCGCTTGGTACTTGGAAATAGCTTAAATTGTCTGACAGAAAAGCCATGTAAGTTTCCATCGTTTTTGAACTTCTCTGCAGGTTTTCAAGGAAAGTTTTAGCCTCTGGTATACCCTTATAATTTAGGGGGTGATCTTTTGTTTTTAATCCGTCAAAAATTAGGTTCAGCCTATTCCAAGGGACAAGCCAAAGCGGGTAAAAGAATTTTGTTAAGAAAACAGTTTCCTCTTCAGGTTTCTTTAATATTAAGCCTCCACCCTTTTGCCGCTCTAACTCAGTAAAGCAGTAAATGGATGCTCTTTCCATTTCATCCATGAAGGGTTCACTGCGATTTTCAGCTAAAACTGAAAAAGGAAGAACCATTTTTGAGATTTTCTGAGACAAAGGTTCACCATTATTAATGGTGACTGGATTGATTTAAATATCTTGTCATGAAAATCCTTCAGCGTTCTCAGTCATTTGGTTAACAAGAAATGGAACAATCTCGTTGTTCCATGATTAAAAATTGAAAAAATGGGGGATTTTAGTTAGATTATGCTTTTTTTTACTTATTTTTCTTTGCCTTCCCCTTTTTAGCTTTTGTTTTGCTAGCAGTCACGAATGCAACCTCAAAACTATAATCGTGTGCAATTTATTTAAAAGATTTTCTGTTCGCCAATAAATATCGAAGCGCTTTCTAAGATATGCCAATTTCTGGAC
>JAWCNE010000046.1:0-10745 GCA_038849025.1 Bathyarchaeia archaeon
ACTTTTTCTGGGGTTTTGTGGGCTGAAGCCACTCGAAGCTTAAACTCTAAATCAAAAGTCTTTAAGTGTTTGGCTAGTTCCTTCGCGAAATCCAAGTCCCTCTCAGAGCCCATGATTACTACAACTTTTCCAGCCATTCTATCCTCTCACTTTGTCTAAAATAGCTAGAAGGGAACTAATTAAATTTTTAAGCAACCATTTTATGCATAAATTTTGAGGGGTGAAGTCCATGGCGTCTGAGAAAAAGCGGAGAAGAGGCATCATAGATGAGCTTTTCGGAGGTTCAATATTTGATGAAATGGATGAAATTTTCAAAAAATTTCCAGAAGAGGAGTTTGTCGGTGGCTACTCGATAAGTGTGACACAAACGCCGGAAGGCACAAAAGTCAAGGCTAAAGTTGGAAAAGATGTGGATGTAAACGCCCTGAAGAGAAGGCTTCAACAACAGTATCCTGGAGCGCAAATAGAAATTGAGGGAGGAAGACAAGAACCCCTCATAAGGGAGATTTCAACTAAGCCTGTGCGGGAGGACGAAAGGGCGGAAAAAGGCTAGGTTAAGTCGCCACATACACATTTAACCTCATGGAGAATTGTTAACAACTCTTCAAAGCCTTCCCCGGTCTTTGCGGAAATCAGCGGTATTCGCTGGGCTGGAATAACTTTACTCAAAATTTTAAGCATGGGAAGATAGATATCAGCCAAAACTCCCATAGTTTTAACTTTCTTTTCCAAAATTTTGGGGTTATGTAGAATCCTGCTAAGCCTTAGCCTTTCCTGCTTGTTGAGCAGGTCCGCCTTGTTGACAACTCTTAAAGTGTTTATTCCAAGCCTATACGAAATGGCTAGTGAATACAAGTAGGCTGATGGCAAGTCGTTAGCCCCGATGGTGGCGTCAATTATGAATATGCCAATTGGATCTGCCAGTTGATCAATGATTTTTGGACCGGAGCTGCGAAAGGCGAAAACCTCAAGTTGTCCGGGTGTGTCAAAAAGAACAAAGTCCCCATCGGGTTGCGGAATTTTCGCTTCGCTGAGCATATCCATAGCCCTTAAAACGGCACCATTAGGTCCTAGGCCCTCCTTAGCCATGATTCTCTCAATGGTAAACCTTTCTCTAATGTCAAAGTCACAATGATAAGGAACAACTAAGCATCCAGGGTCAAGGTTCAAAAATTTAACAGAATAATCTTTCTTCAGTAAATAATCTCCAAACCTGCATGTTAGGAGACTTTTTCCAGAACCGGCAGGGCCTAAAACAACAATATTCATAGGGACATCACTCCAATAAATTTCATATAAAGGCTACGAAAGGGTTAGTCCTTTTGGCGCTGCAAGACTTTTGTGCTTTGACTTTTATGCTGACTTACTTCGATTTGAATTGACTTGTTGAGTTTTTATTATTTGAGGCATTCTGCAATATATTCTAAGTTGAATTCTTTTATTATTCCCTCGCTAACTGTTGTTATGAAGCTTTGTATATCTTCTATGTATTGTCCCCAGTCTCTTCTAAATATGTTAAGTTTTTGAAGATAGTCGGTGTAGTTTTTATGTAAAGAGATAATTATTCCTGTCATGCCCATGCCTTCTCCGCGGGAGGCATAAATTGCGTTTGGCCACCGATTTGCGTAACTTCTTATTTCTTCTATGTTTTTAGAGTAAACTTGGGGGTTCATTTTCACGAATGTAAAGGCAACTATTTCGCATCCCAATTTTCCAAAATCGGGGATAACCGTATACTTTCTGATGTATCCCTCGTTTTCAAGTTTTCTACGAATTCTTGTTATTGTGGCTTGTGAGACCTTAAGCATTCTGGCAATGTTTCTGTCGCTGGTTTTAGCGTTTTTGAGAAGCTCACTTAATACCCTCTTCTCCTGATCGCTCAACATACTGGCATGTTTACTCTTTCGTTAATTTATCTTTTTTCATTTAAGCTCATTGTATGAACATATTTCGCTTCAATGATGCTTTGTTTTCAAGAATGCAGAAAATTTGATAGTTCTAAATGAACTTGCATCGTTAATAAACACAGCTTAAATTAATCATTGATTCTTTTTAATCCTAAAAAAAACACAATGACACATTGTGATTCTTTTAATTATTTAAAATGAATCAACAATTCATAATCTATTTATATTTGTTGATTCTTAAAAGTTGCGACATTTAATGAAGCAAAAGGCTTTAGGAAGTCTCGATAAGAATGTCGAGGATGCCGTTTCCGCCTGAACTGCTTCTGTTTATAGGAGTTGATATTTTCGTAGGTTTAAGCTTGCTGGCATCTCTTATAGAGAAGCTTTTTCCGGCCACACTTCCTTATGTGTATCATGTTGCAGCGCTTGCGGGTTTCGGTCAGATATGGATAAATTATGCCTTTCTTTTGCCCTACGCAGAGGCACGATTTTGGAGTTCCATGCTCTACTTATTTGCAGCCCTCTTAAGTACAGGATGCATTAATTTCTACATAGCCATCCAAAAAAAGACTTTAAGCGTAGCTGGAATGTTTCTTTCCGTGTTTACACTTCCGATATTTTCAATTTCGGTGTTTTTTATTTCGGCTTACGCCAACGGTGTATCAGTTCCGATGCCTTGGCTTCCAATGATTCCAATTGAAAGCCTCTACGTGATTCTCATAGCTTGTATAATCTTACTGGGCTTTAGTGTTACAGTATACTTAGAACCAGACTTATTTAAGAAAAAGGGAGGTGAAGGAAAATGATGGAAAACTATCCAAAAAAGACTGGAAAAAAGCTGATCAGGGCTTTACTGCTGTTATTATCATCAGTGCTTGTCGTCACAGCTTCAGCCAGCGTTCTTAACTATTTGTACATGCAGGCGTCGCCAATAACGGCTGAAACTGCCAAAGTCCAATTCGTCTTAGCCGACGATAGCGAGGAAGCTGGAGCCTCCATTGGAACAAATGGAACTTACGTAAGCCTCAATAGCATGGCTGGCTGGCCAAACGCCACGAGGGTCTACCAAGCGGCTGTGGGAATAAAAAATTTCGATTCTGCGAGCCGAAATATTACACTGGCTTTTGCCTCTTGGAGCGGAGACACGAGCCAGATTGAATCTATCACTGTGATAGTCCGCGATGCTGTTGGCGGCACACAGCAAGGCAACGCAATAAATGTCGGCATTGGGGGGTCATCTACTGGTAAATTATCCATCCCAGCTGATACAACATGGGTTGTTGAATGGAACATTAAATGGAAGGCCGGAGCCTTATCAACAAACACTGTAAGTGTAACACTGCAACTGCTAGTTGAAGGTGAATAGCTCGCCATCGTTCCTTTTTTCTTTTTCTAGAGGAAATTTTTATGATTGAAAAAACTTTCAATGTATCAATTCTGTTTATTTTATTACTTGTTAGTCTGGATATTCCGGTGTACGGTACTGTTAATAACGCATATCATTGCCAAGCTAATTTTGTTTCCGCTGAATCTCCAAAAGTAATCCTAAAAGAGGGCATCGTAGGAAATAGCACAATTTTTACAAACAGCACAAGCGCTAAAGTTGAAATTAAAGTGGTAGAAAGACACTGGAAAGTTCAATCAGGAACAGGAGTTATTAATTCAGGGAGCTCCTACACGCTCATAGATGTCGAACCGATTAACCTTTCAAAATCTTTCCTGCTCGTCAGCTTCGGGGGTGGTGTAGCCTCAACTCAACCTGAAGAGCAGGTTCTTGTAAGCGGCAAATTTGAGTCCTCCTCGCAGCTACGCTTTGAAAGGGTTGGCACAACAAACCCTGCGAATTTCGCGTGGTATGTAATTGAGGCTTTAGGAGAACAAATAAGTGTCCAATCAGGAACAACACAGTTTGCCTCTACTGAGACACAAAAGGATGTGCCAATAAACGATGTTGGAAATATCGCTAAATGTGTGGTTTTCCTTTCAAGGAGGTCGACTGGAACCGATGCATCGCAATATAATAAGGCCTTTGTCACGGGCGTGTTAACAAGCGCTACAAATTTAAGATTAAGGAGAGAGGGAACTGGAACGACGGTTACTGTTGAATGGTTTGTTGTAAAATTTAACGATGAAACAGTCATACAGACTGGTGAAACAGTTGTTAGCACGTCAAATCCAACAATTCAAAGCATCGCCCCAGTTGATATTACGAGGACTTGGCTTTATATGACTTGGAGAGCAACGACCAACGGGCTTGCCCAGGTTTCAGTAAGAGGCTGGATAGAAAATTCAGCTGAAATTAGATTTTTTAGGCGAACAACAACTGGGACATGCTACGTGAGATGGTACGTTATTCAGATGCCTGCTGGAGTTAAGGTTCAAAGAGGATTTCATGACTCAACAACCAATACAGAACTCGTTAAAAATATACAAATTTTATCAGTTAACACAAGTAAGGCTTTCTCATTCACAACATGTGACTCTACCGGGACTGGGAGAGCCTTCCCGAGACCATTCTGGACAGAAACACTAACCAATTCAACGAATCTGCGCCTACAAAGATGGTATGCTGGACAAGAATCCGACCATAACTGGCAAGTCATAGAATTATCCGATGCCTACGAATACATCCTAAAAATAGTCAGCCAATCATCAGACCCGTGGAAAATTAGACTTGAAGCCTACAACCAAACAAACATTGAACGCCTATACAACTGCACCATATACTTTTACAACACAACAACTGTTTCTCGACAAATATACATTTTCGATGGAGAATACAACCAGAAAATTGGCCAATGGTATGGCCTCTTAGGCACGAGCACAGTCTACATCGCCATGAAAGTTTCAATTAAAAACCCTGGCAAATCTTACATATATACGAATCTTAAAATCCTACATCCCAACACTTCAACATACAACCTAATGGTAATAACTTTTAAAATATCCTAAAATTTTCTTCAAACTCCAAAGAGTTATTTATCTCCGCCTTAGAGGGATGCAATGTTTTGCGAAAGTTATATATTAGGTTTGATAACAAATATCTTTTCGTGACGTTGTATGGCAAAAATAGACGAAATTGAAGGAATCGGGCCAGAATACGCCAAGAAGCTTATCGCGGTTGGCGTCAAGACCACTGATGACTTGCTAAATGTTGGTGGGACAAGGAAGGGGAGAAAGGAGCTTGCTGAGAAAACGGGCATTTCAGAAAAGCTTATTCTTGAATGGGTAAATCTTGCAGACCTTTTCAGGATCAAAGGAATAGGCGAGGAATATTCTGATTTGCTTGAAGAAGCTGGAGTAGACACGGTTGTTGAACTATCAAAAAGAGATCCGGAAAATCTCCATGCAAAAATACTAGAAATTAACAAGGAGAAAAAACTTGTAAGGAAACCGCCAACCCTTGAACAAGTCAAAAACTGGATTGAACAAGCAAAGAAGCTTCCAAGAAAAGTGGAATACTAAAGTTTAAGTATCGCTTGAAGAATTTGCATCCCCTATTTTTCTTCCTCTTTTTCTTTTTCACCTTTAACTCCTTTGGCTAAGCCTTTACCGACACCCTTAACTATTCCAAAACCTTTCTTCAAGCCTTTACCAACGACCTCACCGGTTTTCTCCGCGGCAGCCTCTGCTTTACCTTTCTCCTCTTTCTTCTTTTCCTTCTCGCTCAAACCCCTCACCTCCACAAGACTATTGGACACTTAAAGTATTGTTTTCAAGGCAGTTAAAACTTTCTTAGGATCATTCTATGACAGGTCTTAAATTTCGTATCAGAGTAAAAATGGAACTCGAATGTATGTCTAAATCTAAAGAGGAGGTCCATGAAGGCTACAAACCATCTGAGCAAAACGCCAAATGGGCGTATGAAGTTGTCAAGAAATTTGTTCTAAAACATTATCCAAAAGTTTTATAGCAATTTAACTGTTCGTTCTATCAGTAACGTCTAACCGAAAACAGTATTTATGAATGTTCCGTTAACAGTGACTAATGGAAACGGTAATTATGATTTATGGTGGGAGAAATATGAGTTTTTCTGGTGGCAGTATTTTGTTTATTTGGTTTGCTATAAGCATGTGTAGTCCTCCTTTAAGCATGTTTAGCGGTGACAGGCTTTTTTCGAGTTCAGTGTTTGAGGAGAGTCTTTTCATCTGCTTTTCCGCATTGGCCTCTATTTTCTTGACAACTTTTTTCATGAGATTTTCATAAGCCTTTGCAGCTTCTAAGCCCTCTTCCTCAGCCTCTGTTATGGCTTTTACTGCTAGGCGTCCGCTTAGGGCGGCGTTATCCATTCCCACGCCTCGATATAAATCAACCAAGCCCGCGGCATCCCCAACCAGCAGTATCCTTCCTTCTCCCAAGTATGCTGTGCTTTTTAATGTTGAGGAGAACCCTTCCTTTTTAACGACTTCACCGCGAAGCCCATACTTTTCCTTAACATAACTGAAGAATTTTTCCGCATACTGTAATGGGTTTTCGTTGGCGCCTGTGCCAATCACCCACTTGTCATCCTTCAAATAAACCCAAGCAAACATTAAGGGACAGAACTCTCGTTTATAGAACATGTAAAGCGTGTTTGGGTCCAAGTTTGCCTCTCCAACAAAATAATAGTTTACCGTTGCTCCCGAGGCTTTCCTTTCAAAATCTTGTGGCCGCAGTTTCCTTCTAACCCGTGAAAGCATCCCATCAGCGCCAATGAGATAACGAGCCTTAACCTCCTTGCGCTCACCTTCCGCCGACATTTTAACGATTATTTCGCCGCTTTTATCTTCAACAAAATCAATTAGTGAAGTGTTATCGCGAAAATCTGCGCCAGCGTCCACTGCTAAAGAGTTGAGCCAACTGTCAAAGGTGGATCTCCAAAAGTTCAGCATCTTCATTCTGCCCTTCAAAACCTTATCCTTTGGAGTTATCATCTCCACTTTAAAGAGCTCGTTTCTGCAAAGTTTTTCGCGCGGTATCTTCTCGCCAATAAGCTTCTCAAAATATTGGAACTGGATTCCAGAACAAGGCTTGTTCCTGGGCGTCTTAAACTTCTCAACCAACAACGTTTTAAACCCACTTTTTGCAGCAAACCTTGCAGCAACAGAACCAGCAACCCCACCACCCACAACCACATCAAACTCTTCCATGCCGCTCACTCTCAATCAGCACGCATTTTATTCTCCTTACCCTCCACAGAAAATTATGGTTTTCCGTTAATGGACACTAAAAGAACAGTGTTGAATAGCATACAATCTATTCTTCTCCTTTACATTAAGAATAAAATAATCTACTTATTGACGAGATGAAAGAAGCATCTACTTCTCTTTGGCTATCATGACTTCGGTTGCTTTTATCACTGCTTCAACTTGATCGTTTACTTTGATGTTTAGGTCCTCTGCAGCCTCGGTTGATATGAGCGCTGTTATTGTTGCTGGCACTGTGATTTCCACTTTGACCTTGGTTACAACATTGCCTTTCTCTACGCTTTTGACAACGCCTTTCAATCTGCTTCTTGCACTTATTTTCAATCCAACTGCCTCCCAATATTCTTTGTCACCTAGAACCTCGCCCACATAATTCTCAATTCTACTATACTCTTTGAGGATGTATTCGCCCAACGAAGTGAGTTTAGCTCCGCCTCCACCTGTTTTCCCGCCCTTAAACGTTTCTATTACGGGTTCGCCTAAAGCGTTTTTCACCCTAGCCAAATAGTTCCAAACATAACGATATGACATCCCTAGTTTTTCCGCTGCTTTTGAAATGGATTTCTCCTCTTTAATGGCTTTCAGTATTGCAGCGCCACCGCTGCCCAAGATTGGTGTTCCTCTGTATTCGAGCCAAACTTTTGCAGTAGGTTTTGTTTCGTCCTGGGTGGGCATATAAGTAAATATTTAGCCGTTATGCTTATAAGTGCAAAGGGTTTCGATATGTACAACAAAACATAACGGTGCCAGGATGAAGAAGCCGTCAAAAATCTTGATCGCCATTCTAACATTGGCTGTTGCTGTTGTTGCCTTGTTTGCTTATGAACAGTATATGCGCTCTCAGAAATCGATCATTGTGCTGGCGACAACCACAAGCACCTATGACTCTGGACTGCTGGACTATTTAATGCCAGTCTTTCAGGAAAAATATGATGCTGAGGTTCACATAATTTCGGTTGGCACTGGTCAAGCCATAGAAACTGCTAAGAGGGGTGATGCAGACCTCGTCTTGGTGCATTCTAGACAGCTTGAGCTTGAATTTGTGAACAGCACTTATGGCGTTCACAGGGTTGGCGTAATGTATAACGACTTCATAATGATTGGTCCTGCAGATGACCCCGCTGGAATAGGCGGCTTAACAAACGCCACAGAGGCATTCCGCAAAATTGCAGAAAAAGGCGCTAAAGGTAATGCTCAATTCATTTCGCGTGCAGACAAGTCAGGCACTCACATGCTGGAGTTAAGCATATGGAAAAAGCTAGGTTTGACACCCTCAAACAAGACTCAAACATGGTATGTGGAGGCTGGAGCTGGAATGGGAACTGCGTTGCGGATGGCTAATGAGAAAAAGGCTTATACATTAACTGATAGGGCTACTTTGATGTCGTTTAAAAGTCAGCTTGCGAATTTGCAGGTTCTGGTTGAAGGCGATGTGGTGCTGCTGAATCCCTACGCAGTAATCCTTGTTAACCCGGAGAAGTATCCTCAGAGGAACTATAAGGGAGCGCTTATGCTGGCTAAATGGATGATTTCAGAGGAAGGCCAAACCCTCATAGCAAACTTCAAAAGAGAGGGCGAATCACTGTTCAAACCCATAACGCGGAACATTGAACTGGCGCATATGCTGGGCTTTCCTGAGCAAGAGAATGAGCTGGCATGGTATGATGTACAAAGTACCTAAAAATTCAGTCTCCCTTTTCTTTTTAAGCTTAAAAATATGGTGGCTGGTGGTTGCATAGTGTTTGAGGATGCTTTTTGGCAGGAAATTTTGAACATAACTTTACTGTCCTTAAGGGTTTCGGGAACAGCTGTTCTAATAGGTGCGTTGATAGGCATACCTGTTGGAGCACTTCTGGGGCTTGGACAGTTTAAGGGGAAACGAACCGTGATGCGTTTCGTGGATGTCATGTTGAAAAGCGTCGTAAACACTTTTATGGGTTTGCCGCCTGTTGTTGTTGGGCTTGTGGTTTACCTTTTGCTGACTGCCTCTGGGCCTCTTGGCTGGTTGGGGCTATTGTATACGCCTACAGCCATGATAATAACACAGCTTATAATGGTTGTTCCGATAATTATTGGCGTTACCATGTCTGCTATCGGAAGTGTTGAAAAATCGATCAGAGAGAAAGCCTTATCGCTTGGTGCAACAGAAACCCAGGCAGCATGGCTTGTGTTAAGAGAAGCCCGCATGGGTGTTTTAACCTCAATTATCGCGGCGTTTGGCGCCGCCATTTCTGAGGTGGGCGGCATAATGCTCACCGGAGGCAACATTAGATGGTGGACACGGACGCTGACGACAGCCATCGTCATCGAAACAGAGCTAGGCGACTTCGCCATGGCTTTAACTCTTGGGGCAATCCTGCTTTCTATGGCTTTCATAATAAACTTGGCATTAACGATTGTCCAGCTTAAGGGGGCGAGGAGATAATGCCAAAAGTTGAGGTGCAAAACCTCTTCAAAGAATACTCTGGAAGACAAGTTTTGAAGGACATAACTTTCAACGTTCAAAACGGAGAGCTTTTCGTCCTTGTGGGGCCAAACGGGGCTGGGAAAACCACGCTTCTCAGAATTCTCGACCTGCTTGAGGAGCCCACAGCTGGAAAAGTGTTGTTCGACGGAAAGCTCGTAGATTATTCTGCAAAAGAAAGGGCAGCTTTGCGGAGAAAAATCGGCATGGTTTTCCAGCAGACAGTTCACTTCAACATGAGCGTTTTTGATAATGTGGCTTATCCATTAAAAGTTAGGGGCGAACGCAATATCGAACAAAAAGTGAAAGCAGCGCTTAAACTGGTTCAGCTAAAAGGATTTGAACACAAAAATGCCTTGAGTTTGTCCGGGGGAGAAGCTCAAAGAGTAGCTATAGCCCAAGCGTTGGTAACCGAACCTGAAATACTGCTACTCGACGAGCCTACTGCAAACCTGGATCCGAGAAACGTTTCCATAGTTGAGGAAGTAATTTTCAACGTTAATAGAGAGAGGAAAACAACAATAATTATGGCGACTCACAACATGTTTCAAGCGGAAAATTTGGCGGATAGGCTAGCTTTTCTTAACAATGGGAAAATAGAGCTGTTAGGCACATTTCAGGATATTTTCGGAAAACAATTACAACCCGTTAAAAGCTTCGCCAGGCTGGAGAACGTTTTCCACGGCGTTTCAAAAATAACGGCTGAAGGCACATCAATTGTAGACACCGGCAACGGCTTGCAAATTGAAGCCGCATTCAAGAAAGCTGGAAATGTAACACTGCACATACCACCCGAAGATATTATATTATCAACACACCCGCTTATTTCAAGCGCAAGAAACACCTTTGAAGGCAAAATAACACAAATATCCGACATGGGACATGTGGTAAAGTTAAAAGTTAATGTCGGAACAAGCAAAAACTTCACAGTCCAAATAACCAAACGATCATTCAATGAAATGCAACTCAACATAAACTCTCAAGTCTATATAGCATTCAAGGCCTCATCAGTTCAAACAAACTGAAGCAAGCTTCGAATACATAACAGGCGAATACAACGATGGAGGAAAAATCTTCAGAAAGCCAAAATACGCTTAACATCGCCATTACAAACCCCCGGCGTTTTTCACGTATATGGTGCGGGGGGTGGGATTCGAACCCACGGAGGCCTACGCCAGAGGATCTTAA
>JAWCNE010000047.1:0-10441 GCA_038849025.1 Bathyarchaeia archaeon
TCTCTAGCTGCGTAGAAGGATTTTTCCCTTAATTCAAGAAGCTCTTTTTCAGCTCTTCCGGTTGCGGGAATAAACACGTCTATAGCTCCGTATTTCATACATATGTCGCTCACAACTTCAGCGGCTTCTTGAACCTCTTTCTGGTTTCTACCTTCTAAAACTATTAGAAGAAATGCTTCCGCTTCGTTGCGCACAAGTTCGGTTAATGGAACTCTGATTCCGGTGTATCTTTCCATGACTTCAAGTCCAACTTTGTCTAAAAACTCAACTATTAAGGGAGTCTTGCCTGACTTGAGTATGGCGGGGACAGCCCTAACCCCGTTTTCAAGGGATTTGAAGGCTACGAAAAGGGTGGTTTTAGCCTTTGGACAGGGAACAAGCTTCAATATAGCCTTCGTGATTACCGCCAAAGTTCCCTCGGAACCAACAATCAGCTGGGTTAAGTCGTAGCCTGACGATGCCTTCACATATTTTCCTCCCGTCCTAATTACTTCTCCTGTAGGCAGGACAGCTTCAAGGCCTAGGACAAAGTGTCTGGTAACACCATATTTAACAGCCATCATTCCCCCAGCATTTGTAGCTATGTTGCCGCCAACGGTTGCGGTTTCTTCTCCTGGATAGATTGGATAACATAAGCCTCGTTCATTGGCGGCTTTATAAAGGTCTGACAACATTGCTCCGGCCTCAACCACTGCCACATGGTTTTCATCGTCTATTTCCACTATCTTATTCATTCGTTCAAGGGATAGTAGGATGCCTCCCATATGCGCAACGCATCCACCGGATAAGCCTGTGCCTCCACCTCTGGGCGTTACTGGAATGAGCTTCTCGTTAGCCAAACGCAGTATTCTTGCAACTTCTTCGACACATCTGGGCTTGACTACTACTTCTGGCAAAACGCCTTTAACTGTAAGAGATTCGTCGTGGGCATATTCCTCATTTAAGCTGCTGCCAGCGAAAACATTGTCATCTCCAACAATTTCCTTAAGTTTATCTAAAACTTCTTTATCCAAGTGTCAATCACCAAGCGAATCAAATTTAATAAAACATGTAGATTAGAAAAATGTGAGCGAGGAGCTGGAGTTTTTAGGTGTAAGCCGCGAAGCCTTTTCCCAAAATTGTGTAGCCTGTTATCAGCTTCATTATTTCGCTTGTGCCGTCGGGGATGGTCATCATTCTTGCGTCTCTGTAATATCTTTCCAGTGGCATTTCGTCTGAAAGTCCAAGCCCTCCATGGATTTGCACGGCGTCATATGTTACTTTTACAGCGGCCTCCCCGCAGTAAACTTTAGCCATCGAAGATAGCCTTCGAGCTTCAGGGCTGCCTTTGGCAATGGCGTATATCGCTTTATATCCTAAAAGCCTCCCCGTCTCGATCAAAACGTTCATTTTGTAAAGCATTTCTTGAATTAGCTGAAATTTACCTATGGGCTTTCCAAATTGAACTCTTTCTTTTGCATATTTTACCGACGCTTCGAAGGCAGCCTCTGCTATTCCTATAGCCGCTAAGCCCATGGCAGCCCTCGGTAAAGTCATTAGCGCAGTAAAAGGCGCCATCTGACTGAACAAGGTCATCATTCCCTCTGATATAGGAAGAGTTTTCATCAACTTGGGATCTGACATGGCCTTTGCCATCATAGTGTTCAGCTCGTTTTCCTTCGAAACTTTACAGTCAACGAAGAACATTTCAGCTGTTGGAGCAGCCTTCCAGCCGATTTTATGCAACTCGTTTGTTTCGAAGGGTGAAACTTCCCGCTCAACAAGGAAGAATGTCTCCATGTTTGTCAAAGAATCTTTTGCTCCGACAAAAGCCACGTCAGCTATCGATCCGTTGCTTATCCATGTTTTGGTGCCATTAATTATGTAATAGTCTCCCTCCAATCTTGCAGTGGTCTTAATGTTTGATGTGTCACATCCAGCCTCCGGCTCAGTTTCAGCGAAACATCCAATGAACTCTGAGCGTTCAAGCTTTGGCATCAGCCTATTTTGCGTCTCGTCAGAGGCTAATGGGACAAACATTGCCGGGATGCCGCTCATGCCGAAAAGCGGCAGCAGACTCACCCAAACCCTTCCAACTTCCTCAGCAAATATCCCAAATAACATTGGATCTTCGGCGAAAACCATCCTTAGACTTTCCAAGTCGAGTCCTATGCCGACCTTCTTGAACTTCTTCATTATATCAACGGCTTCATCTTTCGTGAATGGCCCTTTTTTGTCTCTCATGTCCGCTATTGGGGCAAACTCTTTCTGAAGAAACTCTCGAAGACTGTCTCTAAACATTTTCTCTTCTTGGGTGAACTCGAAATCCATTTAGAACCTCCTCCGTTTTCCCATCTTATAGAGGCAGCTTTTATTTAATCCCTTACTTTTGCATTCGCCCAACCAAAAATGCTTTAACATGCTCTAAATGGACTCATTTAAGCGGGTGAGGTTTAATGTCAACGTTAAGAGGTCGAAAAGTGTATGGAGGGACTGAAGGCTACAGTCGAAGAGGCCTTCTTAAAGCATGCGGCTTCACGGACGAGGAGCTTGACCGCCCACTCGTTGCGGTTGTAAATAGCTGGACAAATATTGTTCCAGGTCACGTACACCTGGATAAAGTTGCGGAAGCTGTTGAAGCAGGTATCAGAATGGCTGGCGGAACACCATTCCAGTTTCACACCATTGCCGTCTGTGATGGCATAGCCATGGGTCATGACGGAATGAAGTTTTCTCTTCCAAGCAGAGATATAATCGCTTCGTCCATTGAAATAATGGTTGAGGCCCACAAATTCGACGGCATGGTTTTGATCGGCTCTTGCGACAAAATAGTCCCTGGAATGATGATGGCCGCGGCTTTGTTGGACATCCCAACAATCTTCGTAAATGGCGGTCCAATGCTTCCCGGAAGTTTTGAAGGTCAAAAATTAACAGTCTCTAGGGGCTTAGAAATGATGTTTGGAGCATTGATGTTGGGATTGCCAGAAGACACTGTTAAGGAAATTTCAAATTATGTTTGTCCCGGAGCTGGTTCGTGTCAAGGCATGTATACGGCTAACACAATGGGGTGTTTATGCGAGGCCCTTGGAATGTCGCTTCCATGGTCGTCGACGATTCCAGCTGTTGATGCACGAAGATTGAGACTTGCAAAGCAGGCGGGAATGCGGATAATAAAGCTTATAGACGAAAATATTAGGCCTCGCGACATAATGACTTACGAAGCCTTCGAAAACGCAATACGGGTTGATATGGCTCTCGGCGGTTCCACAAACACTGTTCTACATCTTCCTGCAATTGCATCCAGGCTTGGAATAGAATTGCCGCTTGAACTTTTCGATAGACTTGGTAGAGAAACACCTCACCTATGCGATATGGATCCGGCTGGACCCTACACCGTTAAGGATTTAGACGAGGCGGGCGGAATACCGGCTGTTCTCAAAGAAATCGATGAAAGCATTCATCAAGACGTGCTCACTGTAACTGGGAGAACCCTCGGGGAAATTTTAAAAGAAGCGAGGATCTTGAACAGGGAAGTCATAAAACCTAAAAACTCCCCTGTCCACAAAGAGGGTGGAATCGCAATTTTAAAAGGGACGCTTGCTCCGGAAGGCTGTGTTGTTAAGCAGTCAGCTGTAGATGAGAAAATGTTAAGATTTGAAGGTCCAGCCAGAGTTTTTGATTCCGAAGAAGACGCCTTAAAAGCCATAATTAATCAAAAAATAATTCCTGGCGAAGTGATAGTGATAAGATTTGAGGGGCCAAAAGGTGGGCCAGGCATGAGGGAAATGCTTTGGCCAACAGCAGCCCTTGTTGGAACAGGTTTAAGCGATAAAGTGGCCCTTGTAACTGATGGAAGATTCTCAGGGGCTACAAGAGGGCCATGCATCGGGCATGTGAGCCCAGAAGCTATGGAAGGCGGCCCTATAGCCATTGTCAAGGACGGCGACATCGTTTGCATAGACATACCCAACAGGAAGTTGGATTTAAAAATATCAAAGGAGGAGATACGTGAAAGACTTAAAAGTTGGAAACCTCCCAAAGCCAAAGCCGAAAGAGGGGTGCTCGCCGCATACTCTAAACTCGTGGGGCCAACAAGCAAGGGTGCAGTCTTTCTGTCCTAAAATTAAGCGGGGCTGCCAGCTTTCCCGGCTTCGCGTGGCCGAAGACCACACTACAACCGGGAACGGAGCGCGGTTTAACTTCCGAGTTCGGAATGGGATCGGGTGGAACCCGCGCCCTATGGCCGGCAAACCCCAAAATAAACCTTAAACCATAACACATTAACTTTTCGCTTTTTGAAATGTTTCATTTTTCACTTTTTAGGAGGGTTTCCCATATTCCGAAGCCGCCGACGGTTTCTGGGCGTTCTACAGGGTTGTACCACTGTTTTTTTGTGCCTATTTTCGCCCGCATTTTCCAGCCAAAAGTTTTTGGCTCTTTGTCTATTGCCTCTAAAATTGTGTCTATTTTCTGGGCTACCTCTTCTCTGTCTTCTTTTCCAATTTGTTTCGGGTCTATGTTTGCTTCTGGTCCAAGCTTGTCGATTTCAGCTAAAAATGCCTTAATTTTTTTGAGGTTTGTTGTGGCTGTGTACCAGAATCCCCAGTCTTGGGCTAGAATTTTCGCTATGTATGATGCGTCTATGCTTTCCTTTTCTGGTTTTTGGCTTATGTCGTGGGCTTTTAGGAGCAGCAAGCAGTCTTTAAGGTCTTTTGCGCTGAAGGCTTCCCACATCTGGATTTTTTCAAGAAGCATGTCTGTAACAGTTATTGTTGGGTAGTCGAGTTCAAGCCTTCCTTTGAAATCGATGGGGTGGTTTGCCACTAAGAGCTTGTCAAAGAAGACGTCCACGTAAAACCAGCCTTTTGGGTGGAAGTAAATTTGCCTCTCGGAAGCTGCTGTGGAGAGGGTGGCCCTCCTTTTTGCATAGCCCAACCTTTCAAACAAATCCTTAATCCTTTCTCTATAGCTGCGGTATGAAATGAGGTCTATGTCGCTGTACTCTTGACCTTCAACAACTCCGGTTCCAATTCTGCCGAGTTTTTGGGCGAAATCCCTATGTTCCTCACAGTGGATGGCTATGCTTAACCCGCCTAAAATCCTTAAAATTATGCCTTCGTCTCTGGCTTTTTCGACAATTTTCTGGGACTCTTGTAGGAAGATTTCTGTTGGAACTATGCCCTTCCACCCTTCTGGCAGTTCACGTCTAATTTCCTTATCAAGAAGCCAAGCCATGGCTTGCCTCTAACCCTCTATTCTTTGAAGCCTTGTTATCTTATTGCCCTTAAACTCTATTAGGAAAGCCCTCAGAATTCCTTCTGCGTACTCGCTTCCAGGGTTTACGCAGTAAGTTCTGCCAATTTTCATGGAGCCAGCCGCCTCATGTATATGCCCGTGAAGCCCAAGGAACGGTTGGTATTTTTCAATCATCTTTCTTACGGCTTTAGAGCCGACTGGAACCATTACAACGCTTCCGCTTTGGATTACTGGGTTTAAGTCTCTGTCTAAGAGCGGGGCCTCGTCAAGTTTTGACTGATATGGTGGGGCGTGAAAGTTGAAGATGGCGTTTTCAACATTTTTGATTTGAGAGATGTATTTTTCAAGGCGCTCCTCAAGTTTTTCCTCTTCTTCCTCGCGGGATGTCTTCCATGGACTTGGATTAACCCATCCACAGCTCACCATTTCATGCGAATCGTCAATTTCTATGACTTTTCCCTCCCCGTTAATAACGTGTTTGTGGCTGTTCACTATTTCATCAACCACGGGCCTATCGTCGTTTCCGGGACAGACGACAACTCTCGTTTCGCTTGGAACCTTTTGTGGGATGAGATCAAGCCAATTTTTTATTGTTGAAGCCATGACTTTGTGGAAAACTTCGTCAACCTTCTTTGGGTTTTTAATCATCTCTTCATATTCGCTTTCATCTGTTACGTATGGGTAATAGCCTATACCCCGTATCTCTTTTAGGGCCTTTTCTATTTCGTTTTCATCCACAATATGGGTTTTTTTCAGATGATAATAGGAGCATTTACCATCCTTGTGTTTGACAACCGGCACCAACATTTTCCCTGTTAAGTCGCCACCACAAATCGCCACATCAACTTTAAGCATCGAAGAAGCGTTCAGAAACTTACGCCAAACGCCCTCTGAACCATGCATGTCTGTGGCAAACAAAATTCTTGTTTCCACTTCTTTCTTCCGTTTAAATAGAAACGACAATCCCTAACCATTCCTTCTATCTTTTACCAAAGTAGAATCATGAATCGCACTATTTAAATTTAGAGTTTATGGAAAGTTTTAAATTCAGATCGCATAAAAACTAAATATCCGGGTGTTATAAAAAAATGGCTTCGAGTAAACCGGGACTTTTTGCTAGAGAAGCAACTGGCCTCGTAAGGGAGATAGGCTTTACCTTAGGTGTCATTATAATCCTAAGCCACGTCATAGGCCTAGGCTGGCAAAAAAGAGCTTTTCAGTTTGCAGGTCCTGCACCCATGCCAATAACCGATATGCCTCTAGGTCTTCCAGCAATGTTCTGGGCTTTCTTAATATGCGGTATCGTTGTATTAATCACTGGATATGCAGCGGGCTATGTTGCGGCGGCAATGCCAAGATCCGGCGGTGGGTATGTCACAATTTCCAGAATTATACATCCATTTGTGGGTTATATTGCAGCATGGCTGATGTTCCTTGCAGAAGCCTTTTCATACGGGCTTATTGGGGTAGCTGTATTCGAGGCTATAATGATATTCTATAACATCGCTCTAGCTCCAACAGTTGTGGAAATTGGTGCGGCAGGTCTGTTTTTCGGTGGATTGATAATTGTCTGGATCTTTGCAATAATAGCCCTTCTTGGGACAAAGCTATATGGGCGTCTAATGGAGGTTCTATTTTACATACCGGCAGTAATAACAGTTATATTCTTCGTCATGTGGATTGCAGGAGTGCTTAATCCCGATTTACTTGCAAAAGGCGTTACTGACGTTATGGGCGTTACTCCTGGAAGAATTGTGCAGCTTGCAAAGGATACAGGAATGGTGGCCTTTAAGGCTGGTTTCTTCGACGCCTTTTCCATGGCTCTGGGAGGAGCTTTCTGGGCATATATGGGTTGGTACGCTACCACGTTCGTCGCCGGAGAGGTGAAAGAGGCTAATAAAAAACTTCCTATGGTCCTTCTAGTTGCTGGTCTGGCGATAATGATAGTTTACCTATTGGCGTCCTCTCTATCATCTTTTGCCGCAATGAATGTGGCTTCAGACGGTCAATGGAGCTTCTACCAGGCTTACGCTTGGCTAAGCTATCCACCCAAAGCTGCAGAGAGTGCTGTTAAAGCCGCGGTGGCAACAATCCCTAATTTCCAAAAGGCTTGGAGTACAGGGATTGCTTCAATGATTGCCAGAGGAATGGGGTTTGGATGGATTTCTTGGCTTATCGCCCTAGGAGGTGTGCTGTGGGTAGCTAACGACATCCCACCGTTCCTGCTTGTGGCGTCAAGAACATTCTTCGCCATGTCCTTCGACCGAATGATGCCTGAGAAATTCTCATACGTCAGCGAAAGATGGCATGCACCAGTTTGGTCCATAATAATCACAGCAGTCTTCGCAATTCCAGCATGCTTAGCTGAAGCAAATTTCCCAGAAGGTGCAGCCACCTACCTTGCCTTTGCTGGGGTTGTTGGAACAGACATATTTGACGCTTTCTTCTTAACGTTGTTCTGTGCATCTTGCATGCTGTTGCCACTTGAGAGAAGAGACGTTTACGATAGAGCTGCCGTTAAACATTCAGTAGGATCCGTGTGTACGTTAGGGTTTCTAGCGACATTAGGTGGAGCATTCTGTCTCTACATATTCATTAAAGAGTCACCGTGGATTTGGTCGCTGTTCACATCTGGCGCAGACATAGGGGACTTAGTTAGCGCAATCGGTTTCTTTGGTTGTATAATAGTTGGTATACTATTGTATGTCTATTACATGTACAAGAATGCTACCAGAGGCGTCGACATGCGAACGCTATACCTCAGTATACCACCAGAATAGCCTTAAATATCCTCCTTTTTATTTTTAGACTTTAAAGAAAATGGTGTTTTAAACGTGTATGAGTTGAATTTTGCCGTCGACATGGTAGAAGAGCAATTAGTAAGAGGAAACTTAAGGTGGCTTGCAAACTTCAGCGAAATCCATAAAGACTACACGATTGGTGATGTAACCTTCCCACTATACGCTTTTGGAAATTTACAAGAGAAGGGATTCTTTCTTTCAAAAATTTTTTCGGCTCTAGTTACGCCAAGATACAAAATTCACCTATTAATTTATACGGAGCAGAATTTTGACCCAAAACTCGTTAGAAAATTAGTTTTGGCTTGCAAAGGCAAGTTTGGTTCTGAAGACTGGATTTTTCTAGGACTTGTCCAAAGTGAGACTTTTCAAAAAGCCGCAAAGGAGGCTATTGCTAACACAGCAGACAAAAATGTCGGCATAGTCGCTTATAGTTTAGCATCAAAGGAGAGGATAACTTCAGAAAACGTTTTAGGTAAAGGCTTAGCAAAACAGCTAAAGCTAACAGAGGCTAGGTTTGAAGCTTTTGATTTACCAAATTATTTGAAAAGCTTCACAATAACGTTTTTTCTAGTTGTGATGTTACTTGTGTTCTTGACAATTTCAGGCATACAAAACATTGTTAATCCACTATCCCTGTTAATAGCAATTGTAGTCTCGCTTTTTGTCGGCCACCACCTCTACAAAAATCGCTATCATACAACGCTTTACATGAATGACAAAGGCTTCCAGCTTTGGGAAGGCAAAACTGTGAAAAAGGGGAAGTGGGTCGACTTTTCAGATGTGGCCATTTACGTGACGCCTAAACGTGAAACATGTTTGAGGCTCTACTCAAAAAATGGAAAAATCGACTTGCCGCTTTCAAGAACCGGGTTATCGAGGAAGGAAACTTATTCAATGATTAAAAAGTTAATAAAGAAAGGTGAAAAAGCCGAGTGACTTCCTTTAGTGAAGAAACGTTATCTACCATCAGAAATATTCTTATAATCATCAGCTATTAAGCGAGGAGCAAACATGGAAAAGATAGCCGTCATAGGAGCCGGCATGATTGGTGGAGCAATAGTTAAGAGCCTACTAAAAGAGGGGTACCAAGGGCGCGTCATCGCTACAAGACGTGATGCAGAAAAGCTCAAAGAATTTGAAAGTTTAGGGGCCTTCATCTCCACAAACAACAAGGAAGCAGCCAGAAAAGCAGACATAATCTTTTTATGCGTCAAGCCAAACGATGTGGAGGGAGTCCTAAAAGAGATAAGCGAAGAAATCGAAGGAAAAATTGTAATTTCCACAGCTGCAACAATCCCTCTACAATTTTACAAGGATCTTGTTCCAAAAGCCAAGTTCGTTAGAACCATGCCCAACATCGCCGCCCTAGTGCAAGAATCCTTTACGGCATACTGCTGTGACAACAGCCTAAACAACGAGGAAAAGGGGAAAGTTAAGAGGCTTCTAGATGTGATGGGTGTGTCCGAAGAAGTTGAAGAAAAATATATGGATGCCATAACAGCCCTAAGTGGAAGCGCCCCCGGCTACATTTCAATCATCATCGAAGCCCTAATGTATGCTGGATTAAAGGTAGGCTTGCCTAGAAACCTAGCCTTATACAGTTCAGCCCAAGCAGTCTTGGGTACAGGAAAATTAATCCTTGAAACTCGGGAGCATCCGGCAAAAATAAAAGATATGGTGACTACGCCTGGGGGCACGACCATTGAAGCCATCTTTGAGCTAGAGGGAAGCCAAATACGTCAGGCATTAATGAAGGCTGTCGAAGAAGCCACAAAAAAATGCGAAAAAATTCGAGAAAAATTGTTGAAGCAAAATGGTGATCAGTCTACTCAATAATTGGCGTTTCTACAGCAGTGTTCCACCAAGGTTTGTCCCACTTTTTGTCAATAACAGGCAATACCTTAAGAACCTCCTGTATTCGATAGGTAACTTTTGAAACATCACTCTTAGACATCCACTTTCTTAGAGCATCAGATTTCTCAACTAAGTTTTTAAGGTTCAGCGTGACGGTTAATGCAAGCTTCTTATCCTTTTCCAGAATCTTCCTCATTTTCTGCGCGTTTATTCTTTCAGCTCCAGCCCCGATTTCGTGATCTAAAAATATTGCACACACGTCCTTAACGTCCTTCTCCTCCATGCCAACAATAATCTTTTCCCTTTCGAAATATGGATATGATAGAATCCTATAATCACATTCACACTTCTTTAACTCATCAGCGCAGTCTTTAGGCAAGTCAAGAATAAACTGAGCCTTCGAAATTATGAGGTTCTCTAAGCCGATGGTGTGAAGGTTTTCCTTATAACTTTGAAAGGCTTCCCGGACATCCACCCTATGCCTTAAATCTATAACGTCGCAGAACAAATCCAAAACCGTTATTTTTGGCAGCCCTTCCGCAGTTATATCA
>JAWCNE010000048.1:0-9788 GCA_038849025.1 Bathyarchaeia archaeon
CAGACACGGCATGAGGCCGGCTACGCTCGAGGGGAAGCGGGAGGAGCTTCACAGACTGACCAGCCTGGCGGCTAAATGGTCTCAGATGCTCCTATATTCCCATCTGTATCCTCTGCGTAAACTATTAGGCTGTGGGAACCGTTGGACACCCCAGTTAGGGTTGTGTTTCCAGCGATGGTTACGTTGGCTTGTCCGTCTAGGCTATAACCGATCCATGAAACTGGTTCACTCACAGTGAAGGTTAAGGGAACATCTGATACGCTATATGTTTTGTTTTCTGGCGAAATAAGAGAGATAGTGGGAGGTATAATATCTATAATTTTTTCTAGAAACTCTGGAATTGCGACGGGGTTCATTAGCGGATAGTTGTCTCGGTTATTCTCATTAATAATGTATGGTGTGTCACCTATACCATCATCGTTCGTATCTGTGCCGTTATAGTCGCTCCAATAGTTTCCTTCCTTGCCGTCATCCCAAAAATTGGCGGCGCCGCCTACTAATCTGGGCGGTTCTGGTTCTCCGGGGAAAATCCAAATGGGAGCAACACGTGCTTGAAGTTTTTCCGTGAGGGTGTTATTGATGAAGTTATTATGATGGATTATGTTATTTTTGTGGGATCCCTCCAGTTCAATGCCCCAACCATTGTTCTTGGCTATGGTGTTTAAGGTGATTGTGTTTTCGAATGCGTTGCTAATCCATATACCCTTATCATTCCTTGAAATGTAATTTCCCCTAATTGTGCCCTTTGGGCCGTATCCGAAGCCTATTCCGCAATTCTTGTTTAGTGATATTTCATTTCCAGTAACGTTTGAATTTTTAATGTTGCGGAAGAAAATTCCGTTTCCCCCATTCCTTGTTATATGGTTCATGGCAACAGTATTGCTGGTTGCAGATTCGAAGTTTATGCCATCCCCAGCATTGGCTGTTATTATGTTATTCGAAATAATGTTATTGTTTGAGTTGCCATCAAGACGGATACCATATCCCTTGTTATTTGCGATGGTATTACCGGAAATTACATTATTGGAAGATCCCCAGAGGATTATACCATTCAAATTGTTTGCTATGATGTTACCATTAACTGTTGAATTAGTTGTGTAGCAAAGCAAAATGCCATCTGCATTGTGCTCAAGGTGTAAACCTTGAACCGTTATGCCACTGCAGTTCCTTAGCACCACCCATCCTGCGTCAGAGGGTACTGTCCTATTGTGCTGTCCCACCCAATAATAAATTGGTTTGCCGTTTATACTATTCGAGGTGTCAATGTTACTGACAATATAGACGCTTTCTGAAATTGCGTAATCGTTGTTCACGAACTGGTTATTTCTAAAAACAACATTTAAAGCGTAAACCGCCACCCCATAAGTGTTATTTGCAATGTAGTTATCTGAAACTTCGCTTTCCGATGAAAAATCGTAAAATGCGATGCCGTATGTGTTGTTGATTATCGTGTTGCCCCAGACTCTGTTGCTTCTCGGGGATAGTGGCGGACCATAATTTAACCAAGTGAATTTAATGCCACATTCGAAGTTGCGTATCTTCAGGTTCTTTATTATTACACCGTTTCTTTCTTGGAGGAAAACACCTGTCCCGTTTCCATTACCTTGTAGAGTGTGGCCTGCCCCATCAAGCACTATACCGTCACGCAGAACCACAATAGTATTGTAGATGTCACCTGTTAATGTGTAGACATTACCGCTACGTTGAATTTTATCTGTTCCTTCAACTGTTCCATCACTGTTAATTCGAATACCGAGTGGAATTGTTTCTGGAATGAAATTCGCTAATGATAAATTAACGAATATTTCCCCAGCTATCGCTGAGAGCAAGACCACTGCAAGAACCAAAGCCACAATAAGCCTTTTTAGCAAAGGGCTCCCTAACTGAGCCAGTTAAATGCGAAAATATAAATCTTATGTAGATTTCCTTCTCGCTAATTCAGTGTGTACAGAATTTCTCAAGGAAATTTATTGCTTTTTCCAATGAACTTTTGCCTTCATTGCTAAATGACTTGTTAAAACCGGCCTTTCGCAAACTGCATGGGCGTGCATTATACCTTAAAAGTATTGAACTTTTCTGTGCGGCCAATTCTAACAAGTCCGGTTTTGATAGCCTTTAAAACTTCATCCAGGTCTGTGGAAGCTTTAATTTCCGTATAAACTGACCACAATTCTTCAAGTTTGTGGGCGTCGCTTCCAGCTACTCCTGGCAACCCCATTTTTTTAGCTAACTCTTCAGCCAATACGTTAAACTGATGGGGGCTCCCACCGTTCAAAACCTCAATAGCGTCAACTTTATAATCCATGGCTAAATCGCCTAAACCATACTCTCTATAAGGATGAGCCACAACTACTACGCCTCCCACGCTTCGTGTAAAATCAATCACGTTTTCCACAGTCCACGGTTCTGGCGGAACTTCTGCAACACCCAGCAAGAGCAAGTCGCCGTCAACGGTGCTTACTTCGATTCCTGGAATTATAGTGACATCTGGATGTGCAGAGGCTAATTCTTGCACTTTGTAATATCCTTTAACAGTATTGTGATCCGTTATGGCCACCGCATTGATGTAGGGATGGTTGATGAGCTGTTGCACTATGGTTTTAGGGTGTATTGAAGAGTCGTTTGAAAACAATGTGTGAATATGTAAGTCAGCTCGAATCAAGGCAAACCGCCCGGCTTTTCTGTATAAATTGCCTTAAGAACGTCGGCATGGTTTTAATCCAATTTCCCTTAGCATCCAAATATTTAAACTTAATGCCTTTAACTGAGCATGCCTTCCTACAAGCTTTCAAAATTTCATCTCTCCAATTTTCAGAGTCGTGCAATAGCACTACTGCCTTATAGTCCCTTTGAGCTATGTAATTTGCCACTTGAGAAGCCACATGCCCCAATGTCTCCTTGTCCAGTGGAAGGACGCTTTCATGCTGGGAAAGGGGGTAAACTTCATCAATTTCAATTGGGACCACGCCGAAGGGAGCAGCGTAAAAACAGACGTGAACCATGTTTACGCTTTCTCCGAGAACTTTTTGAAGTATCTTCGCCGCCTCTTTATATTCTCTTGATTTGTGGAAAGGCTTAGTTTGGGATTGAGGCATAAGTAGAAGAATCCTTGCATTTGTGGGTTTTGAGTATCTTTCAGCCATTCTGTTTATGTGGCGGACAACTTCAGGCCGAATAAGATCGAGAGAGCTGAAGAAGAAGAGGCCGCTTCGCTTAACTGTTGGACTATGTTTTTCAATAAAAACTTCATAATCCCCCAACTTCTTTAAGGCTTGAAGCAAAGTTGGATGTCCATGCATCCGCAGTTCTAAATATTCCCAGAGGCGGCCTTCTTTTATAGCTTGTTTTATGCGTCTTATTTCCGAAAGGCATGCGTAGAGGTTGTGTTCTGCAAGAAAAATCTGTCTTTCCTTTTGGGGCATTTCTGCAATATCCTTTGGGGTTTTGCTCAAACATTTTGGGCAGTTGCATGGAAAATATTCCAGCTCTTCAAGTTGGCTGGTGCCAGTTTCAGTCATGTACCGGTTCTCTTTGGCGTATATTGCGTAGGCTGCGGAGTCGAAGAGGTCGCATCCGAGGGCAACAGCCAAAGAAAACATGAAGGGGTGACCAGCTCCGAAAAGGTGAAGAGGCTTTTCAATGGGAAGATTCATTTTTGCAGCCATAATCATGTCCACTAAAACATCGAAACGATAACGCTCCATAACCTCTGTTGGACTGCCTAAAGCGTAAATTTGGAAGGGAAGCTTTCCCATTTCAACAGCAGACTTTGCCACAAGATCTAAATAGCGGCCTCCTTGAACAGGCCCAACCCAGAGAATATCCTCTCTAGTTTTAACTTTGAAGAATTCTTTGGCTCTTCGAAGGGTTTCATTCACCGTCTGTTCAGCATGTTCCTTTGAAACTTCCCAGCCAGTAGGCAAGTCTAAGATTGTTGCTATGTCTGAGCCTATTTTTTCTTGATAAGCCACAATTTCCTCGGGAGTTGTCTCTATGTCTCCATAAACGAGGATCTGGTAGGCTCCGGAATCCGTCATCACCACTCCATCAAAGCCTAGAAAACTATGTATGCCCTTTTCTGCTGGCTGATTTTGGAAACGTTTCTTTAAAATGTACGCGTTTGTTATTAGCGCTTCGAATCCAAAGTTTTCGTGAATTTTTGAAGGAGGAATCGGCTGAACACTGGGGTTTATGACTGGAAATAGCAAAGGAGTTTCTACAGTTCCGCTTTTGGTTCGCAGTTTTCCAATTCTTGCTAGTAAATCTCTATCTTTTATTTCAAAGCTCATGGCTGGAATCTAAACAAAATCGGTTAAACATGCTTATAAGAATGTAGAGTTTAAACTTGTAACTAGTAAACTTATATGGCAATTCTCTATTCTAGTGCTCTTAAAGGAAGGCAAAAGAATGGTTTGCGCAATCCAAATTGAAGAAAAGCCTGTGTTAAACAACCCCATACTCATTGAAGGGCTGCCCGGTATAGGTTTTGTAGCTAACATTGTGGCTTTACATCTAATCCAAGAGTTGAAGGCAAAACGTTTCGCCAAGATTTTCTCTGCTTCGTTCCAAGATTTGGCAGTGACAACGGAGGATGGAGGAACACGCTCCCCGATAAATGAGCTTTATTATTATAAGGGCGCGGGCAACAGTCGAGACCTAATAATCTGGTATGGTAACACTCAAGCCTTAACAACCTTTGGGCAGTACGAGCTTTGCGGGCGCATTTTGGACATTGCCGAGGAACTGGGTTGCCGCTACCTCATAACGCTGGGAGGGTTTAAACAGGAAGAAATCAAAGAAGTTCCAGGGGTTTACTGTGCTGCTTCAGACCCTGAGACCCTAAAGGAGGTGTTAGATCTTGGAGCGAAGATCATGGTCGGAAATATTTTCGGAATCGCCGGGCTCCTAATAGGTCTTGGAAGCCTTAGGGAGTTCAAGGGCTTTTCCCTTCTTGTGGAAACTTTGGGAACCTACCCCGATGCGAACGCTGCGCGTTATGCGTTATCTGCTTTAAACAAGTTCTTAAACTTGAATGTTGACATGTCAAGGTTGGATTTGGCCGCTCAGCAAACAACAAAAATTTTGGAGTCTTTCGGCTGGATTAGACCGGCAAGCGAAGAAAAGAAAAGGGAAGAGCAGCTTCGCTGGTTTGTTTAGCCTTTGGCTTCGCTGATGAACTGTTCGTAAACCTTCTTAACTCTTTCAGCAGCCGGACCTGACCCTTCAACAACACCTTTCTCAGTCACCTTGACCTTATCCATAACCCAGATGAACCCTTTATCCTCATACAGTTTAACCATGGTTGGGAAAACCCTTTCAAGGCGGTCGGCCAAAGCCTTCAAATCGAAGGGTTTTTCAACACTCAAGATTTGAGCTACAACATTTCCGTTCAAGAAAACCCTGTGAAGTTTTTTTCCTTCCTCATCCTTTGCGTCTGCCAAGCATAGGCTCCAATTGTCCGGATTTATACCTATCAAAGTCCCACTATACGTCTTGCCAGCTGTAGTTGCAACAATAACGGTTTTATCTACAAGAGCCGAAACCTCTGTGAAGAACCTTCTCTGCGCCACTGACAAAGCTTAACCTCCTTGACCGTACTACACGTTGTATAAACACGTATTTTAGGATTTAAACTACACAAGTATTATTAGGCATATCCCACTGCTAAAATTATTTTGTGTTTAGGGAATGACTAAAATGGATAGAGAAAGAGAGGCTCTCTATTCTAGGATTAGCTCCATAGAGTCCGACCTTGCAAGTGCTTCTGGAGCAATAAATGAGGTGGAAAGCAAACTAGGCCGTATTGACGGGGCTATGGCTTCTCTCTCAAGCAGACTCGCAACAGTCCGCGGACGCGGCTACGCAGCCATGGGACACCTTGAAAAAAGCATAGAGATTCTTACCAAAAAATGGATGGAGGTCTCTCCGGTGATTAAGCAGAACTTTTACAGCAACGTTCAACCATTAACAGCTCAGATTCGAGTCCTCCAATCTGAAGTCCAAAGACTTAGAGGTGGAGTAGGGGTTGGAGGAGCAGTTCTTGGATGGGCTTTGGTTGGACGCCTTTCAGCGGAGGCTTCAACCCTAAAGGCACGGGTTATCGCCGAAACAGCCAAGATTAACGCTTCCCTAGGCGAGTTTTTGGGAAGCATAGACGCCATAGACAGAGATCTAAAAATGGCAGAAAAAACTATGGAGCTTTTCTCCTTCGCGTCTTTTCCGCTAAAGCCCGATGAAAGTCCAGTCCTAGCTATCGAAGGAAAAATAATGGCAAAAGACAAATGTGACGGAACGCTGTATTTCACCAACCATAGATTTATCTTCGAAGGAAAGAAGGAAGTCGTGCTCGAAAAGAGACTTTTCATCGCGACGAAGAAGAAAACAGAGCGCACAGTGTTAATAGAGCAGCCTATAGGCGCGCTTCAGGAAATCTCCAAGGGAAGAGTTGGGCTGGTAGCGTGGACAGGCATCTATATACGCTTTAAGCCAGAACTTAGGTTGGAAGAAACTCCTTTTGATGTTAAAGATTGGGAAGCCGATGTGATAACGCGATTTTTCCAGTATATTATAGGAGGCGAAGCAGATAGGGACATAGCAACAATAAAGGGCATAACTCCGAAAGAGGCGCCAACCATACGAGTTGTCCGCTGCCCCCACTGCGGAGCACCCTATACGAAGGAAATTTACAAGGGACAGACTTATGTGCGATGCGAGTACTGCGGAACTTCGATAATACTCAATTAAAAGCTTTGAATTAGCCCATTTTCTTTTCTTCTAGACCTTGTTTTAAGAATATGGCGGTGTTGGGCGGCACATCGCGGGAAACAACAACGTTTGGTCCAATCCAGCAGTTGTTTCCAACTTTTACACCCGGCATTAAAAGCGTGTTTATGCCAGTTTTTACGTTATCTCCTAGAACTGCTCCAAGCTTCGTTCTTCCACTGTCAACCAGTTTATCCTTAACCATCATTTTTATTGTTCCAGCGTCAAGCCGGTAATTGGCGGTTATTGTTCCAGCACCTAAATTGCATTTTTCACAGATTATACTGTCACCCACATAGGACAAATGTCCAATATGCACTCCGTCCATAATTATGCTGTTCTTTATTTCACAAGCATTTCCTATACGCACCTTTTTTCCGATACTCGTGTAAGGGCGTATGTAGCAGTTAGGTCCTATGTCGCTTTCCTCATCTATGAAAGCAGGGCCTTCCACGTAGGCTCCGGAGCGTATCCGCGCGGTTTCCGCAACCGTTACGGGGCCTAGTATGTGCGCGCCTTCCTCCACATTTCCAAGCACATTATGCTTCATCCTCGTTAGCGCCCAACGGTTAGCCTCAAGCAAATCCCAAGGTCTGCCAACATCAAACCACTCATCTTTTGGAATTTCAGCAGCAAAAACGGGTTTTCCTTCTTTGAGCAGAAGTGCAATAGCGTCGGTGATTTCCCATTCCCCTCTGGAGGAAGCTGATACCCTCTCTGTCTTTTCGAAAATTTCAGTTGAAAAAACGTAAAGCCCAGCATTAGCCAAGTTCGTAGGTGCTTCAATTCGGCTTGGCTTCTCAATTATGTGTTTAACCTGTCCCTCGTTTTCAAGTTCCAATATGCCGTAATTTTCCGGGTTTTCAACAGGGACAACAGCTAACGTTGCAGCCGCCTTCTTCTTGTTGTGTAAATCCAGGACTTTTTTTAAGACTTCTGGGGTAAATAGCAAATCCCCATAAACCATCAGAAAATCTTCTTGAACGTATGGTTTGACAACACTTACGGCGTTTCCGGTTCCAAGAACAGCTTTCTGATTTATGTACTCAATTTTTAGCTCAAGTTTTTCTCCAGAGCCAAAATATTTGCGGATGGCTTCAGCCATGTAATGGACAACTATTATCACTTCGTTTATTCCACAGTTTTTAATGTTGTTTAAACAGTTTTCGAGGATTGGTTTTCCCCCTATGCTGATTAGATGCTTTGGCCTAGTTAAGGTGATTGGTTGTAATCTTACACCTTCACCTGCGGCCAAAACCACTGCCTTCATTTTTCAAAATCCTCCACATGTTTATCAACAAGAGCTACAGCTTTCTCCATTATTTTTTTAGCAGCCTTTAAAGATTCCCCTTCCACCGTTAACCGTATGAGAGGCTCGGTGCCGGAAGCCCTAATTAAAACCCATCCCTCATCCATTGTTAAGCGGATTCCATCCACTGTTGAGAAGTCCTTGTAATTTGGAAAAACTGATTTTAAGCTACCTTCAAGCTCTTTAACAACCTTATACTTTGTTTCATTTCTACATTGAATATTCTCTCTTAAAACGTGGTACTGTGGAGTTTCAGCCACGAATTCTGCCAAAGTTTTCCCTTCCTCTTCTAAGGCTTTTAGCAAAAGCACTGAGGAAAGTATTCCATCTGGACAGTAGTTAAGTTGGGGATGTATCCAAGCTCCGCAAGGTTCCCCGCCGAAAACAGCATTAAACTTCTTTATAGCTTCTGCGACGTAAACATCCCCAACCCTTGTCCGTACCACTTTTCCACCATGAAGCTCCACCATCCTATCAACACACATGGAAGCCTCAACATTAGTAACCAAAGTTTTAACTCCGCTGTCTTTAACGATATGGGAAGAGTATGCCGCCAAAACTCTGTCGAAATCTACAAAATCACCATTTTCGTCTAAAAAAGCCGCCCTATCGCCGTCGCCGTCGTAGGCTATGCCAACATCGGCTTCGAGTTCTTTTACAATCTTGGCCAAAGGCCTCAAAGATTCAGCGTTTGGCTCAGGGTCTCTTCCTGGGAAGAAGCCGTCTGGCTGAGCGTTTATGGCTGTAACTTTACATTTTAACTTTCTAAAAATTGTTGGTGCAATTTGGCTTGTGGCTCCACATCCTGGATCAATAATCACATGCCATTCCTTGTTTAGCCTTACCTTTTCCTGCACCATCTCCATGTATAAGCGGCTTTGATCATCAGATAGGGCTTCGCCTAGATTTCGCCAATCAGCAAACTCAAAACTTTCATGCATGATCATTTCTTCAATTGCGCTCTGTTTTTTTTCACTGTAGGCTATGCCGTTACTGCCGAAAATTTTTATTCCATTATATGGAGGCGGATTATGTGAAGCAGTAATCATCACACCAGCATCGGCGCCGAGAGTTCTTGTCAAATAAGCCAAAACAGGAGTTGGCAAAACACCCAAACAATATACTTTTGCTCCACATGCCAGCAAACCCGAAACCAGTGCATTTTCAATCATTAAACCAGAAAGTCTAGTGTCTCTCGCCACAAAAACCTTCCCGGCCTTTGTAAAAGTTCCCACGGCCAAGCCTACCTTAACAGCCAAAAGTGAAGTTAAATCCTTATTGGCTATGCCTCGCAGTCCAGAACTCCCAAACAGCTTCACATACACGCTTAATACACCTTGCAAATAACTTGTTATGGTAGATAACAAATGCGGTTTAAATATTTTGAGTAACAAAATTTCGCCAACATGGTTATAGCAAATGTGATGAGAAGCAGAGTAATGAAGGAAAGAACTTCGGTTTTGTTCAAGCAAAATTTATGAAGCTGTGATAAAATAATGGGCCCGGGGCGATTTGAACGCCCGACCAACAGGTCTCTTAGCGTAGTGTACGCCTATGAGCCTGTCGCTCTAACCTAGCTGAGCTACGGGCCCACTGCGAAGCCCATTAATTATTCGTTTTGACATTTGATTTAAGTGTTTCCAGTTTTTATGCGTTTATCAAAACAATTATTAAGGGCTGAAGGGGAATTTAGGACTATGGAAGAGTTTAAGGCTTT
>JAWCNE010000049.1:0-9707 GCA_038849025.1 Bathyarchaeia archaeon
CATGGACAAGCCATACTTCCGTGAAATATTCACTCCAATGCTGGAAAATCCCATATTTGTTCAGGGACTACCAGGCTTTGGCAACGTCGGGAAGATTGCTGCCCATCTTTTGATAAAGTTTTGTGGGGCCAAGCCGTTTGCGGAATTGTATGCGCCTTACTTTCCAGACTATGTATCTGTTGACTCAAACGGCATTTGCCGTTTGCCAAAATATGAGTTCTACGCAGCTCCCATGGAAAAGAACGACTTCATAATAATGACAGGCGATACTCAACCTTCTTTTGAGGACGTTTTGGCCCACTACGAATTGTGTAGCGAGATATTAAGTTTTGCCATCAAGCATAACTGTAGCCTACTAATAACGATGGGCGGAATACCATCAACCGAAAACGCATCCTCGCAAGTTTATGTTGCTGCCACATCACCTAGGCTTGCAATGGAGTTTATGGAGAAAGGCGCCATACTATACAGTAAGGGAAGAATCGCGGGGGCAACCGGACTCTTGCTTGGAATGGCGAAAGAACAAGGCCTAAACGGTATATGCCTCCTAGGGGCCACAACAGGTTTTAAAGCTGATCGCGGGGCAGGATTCTCGGTTTTCAAATTCTTAATGAAAGCCTTAGGAAGTGAAATTAAGGAAGGGTTATAAGGAAATTAATCGTAGATGCATGCTGTAAACTCCAACAGTCGAGGGTAAAGGCGTGAACGAAGATAAAAGAAAAGGCGAGGAAAGAAAAACCGCAGTGTTTGATTTGAATTCGAGATTCTGGCGAGTTTCGCTAACGTTAGTTGCTGCCATCTTAACCTTCGGTGGACCCTACGTGGTTCTGGTGCTCTTCAGAGCCTTAGACTTAAGCTATGTTATCTCATTGGCTATAGGTTTCATTGTATTTTTAATCGGCTTAACACTAATGTTATTTCTGATAAGAAAAAAGGTGATTTCTTAGGGTTTATGCCTCAGATACCCCAGGGAGCATCATCTAATCAGCGTTACATGTTCTTCATCGGCAATAAATTATGCTGTGCAAGTTACTAAAAAGCGTTCGGTTTTAGTTATTTACTATTACGAAACAAAACATATAAAGTATGCCTAAAGATATATTAATTATGCAAAGCAAAAAGGATGAGCACCTAGAAAAAATTCTGAATAAAAATAAAAGCACATCAAAAAGAACAACAATAATCCTTGAAAAAGAAGAACGAGAATTTATTGACAAACTAATCAAGGAAGGAAAAGAACCCGGAATAAAACCACTCATCTCCAAAATGCTAGACGTCTACAGGAGCATGATGATATACGATTGGCGTTTCCCAGGCGAATATTATTGTGGGATAAGCCGCATAGCATTCCTAAACATAGAATTAGTAAACATACTAATCCATAACATCCCAAAGGAAAAATGGCAAGAAATTGGACGCAAAATGGGTGAAGCAGCAAGGGTTTCCATGGAAGCCACATTAGGCATACAAACTTCAAATTCGGAAAAATGGCAGGAAGTCTTCAAACGCCTAAGAATCCAGGGATTTGGAGACTTTTACCTAAAAGACAAATACCTTCTAATAAAAGCTCCATTCATAAGCGAACCTGAAATTTGGGTTGGATTTTTAGAGGGTTTACTAAGCGTAAAGTTAGATGTTAAAACGTTCACTCCGCCCTTCGTCTTTGAAGTTAAGCAAACTCATTTAAGCTAGCATTTTGTTAAGTCATTTGCTGAAATTTGAAAAGATTTAATTATTGCATTTTTATATTAAAATAGCGGTGAAAAATTGACAGAACAAGTTAACGGCCACAAAATATGCGAAGCCCTAAGCGACCCAACAAGGACAAAGATACTTAAATATCTTCTACAATCATACCCAGAGGCAAAAACAATCAGCGAAATAGAGAAAATTCTCCAAAAACCTGTTTCAGCCACCACCATATCTTTTCACCTGAAAAAGCTTCGCGAAGCCGGATTAATAGCGACCAACGGACATAAAAGGGGTTTTAGAGCCGCCTACAAAGCTTTGAGGATAGGCTTCAACAACAACGGTTTTCATGTGGAGGAGAAATGAAAATGCGGGAAGCCATGTTATACGAGAAGCTTGAAAATAAGAAGGTTAAATGTAACTTATGCGGTAGGAGATGCACAATAAACAACGGTGGAACAGGCTTCTGCCTTGTGAGAAAGAATGACGAAGGCACCCTATACTCGCTTGTTTACGCTAAAGCCATATCCGCATGTGTCGATCCAATAGGCAAAAAACCACTTTCACATTTTAATCCAGGATCATCCGTCATGTCTATCGCAACCATCGGCTGCAACTTCCGATGCCAATTCTGCGACAATTGGATGATAAGCCAAGAAAAGAAAATCGCCGGAAGAGATTTTCCTCCGGAAGATGTTGTTAAGGCCACGAGGGACAACGGATGCCAAGGAATAAGCTACACGTACACCGAACCAACAATATTTTTTGAATACGCTTACGAAACAGCTAAACTCGCACATCAAGTTGGCTTCTTCAACACTTTCGTTACAAATGGATACATGACGCCCGAGGCGATTAAAACGGTAGCGCCATATCTCGATGCTGCCACCGTAGATTTTAAGGGTGGAGGAGACCCTGAATTTTACAAAACCTTTTCAGCAGTCCCAACGGTGGAGCCTATTTACGAGTCTTTAAAAGAAATGAAGAGAAACGGCATCCACATCGAAATTACGAATTTGGTTGTGCCAAAAATAGGGGATTCCATCGAAAAAATAAGAGAGCTGGCAACATGGATAAAGAAGAATCTTGGAGAGGACACCCCTTTCCACCTGTTACGTTTTCATCCAGACTATAAGCTTACGAATATTCCTTCAACCCCCATAGAAACTTTGGAGAAGGCTTACGCTGCAGCTAAAAGTGCTGGCTTAAACTACGTTTACATTGGAAATGTTCCAGGGCATCCAGCCGAAAACACTTATTGTCCTGGATGCAATGAGCTTCTAATTAAACGCTTCAGCTTCGAAATTACAAGGTGGAATTTAACTAAGGACATGCGCTGCCCGGTATGTGGGCGAGAAATCCCAATTAAAGGCAAACTACATGCTAGCGGCTACGCTTATCCATATGCACTTTTTTAACGGCGTTTGCCCTTAAATTTTGGTTGAACAGTAATGTGGAGGATTGTTCGTCCAGACGCGTTAGCTGTGTTGAATGACAAGATGGCAAGGAAAAGCTTAGCTAGGTATTTCGCTGTAATGCAAAATGAAAAGCCAGCAAAGTTTCTGATAGCCAAAAAGCTTCCAACCGAATTCAGAGAAGATGCCACATTAGAGGAACTATGGCAGATTCACGGAGAAACAACAAAACAATTCTGTGAACTTGAAAGGGAAATCGATTTAAAAAGGAAAAATTTGGATGAAACACCGAGCCCCGAAAAATCCTACCTAGACTTAAAAGTGGCAATTGCTAGGCGCATGCTTGAAAGATGCCACTTCTGCGTTCGACGGTGTGGAGTGAATAGGCTTAAAGGTGAACGGGGCTTCTGCAAATGTGGAAACACCATAACGGTTTCAAGCATTTTCGAACATATGGGCGAAGAGCCAGAGCTCGTGCCCTCGGGAACCATATTCACCATGGGATGCACCATGCGATGCAAACACTGCCAAAACTGGACAATATCCCAATGGATTGAAAATGGAGTCCCATACAAGCCCGAAAAGTTGGCGGATGAAGTTGAAGACTTAAGAAGGGGTGGATGTAGAAACGCAAACCTTGTCGGCGGAGAGCCAACACCGTGGCTGGAACAATGGCTTGAAACATTCAAACATGTAAATATGAACATTCCAGTTGTTTGGAACTCAAACAGCTATTACAGTAAAGAAACAGCCCAGCTTCTGGCAAGCTTCTCTGACGTCTACCTTCTCGACTTTAAGTATGGACCAGGAGACTGCGCTGAGCGAATTTCAGAGGCTCCAAAATATTGGGAAGTGTGCACCCAAAACCATTTAATCGCCAAAGAATATGGCGAACTCATAATACGCGTTCTAGTCTTGCCAGGCCATCTTGAATGCTGCACAAAGCCCATACTAAACTGGATAGCCAAAAACCTCGGCGGAGAAACCAGAGTAAACGTAATGTTCCAGTACCGGCCGGAATGGCGAGCATACGAAATCCCAGAACTCCGGCGAAGACTAACAAGGGACGAGATGGACAGGGCCGTTAAGCTAGCAAAAGATGCCGGGTTAGTGAACTTTATAACGTGAACCGGATTAGTCAAACGTTATTTAATATGTTTCAAGCTTTTTGTTTAACCATTTTGTAATCAATGGCTAGGAACAAAAGCAAATATCTAATTCCTCTTTATTGAAAGCTTATTGAGGATGACAATTTCTTTATCGAAAGCTATTTCTTAAGGCCCACCCCTTCTTAATGCAGAAAGTGATTAGAGTGCCGTACTGTCCAGAATGCGGAGGAGAAATGCGCTACATAATAGCCACCAAACATTATGTTTGTCAAAGCTGTGGGCTTTCTGTGACGCAGCAAGAACTTATAGAGCTTAGGGAAAAATTGCGTCCTCCGGTTGAGAGCGAAGAGGATGAGAAGGAAAGGCGGAGAAAGGAATACTTGAAATGGTGGCTAAGTAGCAAAAAGAAATAAACTGCAAAAATTCCATGCCTTAAAGCTTTTTAGCAAACAGCATAAAAGAATGAAACTCATCCTAAAATTATGCTATAAGAGGTGTAAAAATGAATGTGCAGATGGAAATTATTTGCGTTGGTAACGAACTATTGATTGGAAAGACGTTAAACACAAACGCCCAATGGCTTGCCAAACGTTCCACATCATTAGGGATAACTGTTACAAGGATAACTGTTGTTGGTGATGATGTTGATGAAATTGCGCGTGCTGTGCGCGAAGCCTTGGAGCGGAAACCTCGCTTCATAATTACAACAGGGGGATTGGGGCCAACTTTTGACGACAAAACATTAGAAGGGATTGCAAAAGCCATAAACCGCAAGCTAGAGCTTAACGAAAAAGCTTTGGATATGGTTAAGAAAAAGTATGATGAGTACGCCAAGGCTGGAAAGATCGATGCTGTTGAAATGACGCCACATAGGATTAAAATGGCAAAACTTCCAGAAGGATCAGAACCACTGCCCAACCCTGTTGGCACAGCACCGGGAGTTTTTGTCAGAATAGGTAGCACAGATTTAATTGCATTGCCGGGCGTTCCATCTGAAATGGAAGCTATTTTCGATAATTATATCGTTTACATGCTTAGGAAAGAGGCTGGGGATGTAACATTTTTTGAAACTAGCATATACGCAGATAAAATAATGGAGTCAGCTCTAGCCCCATTAATTGATATTGCAATGCATAACAACCCATACGTTTACATAAAATCTCATCCAAGAGGAGCCGAGAAAAAACCTCACATAGAAATCCACTTATCAACAACGGCTAAGGACTCTAAAACCGCCAAGGACCGCATTGGAAAAGCCATAATTCAGCTTTCAGAGCTGATAAGAGAAAAAGGCGGAAAAGTTAAACTTAAGGAATAGGAATCAGAGTTTATTGGTTGCGATGATGGGCAGGCTAGACGCTGATGCATACTGCTTGTAGATGATTGAAAATCCGGGTTCTCCGAAGCAACCATACACACCTTATTAATTAATTATTATTTCATAAAATCAATAAAAGAGTCCTTACCAATAATTATCAAGAAGGAGAATGAAAAAACTTTCAAAAGCCTTTATGGCGATACTTATTCTTTTAGCATTTTACTGCACGGTTCATTCTAGCATATCGGAAAATTATACTCGCACATATAATCTTATGGATCGTCCAAACGGTACAAGGCAGTACAAGTTGAATGTTGTTGTTACACAATCACTTTACGAATACTATGTTGAGCGGAGTCATAAGCAAGTTTCAGAAGAAGATTTCCCAAAATTTGTTACGCCGCAAGCGCTGAAGCCAGTTGCCGAAAAACTTTGGGAAATCTATCAAGGCGATTATGAAGATTTTGCAAACGGAGTTTTAATGATTACTCATCAAATACCTTACGAAGTAACAGCAACAGCCAAATACCCGATAGAAACAATAGTGGAGAACAAAGGCGATTGCGACCTACTTAGCTACGTGGCAGCTTCAATTATGAAGGCTGGAGGTCTCAACGTTGTTCTCCTATACTATAAAAATAAAGCGCACATGAATGTGGGTGTTAACCTTCCTACTCCGCCACGCCATGCAAGGACAATTTATTGTGTGGACTATAATGGCATCAGATATTACATTGCAGAATGCACTGGTGGAGATTGGAGAGCGGGATGGAAGGTTGGAGAATGCCCGCAAGACCTAATCGTTGAAAATCCCATAGTTGTCACGCTTGAAAAATGTGAGCAGTGGTCACCAGGTCAAATATCCGCAAGCTACGCGACATTGAAATATTCAAACTTATCCTTATCTGTCTCGTCAACTTTCACCATGCAAGGAAACACAATAACTCTTTCTGGACAACTTACGCCAAAATTGCCTGACGCAAAAATAACGATTTATATCAAAATGGGTAGTTCTCCATGGACTATTGAAAATATAACAAGCACCAATTTCGATGGTCAATTCGCATGTACCCTAAGCCTTAACCATGCGGGGGCATGTTATATTCGTGCAAGCTGGTCTGGAAACGATAATTATGCTGGATCTGATAGCCCAATAGTTACCGTAACGGTTCTGCCAATCTACTTTATTGCACTCCTAATAATTGTAATAGCTATTGTCTGTATAGGCATTATAATATCTCTAATTTCTAGTCAAAAGGTTAAAGAAATAGGGAGTCAAAAACTCCAAGAAATTCCAGCATTGCAGAAAAAGCTTTTACCATCGAACACGAGTTATTGAAGTAAATCGGCATAATAAGTGGACGAAATGTTTATTGTGTTCATAATTGGAACAGCCGGCTCTGGAAAGTCTCTTCTAACAGCATCCTTCAGCGAGTGGTTGAAGCTTTCAAAACAAGACGTCGCCATAGTGAATTTGGATCCAGGAGCCTTGACACTGCCTTATTCGCCTGACATAGACGCCCGCGACTATATAAGCGTAGACAAAATTATGGAAGAGTACGGTTTGGGACCCAACGGCGCATTAATAATGGCTGCAGACCTTCTTGCTGATGAGATTGAAAATATTTCAAAGGACGTGGAGGATTTAAAATCAGACATAGTTTTAGTAGATACGCCCGGACAGATGGAACTTTTTGCCTTTAGGGCAAGTGGACCTTACATAGCCAGCGAACTCACTAAAGAGCCAAAAGCCATAGTCTACCTCTTCGACGCCGTCTTCTCGCTAAACCCGCTAAATTATGTTTCCAACTTGTTCCTCTCGGCAGCCGTCTACAACCGCTTTCTATTACCTCAAGTGCACGTACTTTCAAAATGCGACTTACTTTCAGAGGAAGACGTCAACAAAATTGTAGACTGGTCAGCAGATCCAAAAGCCTTGGAGACAGCCATCGAACAAAAGCTTGAAGGAACAAAGCGCCTCCTAAGCAGAAACATGATGAAGGCTATTTATCAGCTTGGTTTAAAATTCCTTCTTATTCCAGTTTCGGCAAAAACAAATGAAGGGATGATCAACTTTAATATGGCTTTGGAACGCATATTGGCGGGAGGAGACAAATACACATATTAACAATCTTCAAAAAGTGTCCATACTGCGGCTGTGGCTCCATATTCAGCCAATTCTAATGTATCAGCACCGGCGACCACAATAACATCGTTTTCCTCTGGCTTTAAAAGTGCAACTAGCCTCTCGGCAATCTTTGGATAATCCTTTGAAAGATCATCGCAGACTGCTGGAATAACTAATCGCCCACTCTTAAAAATTATAGTAGTGGCACCATTTGCGCCCACTTTAACTGCAGCGTCCCGCTGTTCTATACCTGATTTAACCTTGTTTCCACAATTTTTAGCTAGTATGGCAGAGTTGAATGGTGATGGCATAAGTCCGGCTTCATCTAATTTAGCTCGTTTTCCAAAAGTTCTTCTATACTCATTAAAAAGTTGTAGTCCTTTAACAGTTAGTTGACATCCTGCCCTAGAAGTCGAGATAATTCCAGCCCTCTTTAACCTACTGATGATAGTGCGCACAACACCCTCTCCTATTCCCAGCTCCTCTGCAAGTTTACCCCGCCCAACTGGTTTTTCGGAAACTAACTCCAAAGTGCGAAGGACATGCAAAACAGAAAACGTTGGAGCTGGGCCTATCACTTTTTCGCCAACAATTTTCTCTAAAACATTTTTAAATTTGCTATGCATTTCTTCCACGGTTAAAATTTAATTTTCAAATTATAAAATTGTTTTTAATTAGATAACTAGAATAGATAAGAACGTTTCCTGCCGCTTTTAAATTAGGTTACTTCTGCGATAACTTTGGAGCGAGCTTTTCTATGGCATCCTTAAGCCTATTCCACTCCTCCATGTTTCTCACATTAAACTTATGCTTCCTTTTCCAAACGCCATCCTTTTTTTGCCAAAGATACAATCCAATAGAGCGCCTCCCAAAGGATTCGAAAATTACTATTGCTTCCCACCATTTTTCACTCTTAAAAATTGTGATGTAGTCTACTACTTTGTAGAATTCAGAGATGGGCAGCTTTTCGTCAGATATTGTCAATATGATTCTCCTCACTTCCTAAAGTTCTGATAACCATAATTTAAGTGTTTTAAACATAAAATTGTAAGCTCAAAATTTGATTAGATTAGGGTTAGCAGATTGAAATTTTTCCTTGGGCCAGTTCCATGCAGAACTTGTCGATGTTTTCAAGTTCATATTCCAGCACAGCCTCAATCTTACTCTTTACTTTATCTAGCGAACTGTTTTCCTCCATAACGACCTGTGCTGCGGCAATTGCCGGCTGATCTATTGGGCGCCCAATTTCGCTTAAAAGCCATATGTAGACCTCCTCAAGTTCTGGTACTTGCTCGTAGACGTGTTGTGCCACCCTGAACGTGAGAACGTTGTATATTTTTCCGACATGGCTTACGGGGTTTTTGCCAGCGGCAGCTTCTGAACAGAATGGTCTATTTAGAGATATCAAACCGTTTACACGGTTTCCTCTGCCCACTTGCCCAGAGTCTCCACTGTCTGCGCTAGTTCCCAAAACGGTTAAATATACTCCATCTATTCCTCTGCCGCGAACGTCCAGCGTGTTCAATTGGATGTTTGTTTTTTCAAAGTCCGTGTTTGCTGCAACAAACCTATTGATTTCCTCAAGAATCTTCGCCTTCTTCTCGAAGTAGTCTTCTTCGCTGCTTATGAAGCGATCCACAAAAGCCATTGAGATGGTTAAGTTTAAATCATTATTGTTCCTTGAACCCATGACCTTTATGTCCTCGCCGGACTCTGGGTGGTGCTGCTTAAATTCCCTTGAGTTCAGGAATTGTTCTGTTTTTAACACTATTTTCTCGGTTCTTGTCATGGGTGCGTAACCGACGGCGGCGGATGTGTCGTTAGCTCCTAAAACTTTCCCCTTACGCTTGAAAATGTCAACTAATCCCGCTGAGCCTGGCTTAAGTTCCACTTGATATTTTACATGTTTGTCAGGGTCTACAAAGCGCATATTTTTCTTAAACCATTCCTTTGCAACGTTTATGGCTATTTCTTCAACATTTATTTTTATGCCGTCAAACTCTGTTGTTGCTCTATCACCAAAAACGAAGAGCATCGGTTGTTTTACA
>JAWCNE010000050.1:0-9486 GCA_038849025.1 Bathyarchaeia archaeon
AACCCCAGTCTCCAGCCCCCAACCATAGCATAGACCTTCCGCCTAAGCCCTGGTGGAAAAGTGGAAGAAATAGGCCTGCCAGAGCTAACCCCAGAACAGCTGGAAAACCTCTGCACCATAGCCGAAGAAGCCGCCAGAAAACACGTCCTCTCAAAAGTTCCGGCAAAACGCGTGGAAACATTAAACATAACCGTTGAAACAGAAGCTGAAAAACCCTTAACCCTAAGCATAGAAGTGGAATTGACCCTTTCGCCGCTAATGCGAAACATCGACGCCCAAGCCCTTGCAGACGAAGCCGTAAAACAAGCCTTCACCTCAGCCGAAAAATATTTGAGGGAACTAAAATGTCATTCACAGATATAACAAAAATCATAGATGAGCAAAATGCCCAGCTTATCGTACTATTATGCCACCATAACGCCGACCCAGACGCCGTATGCTCAGCCTACGCCCTATTAACCCTAATAAAAAGGCATAGGCCCCAAACAAAAGTGGAAATCGGCGCAGCCCAAGGAATAAGCCGACTATCCAAACACATTTTAAAATACTTGCCCATAAAAGTTGAAATAAACCCAAACATAGAAAACGCAGACCTAATGATACTTTTAGACACGAACACTATACAACAGTTGGACAACCTCGCTGAAAAAGTAAAAGCCTCAAAAGCCCCAATAATAGTAGTGGATCACCACGCAGCCCATCCGGAAACAGAGAAGATGGCCAAACTTTGCATAACCGACGAAAACGCCTCATCAACATGCGAAATAATCTACCGCTTCTACAAGCAAACAAACACAAAAATCGAAGAAAACGAGGCTAAGGCGCTGTTCCTAGGCATAGCCTTCGACACCCGCCACTTCGTCCTCGCCAACTCGTCAACCCTAAAAACCATAGCAGAACTAATCGACACAGGCGTAAACGCCCAAGAAGCCCTTTCAATACTCTCCATACCCATGGACTTCTCCGAAAGGGTTGCAAGATTAAAGGCTTGCAGAAGAGCCAAACTCTTCAAAACAGGCGAATGGATAATTGCTCTGTCCCATGTAAGTGCCTATCAAGCTTCGGCAGCCCGCGCCATAATAGATCTAGGCGCCCACGTGGCAGCCGTAGCAGGACAGCGAAACGAAACTTTGGAAATAAGCCTCCGCTGCACAAAAGAATTCCACGAAAAAACAGGAATCCACCTAGGCAAAGACATAGCAAAACCCCTAGGCGAATACCTTAAAGGAATGGGAGGAGGCCACTCCACAGCCGCCGGCGTAAACGGCGTAGGCGAAATTGAAGCTGGACTTAAACGATGTTTAAAACTTTTGAAGGAAAAAATACCAAAGACTCAAATTTAGGTAGCTACTCTTAAATGAAAATTCTGGCTTAACGCGTGGGGGAACCCCAAACATGGCAATAATTGAAACAACAAACCTAACATACACTTATCCAGGCGCCGAAAAACCCTCAATTAAAGATGTCTCCATAAAAATAGAAAAAGGCGAATTCGTCCTCATCACAGGCCCAAGCGGATGCGGAAAAACAACCCTCTGCAGATGCTTCAACGGGTTAATCCCCCACTTTTACCAAGGCAAATTGGAAGGAGAAATAACCGTTGCAGGCCTAAAAGTTCCAGAACACCCCATATTTGAACTTGCAACCCACGTAGGCCTCGTTTTTCAAAACCCGGAAAACCAGCTTTTTGCCCTATCCGTAGAAAAAGACGTAGCTTTCGGACTGGAAAACCTCGGAGTTCCAAGAGAGGAAATGCGCAAAAGAGTTGACTGGGCGCTTGAGTTGACAGGCATATACGATTTAAGAGAGCGGGCACCTCACGAGCTTTCCGGCGGACAGCAACAGCGCGTAGCCATAGCCTCCGTACTTGCCATGCAGCCAGAAGTCATAGTCCTAGACGAACCCACATCCTTCCTAGACCCCCTAGGAGCCAAAAAAATATTCGAAGTAATCAGCGAACTTAACAGAAAGCTTGGAATAACCACTGTGCTTGTGGAGCATAGGCTGGATTTAACAGCCAAATACGCAGACCACATCATAATAATGGACGACGGAAAAGTCGCGTTAGACGGCGAACCCCATGAAATTCTAAACTCTGAAGAAGCCCGCTTAATCGGGGTTGGAATACCGAAGGCGACACGCCTCTACCAAATGCTTAAGGCTGGCGGAATAAAACTTGGAGGAAAAATTCCCTTATCTTCTGAAGAGTTGGCTGAAAAAATAAGGGGGGCCCTAAGAGGCGGATGATTGAAGTCCAAGACCTTTACTTCACCTATCCAAGCGGCGTTGAAGCCCTAAAAGGGGTTTCCCTAACGATCCAGAATGGAGAATTTATAGCCATAATGGGAGAAAACGGGGCTGGAAAAACAACCCTAGTGAAACATTTTAATGGATTGCTAAAACCCACGAGGGGAAAAGTGCTCGTAGAGGGTGTGGAAACAACAAAGGTAAGTGTGGCTACCCTAGCCCGAAAAGTTGGCTTCGTGTTCCAAAACCCAGACCACCAGCTCTTCAGCGAAACCGTAGAAGAGGAAATAGCCTTCGCCCTCAAAAACTTCGGCTTCAGCAGCGAAATCATAGAAAAGCGGGTGACGTGGGCCTTAAACCTTTTAGGCTTGACAGCGTATAGGAAAACTTCGCCTTTTATGCTTAGCGGTGGAGAAAGAAAACGCGTAGCTTTAGCCTCGGTTCTCGCGTGGGATCCCGAAATACTGATACTTGACGAGCCGACCATAGGGCAGGACTACCAGCAAAAAGAGAAGCTCCGCCAATTCATTCTGCAAATGAAAGAACAAGGAAAAACCGTGGTAATAGTAACTCACGACGTGGAATTTGTGGCTGAATGCAACCCAAGAGTTCTGCTGATGCGTGGGGGAAAAATCGTTGCAGACGGCGAAGCCAGAAAAGTGCTTACAAACCCAGAAACCTTAACCCAGGCATCCATTATTCCACCACAAATAGCCCAAATCTTCATCCAAATATCTGACTTGGGGTTTCCAAAAGAAGTTATAGATGTTTATGAAGCCCAAGAAATACTCCTCAAAGCCTTAAGGAGATCCTAATAAATGAGCGTGTTTGATGGGCTCAGATTTAGAAAGGTTACATCTCCCATTCACAACTTAGATCCGAGAATAAAATTTGTTTACGCTTGCGCCATATTCATAATTGCAATCCTTTTCTGGGAACTCTTACCCCTGGCAGTGCTTTTCATAATCCAAATTCCCTTTGTACTCATAGCTGGGGTTAAACGGGAGTGGGCGCGTTCCATGAGAGGCGCAGTTTTTCTAGCCTCGATAATTTTCCTAACAAACTTCATTTTTTCCTTTATAAACGCAGGCTATTTGGTTACATTTTCAGCTTTGGAGTACGCTTTAGCTATGACGCTTCGTTTTCTGGTGCTTGTCGAATCCTTCTCCATATTCTTCTTGACAACTTCGCCTGATCATTTGGGTTTGGCGCTCGAACAGACACGTGTGCCTTATGAGTTTTGCTTTGCTTTTACAACAGCCGTGCGCTTTGTTCCCGTATTAGCTGAAGAAGCCCAAACAATTATGGACGCCCAAAAGGCAAGAGGCTTAGAGCTTGAAAAGGGAAACTTCCTAAAAAGAATTAGAAACTACATACCAATCCTTATACCATTAATAGTGAGCGCTATACGTAGAAGTTTAGAATTGGCAGAAGCCATGGAATCCCGCGCATGGGGCGCAACGAAAAAACGTACAAACCTCTATGCCTTAAAAATGCACAGGGGAGACTTCGTCCTTGCAGCCATAATTATAGGCATTTTAGCCGCCGCAATCTACATGCGCGTATATGTGCATATCCCCCGTTTAGAGGAGGTTTTTCTGGGGTTAATTTAACCGTAAGGCTTTTAACATAGACGTATGTGTAATGGGTTTCGCGGAGCTGAAAAGTTTGAAATGGTTAAAAGCTGCGGCGGAGGAAATCATTTCAGGGATTAAAAGCTCCATCGAAGAGCTCAACATGAATGAAGTTGAACGCTTCCTCCAACTGTTGCTTGGGGCGAAGAACAAGAAAATTTTTGTGGTCGGCATGGGAAGAAGCGGATTTGTGGGCAGAGCCTTTGCCCTGCGCTTAATGAATTTGGGCTTTAATGTTTACTTTCTAGGCGAAACTATTACGCCAGCTGCTGAAAAAGGAGACTTGTTAATTGCTATTTCAGGAACGGGAGCCACAAAGATGGTTTTGACAGCAAGCGCCGCTGCAAAGGAAATAGGCGCAACTGTAATTGCTATAACATCTTTCCCAGAGTCCCCTCTTGGCCAAATAGCTGATCTAGTTGTGACAATTAAGGGAAGGACTAAGGCGGGTTGGCCTAGAGAAGAAGATTATTTGGCCAGGCAACTTATGGGCGAGCGAGAACCCTTGACTCCGTTGGGAAGCATTTTTGAAAACAACTGCATGGTGTTTTTGGACGGCTTAATCGTGGAGCTGATGCACCGCTTGGGGAGAACTGAGGAAGACTTAAGGCGTAGGCATGCAACCATAGAATAAGCCTTTGTGGAGTGTGTAGAAAATCCGGGCTAAATGGAAAAAGAAAAGGATGCGTCGGCAGAAAAAGAAGAGGGAAAAGCGAAAGGCAAGGTACAAGTAACATAAAGGCAGCTATTTTGTGTAGCTGTTTTTTAAATTCTTTGCTTTTAGGTGTTCAGTATTAGGCGTTCATATAGCTTATTAAGACTTGCGATATTATATTTGTTTGAAATATAGCGTAAACCCTAAAAGGGAAAAAAATGCCGAAAACCCAGAAAGCCACAGAGAAGACAGAAATAGGAATAATCCTTGAAGAGAAAGGCAGAAAAACAGCTGTTTTCAGAGAAGTCTACCCCATAAAAGAGCCCTACGTCTACGCAGCAATAGTTAAAGACCCCCACACCCAGAAAACCCTATACGAAGTCATAGAACCAACAATGCAGAAAGAAGAGGAAGAACACTTAAAAGAGATAAAAACTCTGCTCATGGAAGAAATAGACGTAAGCTTAAAAGAAATAGAAACCAAAGAAAAAGCTGAAAACTACTTGAAACAAAAAACGGCGGAAATCATCAAAAAGTACCGCATTAAAATTCCGCCGGAATCCATTGACAAACTATTATACTATATAACAAGGGATTTCATAGGCTATGGAAAAATAGATCCGTTAATGAAGGATCATTTAATCGAGGATATATCTGCCGATGGCGTAAACATACCCATTTACGTTTGGCACAGATTGTACGAGTCGCTGCCAACAAACATTATTTTTAAGGATGAAGCTGAACTAAACTCCTTCATAATCCGGTTGGCATATTTAGCGGGTAAAAACATTTCCATTGCGGCTCCAATTCTGGACGCTTCTCTTCCAGATGGAAGTCGCATACAATTAACCTATGGGAATGAAGTTACCCGAAGAGGCTCGACATTCACAATACGCCGTTTCAGGGTGGACCCCCTAACCATTTCGGATCTTATAGCCTTCAACACGCTTTCTTCTGAAATGGCCGCCTATCTATGGTACGTTATAGAGAACAGAGCTTCCATAATGGTGGCTGGGGGCATAGCATGCGGAAAGACAACCATGCTAAACTGTTTATCCATGTTTATAAAACCCGAAATGAAAATAGTAAGCGTAGAAGACACTCAAGAGCTTAACTTACCTCACGAGAACTGGGTTCCATCAGTTGTTAGGCTCAGCTTCGGACATGAGGAAAAGGGAAGCGGCAGCATAACCCTCTTTGATTTATTAAAGGCAGCTGTAAGGCAGAGGCCTGACTACATTATTGTTGGGGAAGTCCGAGGGGAAGAAGCCTACACGCTTTTTCAAGCCATGGCAACAGGCCACCTAGGAATGTCCACAATTCACGCTGAATCCGTGGAATCTGTAATAAGCCGCCTAGAATCTGAGCCCATGAATATTCCAAAGCCCCTCATAGCCATGACCGACGTCATAATGGTCATGACGCGGACCGAAATAGAAGGAAGACCCGCACGGAGAACGGTTACAGTGACGGAAATTACTGGGCTTGACTCCTCCAAGAACATTCTAACCGAAGAAGTTTTCAGGTGGAAACCAAAAGAAGACGTTTTCGAATATGTAGGGCACAGTGGTCTTCTGGAAGAACATATGAAAAAATTGGGAATCAGCAAAGACGAGCTCAGACGGGAGTTGCAACGCAGAAAAACAGTTCTAGAATGGATGGTTCGTAAGGGCATCCGCCGACACGTAGATGTAGCAAACGTGATCCGCGAGTACTACGCCAACCCAGATCGTGTTTTTCAGAAAGCGAGGATGGAATCAAAATGAAAAACAGCAAGTTTTCAGCCACTGTAAAACGTGTCTACAAAAATTTCACTTCAAAGTTTAAGCAGCTACATCATAAGAATAAACGTGAAAAGGTTTCTGAAGACGTGTCTAAACCTCCCATGTCCCCTCAATCCTTAGCGTATAGTCTTATTGGCGGGAAAATTGACCGTTTTCTGCCTCTTTTTCAAGATTTAGATTTGCACTTGCAAAGGGCAGGGCTTAAAACTAATTTCAGAGTTTACCTTAGCCTAGCGTTTTTCACCACGGTTCTAGTTTCAGTGGTAACCTTTGCTTTTGTTCCATGCTTGCTTTTCTATGTTTTTCATTTGCCCCTTTTCTCCGCGGTGCTCTTCGGTTTAGGCGGTGGCCTATTTGCAACAGCTTTCTCCGTTTTTGGCTTTTATCTTTACCCAGTTTACCGCGCCGATAAGCTTCGGAGGGAGCTTGAAGACGAACTCGCCTTCACAAGCGGCTATATGGCTATTCTTGCAAGCGCAGGAGTTTCTCCAGAGAAAATTTTCTACTCTCTCTCAAACCTTCCAATGCCGTTAACAGTTTCTAACGAAGCAAAAAACATTATTCGGGATGTGAACCTATTTGGTTCAGATATAATTTCTGCCTTGGAGCATGCTTCAAAGCGGACATCTTCAGAAAAGTTTCGCGAAATGCTTGAAGGATTTATCTCAACTATACATTCTGGAAGCAACCTATCCGCCTATCTTCGGGAAAAATCCAAGCAGCACATGAAATTAAAGAGGATGAGCCTACGCAAGTTTTCCGACACGTTATCCATCCTTTCAGAGTTTTACGTAGCTCTGCTTGTCACCGGACCCCTTCTCCTCATTATTATGCTTGCAGTTATGGCCATGATGGGCGGCGGAACCCTATGGTTTCTAACCCCCGAGCTTCTGCTCAGCCTCCTCACTTACATGGTGATACCTTTGGGTTCCATAATGTTCCTCATAATCTTAGATGCGGTTTCGCCTAAGTGGTAAGGGAAAATGCCTAAAATAGAAAAATCTGTGAAGCACATCACGTGGATTGCCTCAGCCTTGTTAGCTGTCGCCATAATAGTCTTAGGCTTTTTAACGGCTTGGGGAACCACGACTTTCGACGAGTTCATGTTTTTCGCTGTGATAGCCGCCTTCATCCCTCCAACAGTTTTAAACTACCTTGAATACAGGTGGAAAAAAGCTGTAGACGAGCATTTGCCAGACCTTTTCAGAAGTATAGTTCAAGCTCAGGAAACTGGTATGACCTTGCCCCGCGCTTTGGAAGAGGCTTCAAAAAGGAATTATGGTCCATTAACAACGGAGTTGAAAAAGATGAATGTACAGATTTCTTGGGGAATGACCCTTGAGGAGGCTTTAGTGGCCTTTGCTAAACGAGTTGACACTGTGCTTGTGCAGAGAACCGTGCCGCTGATAATTGAGGCTAACCGTTCAGGCGGGCGTGTGGAAAAGATTTTTGATCCTATGGGCAAGTTTGTCCAGTCAACCCTTATGCTCCATAGGGAACGCCGCAACCGAACACGCCCTTACATTGCAATAATTTATGTAGCCTTCTTCGTCTTCATATTCACCATTATACTGCTTTTCAAATCTTTCTTCGTAGATATAGAGGGTTTGCCGCTGCTTGGAACAGCTATAATGGCACCGGCGGAAATGAAACGGCTGTTCTTTCACATGACAGTTATTCAAGCCTTTTTCGGCGGTTTGGTTGCAGGAAAGATGGGCGAGGGAACAGTGAACGCTGGTTTAAAACACAGTTTAGTGCTAATGCTCTGTGGATATTTAGCCCTAAAACTCTTCCTATGAGGTGAACATCATGAAAAGGCAGTTTTTAAGAGTTTTCTGTGATAAGCGGGCTATAACCCCAGTCTTAAGCAATCTTCTGCTTATGGTTGTCGCCGTAGCTGCCATGTCCATTGCTGCGACAGCCACCTATGTGATAACAACAAACCTTCGGGAAACCATGGGGGAACGCCTAATCATAGAAGACGTATGGTTCAACAATGTAACTGGCACAAACCAGATAAGCGTTTACCTTCGTAATGTCGGAAAAGTAAATGTTCGCGTATCCGACGTGTATATAAACCACAGACGCCAACCCTTGCCAACTCTAAACTTGGAAATAGGCGAACATGGATGGCTTAACTTAACCTACAACTGGAAAGAAGGCGGCTTATATCATTTGGAAATTGTGACAACGAGGGGGACCCATGTTGGAGACTATTATAAAGCGCCTTAAATGCCTTAAAACCAACAAAAAGGGCGTAAGCAACGTCATAGTGGTTATGCTAAGCTTAGTTCTAATAGTAATAATTGTTGCGAACATTGTGCTTTGGAGCTATCAGATGAATCAATTAGATTTAGAAAGAATTCAAGAAACGATAAGTGTTACAAATGCTACGCGTATAACCCGTTCTCAGTGGTTTACAGCTCAAAAAGAATTTTCCATTTTAGTCGGAAGCAAAACTGGTGGTTCATACACAGATACGAAGCTTATAGATGACCTTTATGAAACCTTTAGAGAGGAAATCGCAACTCTCAGCTACAATCCATCAGCCTATACCCTAATAGGCGGTACGACACTCGTTTCAGGAACATTAAATGACCTGCAAAGTGAAAATGGCGTATATATGTGGTTCCGAAGCTATCCTTCCGCCCTTTCCGAAAATATAGAAAGTTTCGGAAATACAGCGGTTGGAGCACCGAACAACCGCCGCAACACTGAAAACACAATTGTTGGTTCACTTTTCGTCCCTGCAAAGGATGGTGAAGCACAGAACATTGTCGCTTATATTCGTATGACCTCAAACTCTAAGAGAATGAAATGTGCGATTTATTTACACAACAACCTAACTTTAGTTGCTCAAACCGAGGAAATTTCAGTTGCTGTTGGTGCATCTTGGGTTACGTTCAATTTTCCAGCGCCCAAACCCATGCTCAGGGCGAACACCGAATACCTGCTTGTTGCTTGGTCTGAATCAGGAAATGGTTATGCTTATTTAGGCTATACTTCAGGAACGACAAATCAAGGGCATTATGTCAGGTTAAACTATGGAACAGATTTTCCAAATCAAATACCCCCGCCTACTCACGAAAATAGAGCTTATAGCATATACTGCAATTTTAAGCCTGCAACTGAAGAAAGAATTGAGGTTGAATTTACAGGAATATCT
>JAWCNE010000051.1:0-9447 GCA_038849025.1 Bathyarchaeia archaeon
TTAACCGCTCCGGCATGTTTCACCAACTCCTTTTCTCTTTCAAACTCTTCTTTTCTAGCCTCTTGTAATAGAGGCCTTGAAGTTTTCCCTTAAAAACGATTTTTAAGGAGCCGAAATCCTCGCCTTGTGATGGAAGAGGCTTCAATAGGATTCTCACCTGAGATGCATGCACTTTGATGGTTGCATGCGCTTCAATTCGTTTTTTCTCGTATGTATTGATGGTATTCTTTCATAACGTTTTGGGGAATTGGGTTTGTAATTTCCACGTCTTTTATTTTCTTTTTCAGTTCTTCGTCTATTGTGTATATTTTTTTGATTCCAAGTTCTTTGGCTAGTTCTATTAGGTAGCTGTCCCATGAAGATATGTTTAGCGTTGACGCTGAAGCCAAGGCTTTTTCAACGACTGTTTTAGGGAGGTTTCCATAGAATGCCGGAGATTCGACGGACAGGGTTTTCAGCAGCGGTTTAGCCACACGGTCGCCTCTGAGTTTCAGGTATCTTGTCATAATTATGTAGGCGCCTAGGTAGGCGGCTATTGGGATGAGGACGCGCTTTTTAAAGGTGAGGGCGTCCAGCAAAAGTTGAGCTGCATGTCTGCGTGCCGGGTTTCTGAAATGGGCGAGGACAATTATGCCAACGTCAACTAGTGCTTCAAAGCCCAATTTTGCGAAGTGCGTATTCCCTGTCAATGTATTTGTCTTCTCCTTCAATCTTTACCGTGTCTAATTCCAGGCTGGGAGCTATTTCCTCAAGCTCTTCAAAGGCTTTTCGAATTGAATCGATGGAGAACCTTTCAAGTACAATTTTGTTCCCCACCACTCTGCAAACCATTTCAGCGTTTCCGTTTATTCCTATGGCTTGTCTAACCTCTTTTGGAAGAACTGTGCGACCTTGCCTGTCCACTTTAACGGTTAATTCCATAATTTTCACCATTCATTCCATAAAAAATGCCGAATATAAGTTTTGCGCACAACTTTTAAACCAGCAGCGCTTTTGCAACCTAAAAGTGACTTTTGTAAAGCGCAGGTTGCCCGAAGCATGTAACGGCTGGTTCTGAATTTAACTGGTTATCTGGTTTGGTTCCCTTCGCATGACTTTCAATTCGTCTAACGCGCGTTCAACCTTGCTAAAATGTTTACCGCGTGTATGCTGTTATTTTTCGATTACTTCAACAATTTTCTTTCTTGATGTTAAGCCAGATACGATTTTCACCTGAGATGCATGCACCTTGAAGTGTTTCGCAAGCTTTTTGATTAACTCTATGTTTGCCCTGCCTTTTTCCGGCTTAGACTTTAATCCTACAACTATGCTGTTGCCTTCAACTTTTATGAAATCGTTTTGAAACTTGACTTCAACCTCGTATTTCATGCCACACACTGCTTAAAGGTTTTATTTTGCTTTAAGGCATGTTTCCGTCATTTCTCCTGTAACACGCGGAGTTTAGCCCTGTATTCTTCTTCAGAGATTTCTCCTCTCACAAACCTTAGTTTCAGCTGAGTTATAGGGTCATCGGCTGGTTTAGGCTGTTCAAGGGGCTGCTGCCTGAAAACAACCTCTTCAGGCTTGTTAAACTCCCAGTTTTCTCTTCCCATCAAGGTTTTATCATGTTTTATTGTTATGGGCTCCACGGCTATGCGGTTGTAAGCGTTTTTCAAAGTTTCTATAAAGCCAACCATTTCTTCCCGGTTAACTCTTTTAAGTGAAACTTCGAAGCCGTCTTCGCTTTTAAAGGAGATTTCACCCCAAACAACGGCTCCTCTATGAGCCTTCATTTGAAGAAGTTTCTGAAAAGGGATGGATTTGAATTCATAGCGGCCGAAATGTTTTTCGTTGAAATATATGACGCGGTTGTCTGTAATTATAGCATATTCGGGAAGTTCACCCACATCGAAAGTTTTAAGGTAGCAGGCCACATTCTCTCCGGCGGCAAGGTTTTCTTTCACCCCTTTAGGCAACTCATCGATTAAGCTTTTACCAGGCGTTTCGCCACCCACATTTTTCACCTTGCAAAATTGTTCCCCATCGGGGTTATACCCACATAATGGTTAAATTGTGATGCGAACCTCATATGTTTTTTCATAAGCCCAGTGTATTTGCGGTTTCAGCCAAAATTGAACAGCGCCTCACACGCATCTTTTCCAGGGCATGGCAACCCTTAAAAACTGTTAAAGCCCGTGCGCGGTTGTTATCTTTCGATTATGGGATCTTTAAAGGTTACGTAATGGTTTCTCCAGGAAATCTCCTTTAAGGCTAGGAGTTCTCGGTCGTGGGTGTAGATTGTTGGAACTTTGTTTGCTAGAAAGTTTGCTAACATCAGGGAGTCCCTTCCTCCGAGTTTATACAGGTTGGCTAGGCTAAGCGCGATGATGCAGGTTTTCTTTGTTTGACTAAAAAATTCGATGTGGGGGTGTTTAAGAAGCATTTTAAGCCTTTTTGCAGCTTCGCTTGGAACCCATTTTTGGCCGAAGACGAGGGTATGGTAGGTTTCATGTATTATCGTGGGGTTTAAGGCTATCTGGTTTTCAGGAGAAAGATTCAATAGAAGGGTCTTCAGTTTTTCATGTTCCGGAAAGGCGGGATCAAGCGCGTAGCATAAGATGTTGGTGTCTAATCCTATCAATTTAGGCTGTGCTCCAAACGTTTTTCATTTTTGAAGGAGGCCAATTCTCCGGTTCCCCTGTTCTGGGAGGTTCAGAGGCTATAACTTTGCGAAACTCTTCCATAAAGTTTCGAGGCTTGCCAGACACTATTAAGAAACCTTCTCTTGTTTTCTTAAGCGTTACAATGTCGCCTATTTGCTCTCTTACGTCTGCTGGAATGTAGAGCCTCCCCTTAGAATCTATTTTAAGGTGCACCTCGCCCATTTTCCCACCATACTAAAGTGGGATTAACCTTCATTTAAGCCTTTCCAGAACCTGCCACAAAAAGCATTGTCGTTAAAAAATAAGTGTATGCACATCAGGTTGATCGGAGCATGTAACGGCGTGTTTTGAATTTAACTGGTTATTTGGTTTGGTTCTTAAAAGGCATTATACATTTACACAACATCATTAACTGAAAAAGTTAAGGCAACTGAAACAGCCTTGAAGAACAAACTAGACATAGATGACGCAATGCACTATGCAGCCTTTTTGCTTGATTTACATCTCACTTTAACCGTGTAAAGTTATTGCGCGTGCGTTTCGTTTGTGTTGTTTTCTGGGCAAATTGAGTTTCACTATTTAGTGAAATATTTAAATACTTATTTTCTGTAAAAGTGAAACTAGACCGGAGTCAACATGTGGAAGTTTGAGAGGATCTACCGAGAGTTGCTTCTCTGCACTTTTAGAGGTGTTTCCTCAGTAAGGCAGGTGGATGTTGCTTTGGCGTGCGGTTTATCCATAGGTTTGGTTAATAAAACAGTTAAGAAGCTTGAGGAAGCTATGGCTGTTGAGGCAACCCGCAGCGGCGTCAGGATCCTATCTCCTGCTAGGCTTTTGAATCTGTGGGCTACTGAGCGTAATATTAAGCGTGACGTTTGGCAATGCTTCAGAGTTGACCATATCGATGAAATTGAAAAGAGTCTACCTCAAAGTGTGGTGTTAAGCGGGTTCTCCGCGTGGGCGCTGGTTTCAGGGCGAAGACCAGCCGAGTATGATCAACTATGGTTTTATGTTTCCAACAGGGATGAGTTTGATTTTTGGTTCAGCCACGTGAAGGGCAAGGCGCGTAAAACGAACCCGAACGTTTTTGCCTTGTATGCGGATGACAATCATCTCTTTAGAACTTCTCAGAAGGGCGTGGTGTGTTTACCACAGATCTATGTGGATATATACTCTATTGGTGGACCTGCAGCTTCCCCATATTTCAGGGATATAGTTAGAGATTATCCGAGTTTAAGCCTGTGGTGAACAGTGTGTGGCGGGAGGAGTTTGTTGAGAAGTCTTGGAGGGTTCTAGCTGATTTAAAGGACCTTGCAGATTTTATTTTGATAGGCGGCTGGGGAGTCTATTTCTGGGCTAAGAAACTGAAAAGCAGGGACATAGACATGTACATTGATGAGGAGAATTTTTTCAAACTTCAATTTGAACTGCAGCAGAGAATTTTGCATTGAAAAGGAATATTCGCCTGCGGAAGTTTGAAGCAGTTATAGGGGACGTCGAGGTTTACATTTACACTCCGTTCATGTGCAACCTTGTCCTTCCATGCTCTGTCGTTTACGAGGAGAAGCTTTACTCCATAATTGAAGGCTTTAAAGTGGCGGTTCCAGAGGTTCTTCTCATATTAAAGGCTCAAGCGGCACAACAAAGATGGCGCTCGGAAAAGGGTGTAAAAGACAGGGTGGACATAATCTCAATTCTCGCCTTTGTCGATTTGAAAATTGATTTGCTTAAACAGCTGCTAGAAAAATATGACCAGGAGAGGAAACTACTGAAAATCATAAGGCAAGTCGTCAACGAAAGCAGAATAGAGTACAAGTTTATTGGACTTACATATGAGAAGCACGGCGTTCGTTTAAAAGAGCGTTTAGAACAAGCTTTTGAGTAATTGAAAAATAAATGCGTTGCACCTGAAATTTAGATTTAGGTAAATTATACTTTACCAACATGTTAAGGGAAGATGCGGAACGCTTCAATTAGTGGTGTTTCACTGGCAAAGTTAGAAGTGGTCTAGCCCCGGCTAACGCTGAAAAGTTTCGAGCTGATGCATACGAGACAATTTTAAAGTTCCTAGGCTCTGTCGAGCTTTCAGTAAATAAGTTAAAAATCAAAGTTGTTGTGTATAGATTGTATAGGTTTCTGATTCCAATTCGCTATTGGGCTGCGCGCGTTGTTATAAGCCACTTCCAAAGGGGAGTAAAGTTAATTGTTTTATTTTGTATTTTTGCTTTGTCTTCGTAGTCCCATGTTATTATTAGAAGGTTGGTGCAGCCTGTTTTTTTAGAAGCTTCTAGGAGTGAGTTGACCTCTCTTTTGTCGATTTCATCTTTTCCGGCGGCGTAGGTTACTTGTATCAGTTCTTCTATTCTGAAGCCTTCCTTTAAAATGAAGTCTACTTCCCCTTTTTGATTGTTTTTCCAGTAGTAGATTTCTAGCGTAGGTCTATTATTTGTTGATCTCATCAACTCTAGGAAGACGGTGTTCTCCATGAGTTTTCCCATGTCTTCGGAGAATTTTGCAACTTTCGATAAGCCTGTATCGCACAGGTAAACCTTTTTGGGCCAGCTCTCCCTTTGATACACTTTAGACGAGTACCTGTTTAGGAAGAATATGGCTATGGAATCCTGGACTTTATCAGCATAACTGTAGAGGGTGTTCTTACCGAACCCTTTAAGCCCTGATGTTAGAAGTATCTTGTTCACGCTGAATTCCTTTGAAAAGTTTTGGAGAAAAAATGAAAGTAGGAATCTTGCAAGGCTTATGTTTCTAAGGCTATGCCTTTCGACAATATCTTTGAATAGAATCATGTCGGAATACTCTTTAAGAACCCTTGCCTTCTCGTTTTCTTCGAAAACAACCTCTGGAAAGCCGCCATACTCCAGGTAATCCCTCAAATGGGCTTTTATCTTCGCCGCCATGTCCATTGTCAACGGCTCTTGAAAAGATGCATTTCTTGCCCTAAGAAACTCTCTGAAGCTGAATGGTAAGAGTATGTAAGAGAAGGTCCTCCCCCTTAACTGGGTGGCTATTTCTCTGCTTAGAAGCTTCGAAGATGATCCCGTCACGAAAATGTTGTACCGTTGCAGGTCCAGAAGTTCCCTTACAGCTTTCTCCCAACCATTCACATTCTGAATCTCATCGAAGAATAGGTTTATGGGCTCTCTTCCCGAAACCTCAACGTAAACCCTCACCAAATCCCTTATGCTCGTAAAGTCTACTTCATAGAGCCGCGTGTCTTCAAAGTTGAGGTAAAGCGAATTCTCACGATTACTACTTATGAGTTGATAGAAATAGTAGGTTTTTCCAGCCCTGCGAGGACCAATTATTGATATTGCCTTGTCTTTCCTCCAAGGAACCTTCAACTCCCTCTCCACGCCCACAGCGATGCTTCTACCGACCCATTCAGAAATATAGTCGATTATTCTGGCGGAAGACATAAGCATAGTTACAGAGAAAATTCCTTAAAAATTTTTCTCAACTGTGAAGAAAATATTTTCAAAACCGTGACAGTTAACGCCATTATTGCGAAGGCAGTTAGTTTTCCACAGCGATGCACAGTCTATTTCTATTTTGAAGGTTCATGACATGGAGTATAGCAATAGCGCAAATGTTGCTAGAAATGATGTTCCCACTACTGCGCACGCGCATGCTTCACCTAAAATTTAAATTCAGGGATATTAACTTCACCAATGTGACAAGTGCACGCGCCAAAATTGCTTGTCTATTCTAATTCGCGAGGGTCGATTCTTTTTATCCCTGGTATTGCGTCGAAGACTGTGTCTGTTGAGAGTATTGTGTGATCTGGAATTTGGTTTAGGCGCGCAAGCTTTGCTCGAAGCTTAAAGCCATTAAGAAACGGAAATGTTTTAGCCTAACGTCCTTTAATCATCGCTTCGTTTAAGTATAGTTAACACTAGCCTTAACTTGGTCGCAGGCGCGAAATCACAATTCTTCGAGGATCTTTAGGAACTCTTCTTTGGTCATTCCTGCTTCCGCTATTATTTCCAGCAGCAAACCTCTTTTGATTTCTTTATGTTTCGGGATTGGAACGATGTACTCGTCTTTTACGAGGATAAGGTGACTTCCTTTTTGTCTTGAAGGTTTGAAGCCGGCTTTAACTAAGACTTTGACAAGTTTACGCCAGGAGAGTAGAGGGAGCTTCGACAACTACTTCAGCCTTTTCTCCCTTGACTTTACCGCGCATAAGCTCTGCTTTAACCTCCAAGTAGCCTTCTATGGCTTCTTTAATGTTTTCCATAGCTTCCTCTCTTGTTTCACCTTGGGTGGCCACGGGAAGCTCAAGGCATTTAACTATGAAGCCGCCCTCCTCCGCAGCTTCTAAAATGACGGTAAACTTGCGCATAACCATGAGTCAACACAAAAGTAGTAAAAGGTTAATGGCATATATGAGTTTATTCCCTTGGCAATGTGTGCATGTTAAGCCTGTGGTTTTTGGTTTTGTCAAGGTTTGAAGCTTTCTTTTATTTTGTTTCGCGGGGATCTATTCTTTTTATTCCTGGTATTGTTTCGAAAACTGGATCTGTTGAGAGTATTGTGTGGTCTGGAATTTGGTTTAGGGCGGTTGCAGCGTAATAAGCATCGAATATTGAGTTGATTTTATACTGCCTTATTAGTGTTAGGGCTAAGAGGTCTATTTCGTAGGTAGTTTCTAGAAAGGTTAGGTTTTTTATGGCGGTTAGGGCAGCTGTTCTGGCTATAAGTTCGTCTACTGAAACGCCTTCTTCTTTTGAAACGTAATATATTTCGTGGAGGCTTTCTCTTGAAGCGTAAACTGTGCCGAGTTCTCCATTTGTAATTCTTGAAATAACATGGTTTGCTGTGGGCTTCAGCCAGCCGTCTTCTTTGATATATGCATATAAAATGTCAGTTTCAATCATCAAAGCTGTTTTCTCCTTTTTGCCCTTTTGACAGCGTCTTCTCCAGCTGCTTTTTCCGCTGAAATTTTCAGTTCCTTTCTCGATTTTGAAGTGATTAACCAGTCCTTTGCCCTTTCATGAGGCGCTTTCGGAAGGGGAATTGCAACGAAAAAGGAGCCGGCAGGTATGATTATGGCTTTAGTTTCTCTGATGCCTAACTCTTTAGGAACAGTCATTCTGCCTCTTTCATCAACCTTAACAACAGCCACAGTATCCCCCGATTATTACTTTAACCCACAAATATAAACATTACCCCAATAAATAAATTATCCCCTTTTTTAAGGGATTACCCCAAAATATTGAATTTAACCTTCTTCTTGGCTTCTACTTTGAACATGTCAGCTTAAGGCTTCCATTAATTCTTTTTCGCCGGCAACCTCGTCAATGCTTTCAATGGCTTTCTTTTCGTCTTTTAGAGGCTCCTCAACTGGTATAAGCCTTTCAACAAGCTCCTTATATAATAGCTTTATCTCCTTCAGCTCCTCCCTTATCTCCTTAAGTATCGATGTAGCCTCAGACATTGCGATGACCTAAACTAAAATACGCAGTTTCTACGGGTTTAAACATTTTCACAGCGTCCAAATGCGCGCGCCATATTTGTAACGGCTGTTCTACGTAGCCTACGCGCGCGTAGGGTGACCAAACAAGCACACGGGGATTATTTTTATCGTGGAATCCGTCGCAAAAATGGCTTTTCTTAATGGTAAACTCTTTTTCTAAAGTCTATTTTGGCAATAACTATTATTTTTTCATGTTCATAAACTTTGAAAAGTGCCCTGCAGTTTCCTATGCGCAGCCTGAAGGTGTTTGCTTCACCGGCGATTTTAACAATGTCAAGTCTAACTGTTGGAAAATTTTCAAGCTATTTAAGTTTGTCAACTATCCTTTTATTGTGTTCAGAGCTTAGCCCTTCTAGAAACTCGTATGCCTTTTTATGGAGGAACACCCTAAACTTCATCGAGGGATTTCAACTCGGCGAAACGCTTACGCTGAACTATTTCGTCAGTTTCCTTGAGCAATATGCTCTCTTCAACGGTTAAGAAGACGTCTTCAAGGAAACCTCTTAAATCGTCAAGCTTTTTTCCGATTTCCTCAACCTTTTCCAGAACGGTTTCTTCCAAAAAACCACCAAGTACAAGATTGCGAAGCCGCCCATATAACATTTGCTTCAACACTTGACCATTTAAGCTATTTGCAAGGCTGATTTTGGCGATTTCCCAAAAATAAGACGTGGAGGCTAAGTTACAGCTGATGTAAGCCGGAGAGACTAAGCCAAAAACTGCAGAAGCCAGGGTTAATGCCAGCGCTTTAAGGCTTGTATGGGCTGTAGAAAAGGCGCCATTCCAGCGGTTGGAGCCAGCCATTTAATGAGGGTCGAGGCGGCTTGGCTTTTTTCTAAAGGAGAGTGAAGTTCTTGGTGGTGTCTTATGTGTAGTTGGGGTGTACTCTTTCCAGCAGTTTCTATTGATATGCCACTTTTCTATGCTTAACATTGTAGAGTATGACTGTTTTTCCATTTTCATCTATTATGTAGACGATTCTGTAGTCCCCGACCCTTAGGCTCCATTTCCCTGAGAGTTCTCCTCGAAGGGGCTTTCCAAGGTGGGGGTTGACCTCGAGGTTTCTTATAGCTGAATCTAACCTTCTTTTTAGCTGACTGTTGAGTTTCCGGAAGTCCTTTTCAAAAGTTCTAGTGACTTTGAGGTTATATTTCTCCAGACTGTTTCAGCTCCTCGAGGAATTCGTTGTAATCTCTGACTTTTCCAGACCCGATCGTCCCCCACCGCCACGATTGGAGATGCGATTCTCTCGAAGCGGGAAATGTCGTCCTGAGCTGCTGGTATCACCGGCTGTGCCGGTAGCTCACAAAA
>JAWCNE010000052.1:0-9004 GCA_038849025.1 Bathyarchaeia archaeon
ACCCTACGTCAAAGGCGGGTGGTTGAGGGAAGGCGCTGAATAAGTATTTATTAGCTGTTTTTCATATTCAAAGCGGAGGTTCTCTGGTTGAGTTTTGAAATGTGGGCTGAAAAATACAGGCCTAAAACATTAGACGAAATGGTCGATCAGAAGGAGATAGTTGAACGGCTTAAAAGCTTTGTAAAAGCGAAAAATGTGCCGCACTGCATTTTCGCCGGGCCACCGGGAACCGGAAAAACAACCGCTGCGCTTTGTCTGGCGAGGGATCTTTACGGTGAAAATTATCGTGAACATATTATGGAGTTGAATGCAAGTGACGAGAGAGGTATCGATGTTGTACGTGAAACGGTAAAAACCTTCGCGAGAGTCCGTTCTATAGGCGAGGTTCCATTCAAAATAATGATTCTAGACGAGGCTGACAACATGACTTCGGACGCTCAGCAAGCTTTAAGGCGAACTATGGAACGTTACACCGAGACATGTCGATTCATTTTGTGCGCTAACTACAGCGGTAGGATAATAGAACCTATTCAATCGCGATGCGCCCCTTTCCGTTTTACGTATCTACCTCGAGAGGACCACGCCAAATATTTGCTGTACATAGCTAAAAAAGAAGGCTTAAAACTCTTGGATGACGGTTTAGACGCCATTTACGAGGTCTGCGGAGGAGACTTGAGAAGAGCAATAAACACGTTACAGGCTGCGTCTTCCTTAGGCAAACCCGTAGACTCAAAAATCGTATATTCAATTGCTGGGAGGGCTAATCCTGCAGATGTGCAAAAAATGATTGAAACAGCTGTGAAGGGCAACTTTATAGAAGCGAGAAAACAGCTTCGAGACATGATTCAAAAATATGGAGTGGCGGGAAGCGACATAATCCGCCAAATTCACACCGAAATTTTTAGATTAGACATACCTGAGCCGTGGAAGATAAAGCTGGCCAGCGTAATTGGCGAAGTAGATTACCGGATTGTTGAAGGAGCCGACGAAGAAGTCCAGCTTAGCGCGCTGCTAGCTAGACTTGTCGAAACAGCCTACGAAATCAAGAGCGTAAGAAAGGTGTAAATCATTGTATTATGCTTGGACTGTCAAGTATAAACCAAAAACTCTGAGGGAAGTTGTTGGAAACAGCGAAGCTGTACAACAATTCGCCGAATGGGTGAAATCTTGGGATAAGGCTATTCCTAAAAAGAGAGCAGCCTTTATTTATGGACCGCCTGGCGTTGGAAAAACAGTGACTGTTGAAGCTTTAGCATTCGACTTCAAAATGGAGTTGGTGGAGAAAAACGCCAGCGATTATAGAACAGAGGATGCTGTAAAACGTTTCGCAGGACTGGCTTCTCAATATGGCTCGTTGTTTGGAAGAAAAAGGATAATCCTTTTCGACGAGCTTGACGGACTTACAGGAACAGCGGATAAGGGAGGGGTTAAAGCGATAACTGAAATTATAAAGACAGCCCAGTGTCCAATAGTGCTTATTGCCAATAACGCATTTGACCCCAGGTTTATCAACCTGCGCAACTATTGCTTGCTGATAGAGTTTAAAAAGCCATTGTTAACAGAGGTTCAGAAATATCTAAAAACTATATGCTTACGAGAAGGCATAGAAGCTGAAGAAAACGCCTTAAAGTTTATAGCGCAACGTTCAGGAGGCGATATTCGATCTGCGGTAAACGACCTTCAAGCATTGGCGCAGGGAAAAAGACGTTTAACATACGATGACGTGTCATGGCTGAGTTTCAGAGATAGGCAAGAAACAATATTTTCAGTTTTACGGATGATTTTATATGGGAAAACCTGTGAAGGTGCAAAGCGGGCCGTCAACATGGCAGACGTCGACGTTAACATGCTTTTTGAATGGATATATGAAAATGTTCCTGTCCACTTGACGGATCCTCATGATTTAGCAAGAGCTATGGATGCACTTTCGATGGCTGACGTCTACCGTGGAAGAATACAAAGAACACAAGACTGGGGTTTCATGAGATATGTAATTGACTTTATGGCAGCTGGCGTTGCTATGGCAAGAGTGAACACGAAAATCTCCGGGTGGATGCCCTTCCGCTTCCCAGAACGCATACAAGCACTTTCAAAGTTGAAAGAGAGACGTTTGATGCTGCTGGAAATCAGCCGGAAAATTAAACGCAGATGCCACATATCTGCTGCAAGAGCTTCAAAAGAGGTTGTTCCCTACCTGCAGATAATATTCAGGAACAACGCTGAAATGGCAGAAGAAATCGCGAAATGGCTTGACCTGACTCCAGAAATGATTGAATATTTAGCAGAAGGCAAGGAAAGCCTAAAGCCATAAATGGATTGTTAAAGCTTCAGTGAATTTTGCTTCCTTCCACAATGTCTTTTTCCGGTTGCAGGACAACGACGTTACCTTGGCTGTCTTCAGCAGCCAAAATCATGCATTGAGATTCTACACCCATAAACTTTCTCCGTTGCAGATTAAGGATAAAAGCGTATTTCCTGCCAACGAGGGCTTCAGGCCTATACCATTGCAGAAGCCCAGCAACGGCTTGACGCTTCTCGTTTCCGAAGTCCACAACCATTTTTATGAGGTTTCGCGAGCCCGGTATTTGGTTTGCCTCTAAAACTTTTCCAACACGCATATCAAGCTTTTGAAATTCTTCAAACTTTACCTCCATATCAACACCACTTCAATTGTATGTTTTACGCCACTTTAAGTTTTACGAGCGGCCTTACTACGCTTTATTCTTTCAACAGTCTTCGCCACACCTTCCCATCCTTCGACAGCCTTCGAATAGATTATTTCAAAAGCTTCCTTTGAAGTTAAGCCTTTCAACTCCTCACCAACAGCCCTCTTAGTCAAATAAGCTGCAGCGTTTAAAACCTCCCCGTTTAACCGAGAATCCGCCAAGTCTGCAATGTGACATATCAACGCCTCAATAGTATGAGGTCTAATAGGACCGTATTCTCCATGGTGGGCAGATACCACGTGGATAACGTCTAGAGGGAAACCTCTTCGAACAAGCTCTGATATTATAATTGACAAGTGGTCCATGTAATCAGCCAAGCTTGTTGATCGATAGGTTCCGTTTTTGTCCAAAGAGTAGGTTATTGGTTTAAACAAGTCATGAAGTAACATGCCGGCAACAACCAAGTCGCGGTTTACTTTTCCATGGTAAACTTTCTCAACGGATTTGCAAAGTGCTAAAGCCAAATTGGTGGCGGACACAACATGCTCAACATACCCGCCTGGATAACAATGGTGGTGAGACAAGCCAGCTGGCGAAACATCAAGAGGCAAACCGGAATAAGATTTTCCGGCAACCTCAAAAACAGGGTTTTCAAGCAGTTCGACGACTTTTCTTCGAAGCTCCTTGTCGCGGATTTTGTCGACTAAAGACCTGATTTTCAGATTAAGCAAGCTCTACACATCCACCACGCTGGGTATATCCATTTATTTGCGTTTCCAGAAATATTATATTTTACAATTGTGTGGAACAAATTTGCTGATTCCCAAACGTTTTTGGATTCGCTTTTTCTCAACTTTTGCCATTTGATGTGCTTTTCTAATGGGCTCTGGAAGACTGCTATGGCGTATGCAGTGTTTGACGATCTGCATTGCCGTTTGAAGCGAAACCATGTGGCCTACGCTGACGTAAACCATTCTCCCCGTAGGAGTCTTAACCGCAGCGCCGACAATTTCCCCCTTATGCCTTAGATAAGCAAAACCGTCCTCTGTAAACTCTCCTGCTTCACCTGTAAGTCTACTTTTCGCAGCGCCTATTGTAGGTATTCCCAAAACGATTCCTAAGTGGCTTGCAAAGCCGCACCGATATGGATGAGCAAAACCGTGGCCGTCAACTAGCAAAATGTCTGGTTGCATCTTCAACTTTTTCATGCAGAGAAGCGTAGGCGGCAACTCCCTAAATGAAAGAAGGGTTGGAACATAAGGAAAAACGGTTTTACATGTAGCTGTCTGCACTTCAACAATGTTGAAACGGTTATAGTCCAAAACCACAACGGCACTTATGGCCAAATCTCCAATATACGCCGTGTCAACACCAGCGATATGGCAGATTTTGTTCGGCAATTTATCCTCGAAAATGATAAATTTTGACAAAAACAACTGCGCTTTATGCGCTTTTTCCACTGAGAAGCCTGACTTTAAATAAGCGTTGTCCATTCATTTTTCCTTTTTAAGGGCTTCAAAGCGCCTTTCAAGGTTTTCCAATCTTTTCATAAACCTTTCAAGTGATTGCCTTCTAACTTCATGGGTTACATCTCCCCTTGTAGTTTCAACAATTTTCCTTGCAACGTCACATTTCCTTCTAAGTCCAGGCACTAACATGTAGGCTTCATTCATGGCCATAAGTTCAGTGTAAATTTCATCCATTACCTCTAAGCATTTCTCGCTTTTCTTAACGTCATCTTCTCGTAAAGCGTCCAAAGCTAAGCGTCTATACTCGCCGATGACGTCTGCAAGTCCAAGGACGTAATCTACGGAGGGTACGTTGATTTCTCCTGGCGTGATGAACCGTTTCTCCTCAATTAATGTAAGAAATATGCTTGCTTCAGCATATTCCTGAAGTGCAACGTCGTACAAACCGTTGTGAAACATTTCATGCTGTCCTTTTACAATCCCATTGAGTCTTGAAATCATTGTTTTGGCTTTCTCGAGGAGTCTCCTTGCATCCTTAAATCTTTTCTGATGGATTAGCAGTATCACTTGCTTTGATACGCTTGTCACTTTCCGCATTTCAGCTTGGGCTTTCTCCCGGATATATTCTTTATCCTTGAGTTCCTTTCTAATCTGCTTTAAAACATCTTTTAAAGAGGTCATAAGTTACACTTTATCCTTGTAAAATATACGGGGAAACTACTATTTTATCATTGCCAAATACGTTTGAAAGAAAATCGCGGAAGGTCCTTTCCACAATCAACTGTTTTGCCGCAGTGTATCCTGTTCCGGCCACCGCTCTATAATTAGCTTGCCATCTCCAATTTTGAAACTCACTTTAACGAATATCGAGTCCGAGCCTTTGAATGGAAACATGCTGTCCTCAGCTAAGTCTTTCGGCAAATATATCAAGAACTTGCCATCCTTCCTCCTGAACAATCTACCTCTTCCTTCGCTAACCATCTTGGCACCTCGCTAGGTTGAGACTGCGAATGAATAAAAGTGTGCTATTTAACCTTTACCCTCTAAATTAAAGAAAGAAAATCAATCTTTATCCTCATAAAGTTTTATGGGCTTTTCAAGTCTGCTAAGTAACACGACGCGGCTTTCCTCTGATTCGTCAACAATCTTGTAACCTGTTTCCTCAGCCAATCGAATCGAAAATTCTCGAATTTCCCTGTGGCTAGGCATACATCCATATCCCAGTCGTAGTCGAGAAAAACCAATATGCATGTAAGCCTTCGGCTCAATGTACACAGGATTGGCTTTCTCTATTAGTTTGGCGTATTCCCAGACATTTCCCATGTTGAGGCCTCGTACAAGAGTTATTCGAATTACAGTAGGGCAGCGAAAACTTTGGAGGAGATTTAACGTTTCACTAAGTTTACTCCAAGCATCTGGGATTATAGGTCGGCAGACTTTTTTGTATATTTCTTCATTAGAAGCGCAGACGGAAATATAAAGCTGCGTCGGTTCATGACTTAACCTTGCCAAGGTAAAGGGCAGAGTTCCGTTAGACACGAGAAACGTGGTGAAACCCCTTCTATGGTACGCATGTAAAAGCTCTCCAATAGGCTCGTAAAGTGTCGGTTCGCCAGTTAAGCTTATAGCAGCATGCCTCGGCTTAAAGGCTTCGCTTAACTTTTTCAATTCTGCCTTAACATTTCCTTTATAACCGCTTAAAATTGCAAGATGCTCCTTTATGCTTTCTTCAACTATTTCTTCCGGTGAATCCCATTTGGGCAGTTTGGCTTCTTCCCATGTTATTGGAAGATCTCCGCTTTGAACTCTCCAACAGAAAAGACATTGTTGAGTGCAGTAAAAAAGCGCTGGAGTCATCTGGATGCACTGGTGGGTTTTAATTCCGTAAAACTTTTGTTTATAGCAAGCCCTGTTGTGGATCAAAGTTTCATAAAGCCATCTGCACCGTTTGACAGCTGAATGTCTGCCTACGATGTGGTATTTATGCTTCTTCAATGTTTCAATCAATGAGTCTGGAACAAGGCTCATTGTAAATACCAGCTGCTAAAGCTTAGCTTCTCCCTAGTTCCTCTTTTATTTTCTCATTTCTAAAAATGAGCTGCAGTTTTATAAAGTGTCTCGTTTAATTATTTGAAGCAGTATTTAATTTCTTGAAACTCTGAACAAAGTTTCGCAACATCTTTTTTAACAGCCTCCACGCTCTCCTTGCCAAGCACTGCCCTTTTGATAAGCTCAGCTATTTTTGCCATCTCTTCCTCTTTCATTCCGCGACGTGTAACCTCACATGTTCCTATTCTTATGGCGCAGTCAGTAATTATGTTTGCCCTCTGAAGTTTCTCAGCGATCCTTACGCCCAGTTCATAACTTCCAAAATTCAATAGGATTTGATGAGATTGAGTGAACCCTAAATTTGGGCTTTTCACCGGGAATCCATAATCATGCAACGCCTTAGCCAAAACCTTAGAATTGCGGATAACCTGCCCCGCATAGTCCTTGCCAAAATTTTTCATTTCAGCTAAAGCCAAAGTTAATGCAGCTATTCTGTTCCAGTGAGCGTTATCCACAAATCTTGGATAGATTTTCCTCTTAATCACTTCACCAGGCTCTTCCTCGGCCAGAATTATGCCTCCTTGGGGACCGAAAAAGGATTTATGCGTTGAGCCGGAAAGCACGTTAGCTCCCTCTTTCAAAGGTTCCTGAAAACATTTTCCTGAAATAAGTCCAAGCACATGAGAACCGTCAAATCCTATGAGCGCACCGTTTTCTTGGGCAATGTTAGCTAATTCTTTAACTGGATGGGGGAAAAGAATTAGACTTGCGCCAAAAAACAATATTTTAGGCTTCACATGCTTTATGGTTTCCTCCGCCCTTTCCACATCAATGTTCATTTTTTCTTCTGAGAAAGGGAATGGAACAGCTTTCAAACCTAAAAGTCCCGCTAACCCCTCAGTCCACAAACCTGGGTACCCACCGTTTTCAGGTGAAACACACATTATAACGTCGCCCGGTTCAGTATAACATGCTAGGAAAATCATGTCAGCGATGTGTCCAGATAGCGGACGCAGATCAGCAGTGCTAGCTTCGAAAATTCCCTTCGCCAACTCTTCCCCATACTTCTCGATCTCATCGATAAGTCTTGTACCCATGTAGAAATGATCCCTTGAAGTGTAACGGTGTCCAATCTCTGACCCTAGAAGGCTGCGTACAGCTGGGCTGGTAACATTTTCAGATGGTATAAGGTTTAGACATTCTTTTCCACGCCAATGTTCATGCTCTTTAACCAAGTTTAAAATTTCATCAATCATTAAATCAGACTCTAATTTACAGTCAAACTTGTAAGACGGTCTTCTAAAGTTTTACGGTCTGATTTTCAGTGCTGGAGGCAAAGTGAAAGGTAAAGTTTAAAACTTTCTCTTGATGTAAATGTTTCCACCGCTGTTAATGAAATCAAGCAGTTGGAGAGCGGCATAGGTTGAGCAGGAAAATTATGGTAAATTCGTTGATAACACTGTTATTTTTAATGACTTTATCCTCAACTGTCCTTCTGCATGCGAATGCTTTTGACGTGAAAATTACCTATATTTTCCCTGAAACCCAAACTGGAAAGGTTGGGGACACCGTCCGCGTCATCGGCGCAATAAACAGCACTGACGGTTTATATCAAATTTGGTTTGGCGATATTCTCGTCATAAGCGATACCGCTATTGGAAATAACGTGAACTGCTCATTTAGCGTGCCTTCCCTTCCAAATGGAAACTACACCATAAAGTTGTGCGATGTAGCCGCGAATGTTATCGCCACATCATGGTTCTGCATAGAAACGAACTACATAATCCAAATAGGTAAGCCTCCACATCCTGAACAGTTTCAACAGGACTCAACAATAAACATTTCACTCAGCCTTACTGGAGGAACAGCGAACACCGTTTACGCTGTAAATATAACTGTTAAGACGCCTGCCGAAGAAACATTTTGGAAGCTTATCTATTTCTCAAATACAAAAGACACGGGAATGGGAAACGCAACGATCAAATACCCTGATGATTTTACAGGAGGCGCACATACAAGCTACACTGGAATTTACACGGTTTGTTTAAATGAAACCCTAGCGTCTGAAAAGTTCTTCATAGGTTTAACAAATAGTGCAGAATACCATAGATGCGATGTTATGAGTATCAAGGCAGTGGGCTATTCGTCGCTTAATAACGCAAACGTAACTGTCGCCATAAGGTTTGGAAACAAAACTGTCGACAGTTTCACCAAAAAAGTTATAGACGGCGTTGTTAAGGCAAACTGGACGATTCCAACATTCATGCTTGTTGGGAACTACAGCCTAAGCATAACACCTGTTCCAGCGTCTAAAAAAGTCAGCGACACACAGGTTTTCACAGTTCCAGGTTTCAAAACAGACATCATCCCACGCAATCTTGCTAATGAGCCGGTTCCCAGCGTTCTAGTAAGGTTGTACGATAAATGTGCCAACGCAACTTACGAAGTTACAAGCAATGACAAGGGAGCTGCAAGTTTTTGGTTGGAAAAAGGCAGTTACACTTCAACATTTTACTTTAAAAATGCTAAAGTTAGCGAAGTCTTGCAATTCGATATTACTGATGCTGGCAAAAAATTAGACTGGAAATGCTGGCTTACCAACCTAAACATAACTGTTGTAAGCGAACAAAACACGGCGTTAAAAATTCCGTTTGTGCTTCTGCAACTAGCCTACACTTACCCTGCAGAATTGAATGGTAACAGAAATAAAACTGAAAAAATCACCCTTCAAACGGACATAACTGGAACGGTGCAGCTGCACTCAATGTTGTTGAAGGCTGTGTATACGTTAAATGCTTCTCGCTATGGAAAAATTTTCAA
>JAWCNE010000053.1:0-8569 GCA_038849025.1 Bathyarchaeia archaeon
CCCACTGGGATCATAGCTATAGGTCTTATTCCTGGCGGAGTTTTTAGAACTTTTCCGGCTTCGTCTTCTCTGAAGGCGCCAACCCAACATGTGCCTAAACCCGTAGCGTAAGCCGCCAAATGAAGGTTTTGTATAGCAGCAGCCGTATCTTGAATGCAATATAGGGTTTTTCCCCTCAAGCCATAGCCTTGAGCTGAGCGAACCTCGTCTGCGCAGACAACAATTACTACAGGTGCCTCCTCAATGAACGATTGACCTAGAGCAGCCTCGGCTAACTTTCGCTTAATTTCGTGTTTTCTGATGATTATAAATTCCCATGGTTGAATGTTGCCAGCTGAAGGCGCCCACCTTGCCGCGTCAATTAACCGCTCCACAGTTTCTTCCGAAACATCAACGTTTTTGAAGGCCCTTATACTTCTTCTACCCTTTATTGCTTCCAAAACATCCATAACAGCATTTCTCCCTTCTTTTAAAACTATAGACTTCTTGATAAAAGTTACCTAAACATTGAGAAAACTTAAATTTCTCAGGCGGATAATGTTTTTTGGATGATGAGCTGGAGAGTCAATAGAGCTTAAGCAGTGATGTGACTCGACGGGCGAACTGACACCTTCTTATACGGAAAGCTTATCAGCAATAAAACGAAACAGAAAAGGAACACAGCTTAAGTTACAGAAGAGGAACTAGGCGGAAAAATCTTGCTTGGAAAAAAGGTGACGGAAGCCCTTGACAAGCTCTCCTCAAAGCCTTTTCTCAAATATGGAGTCTATTTAACAGCGGTTGCAGTGTTTTTAGTTCTGATACTGTTGCCTCCAATTTTAGGCATCATAATTAAGTGGGGCGCCATTCAAGATGTTTTGGGCGACAGTGCACTTATATCCCGCGCTTTAAACGCCATTACCAACTCTTTTACAATAGCGGTGCTTGTCTCCGCGTTGGATGTAGCTGCTGGAATTCCCATGGCTTGGCTTATCGCCAGAGGGAAGTCCAGATGGCTGAGTGTTTTAGATACTTTTGCGGATATTCCTTTCATTGTGCCCACGGCGGTGCTTGGCTATTCGCTCCTTCTTTTCTGGAGTAAGCCTGAAGGATTGTCAGACCTTTTTGGAGGTCCGCTGGTTTCGCCTAGTTGGCTTCTTGTCGCTCTTCTCCACTTCACATTTTCCTATCCAATTGTGGTGAGAGTGATTGTAGGCGCATTACTGGACTATAAAATTGAGTATGAGCAAGCTTCAAGAACCTTGGGTGCGCCGCCACTTACCACTGCAAGAACAGTCACATTTTCAATCATAAAGCCTTCGTTAATTGCAGCTTTCATCCTTGCCTTTGCAAGGTCGATTTCTGAAACTGGAGCAACCATGATGGTTGCGGGGGCTTTTGAAAACGGGCCTGTTTTTATCCAAAACATGAAAGACGCTTTTTCAGCTCAGCCGCCCTTAGTAAGCCAAGCAGAATATGAAGGCTCAACGGTTTTCGCAAGCCTTATTCTCATAGCTGTTTCATGTTTAATTTTTGCAGCTGTACGCGTTCTTGGAACTAGGCTTAAGCTGCCATTTAAAAGGGCTTGGCCTACAACAGAAAGAAAACTTAGCTATTCAAAAGCGGCACTTACTAGAAACAGCTTGGCAATTTTAATCTTTTTCATAATCGTCCTTATCCCATCGCTTTTCGTGGCTCTTCCAGCTTTTGAAGCTCTTTTCATGGATATTTTGCCAAAATCATTAGCGCGTGCAGCTCCATGGGATGGTTACTGGGAAAGTTTAACTCTCTCATATTTCTTAGGAGCTATTGTTACAGTTTTGAATATTATTATCGGGTTGCCTGTTGCAATTATAGTGGCTAGGAGGAAGTTTGGACATTTTTCTTCCGTGTTGAACGTGCTTGTTGACGTCCCAATAATTGTTCCATCTGTAGCTTTGGGGGTTTCTCTTAGATTCTTTTGGAAAGAAACATTAGCGTTTGTGCCTGATACTTGGCTTCTAATCTTTGCACACTTGGCTATCACCTACCCCTATTTTGTGAGGGCCATGGCGGCGGCTATTGAAAGAATAAGCATAGAGCTGGAAGAAGCCTCAAGAACTTTAGGAGCCAAACCCTTAGGCGTCTTCAGAACAATAATATTACCGTTAACCAAATACTCCATGTTTTCCGGGGCGGTTATGGTTTTCACCAGAAGCGTAAGCGAGACAGGCGCCACATTGGCAGTAACAACCCTTAAAACAGCACCCGTTGTTCTTGTAGACTGGGTTAAAGGAAAAACGCTTGTCACTCCTTTAGAAATAGGTTTAGGATGCGGTTTCTTAATATTGTTCTCCTTCATAATCCTATTAGTTTTAAGACTCGTCATTAGAGGAAAAGGAAGATATTGATATGCCGGACGTCCGCCTAGTTAACGTTACAAAAAAGTTTGGAAAAGTGGTTGCCGTGGACAACGTCAGCCTCCACATCCGCGACAAAGAGTATTTCTCCCTTTTAGGCCCAAGCGGATGCGGAAAAACAACATTGCTCAGGCTTATTGCCGGATTAATTAAACCGGACAAAGGCGAAATTTACATAGGGGAAAGGCTTGTGAATGATGTTCCACCAGAAGACAGAGACATCGGATTTGTTTTCCAGACTTTCGCGCTGTTTCCCCACATGAACTCTTGGGAAAACGTAACCTATGGCCCGAGAGTTAAAGGGTTCAACATGGAGAAGGCCGAAAGGATAGGCCACGAAGTCTTAGAAATGGTTAAACTGCATGAACGTTTAGACGCCTTCCCAAACGAGTTAAGCGGCGGCATGATGCAGAGAATAGCTGTTGCAAGGGCTTTAGCTGCAGGAGCTAAACTATTGCTTCTTGATGAACCCCTTGGACATTTGGACGCAAAAGTGAGAAACGAGCTTAGATACGAAATTAGGCGAATGACTAAGGACTTGGAGTTAACCGCTATACATGTAACCCACGATCAGTCTGAGGCCATGGCTATATCCGACAGAATAGCCGTTATGAAAAAGGGCAAAGTTCTACAGGTGGGCACGCCTCAAGAGCTTTACATGAACCCCCAAAGCATATTCGTGGCCAATTTTATTGGAGGAGCCAACTTTTTAGAAGGTTACATTGTAGAGGCGCGGGGCGAAACTGCAGTAATAGAGCTTCGAGGAGGAATAAAAGTTCAAGCAATTAACAAGGGCATAAAAGTTGGAGAAAGAGTTGTTTTAGCAGTAAAACCTGAAACGTTCGTTATTGGAAGGGGTAAAAAGAAAGGGAAAAACGCTGTTTCAGGCGTAATAGAAAGAGTTGCCTTTGAAGGAACAAACGTAAGGTATGAAGTTAGGCTTGAGAATGAGGATTTAGTTGTGGTTGTAAGCCCATCTTTGACTTGCGAATGGCTTAATATGGGCGAAAAAGTTACTATAAGCTTTCAACCGGAAAATGCCCACTTATTCGTATATCCAGAAGTAGGGTTAAGGGAGGAAATAGCCGTTGAGTGAACTCATAAAATGGTTTGAAAAGAGAAGGGAAACCAAGGCGCTGGCAACCATACAACAGCATCTAGCCCTAACAACAAGCATAGTGGAAGACTTGGAAAAGGCGGTGGGGGCAGCCATAAAAAAGGACAATGAAGAAATGCAAACATGCATTGAAAGGATAGCGGGCAATGAAAGAGAGGCCGATTCCCTGCGGAGAAAAGTTATGGATGAAGTTTCAAGAGGAGAGCTGACGCCCATGGCCAGAGAAGACATAATGCACCTTGTAAAACGCGTAGACATGGTCGCCGATTGGAGCAGAGAATCCACACGAGTTCTAAGCGCCATACCCATGGAACATGTGCCAACATCTATCAAAAACATATTCATAGAAATGGTTAAAGGCATAAAAGAATGTTCAATATCACTTCAAAAATGCGTGAACAAGGTGATCACAAAACCTGAAGAAGCATTGCAGGCTGCAGACGCTGTGGAAAGGGAGGAGGAAAAAGTTGACGACATACATGAAAAGGCAAGAATTCTCTTGGGAACAGAGGATTTGCCAAAAGCAGGAGTAGCGGTTTTAGTAGGCCAGCTTTTCGAAGCCATGGAAATGATTGCAGATGCGTGCGAAGATGCATGCGACCAAATACGAATTATAATTGTTAGAAAATAGTGGAAGAGGTGATGAAATGACAGAGATTAAAATAGACATATCCGAGTTGAAGTCTGAAGGAAACGAAGTGGTCAAAAAGCTTGCAGACTTTTTAAAAGAAAAGATGGAAGTCGAAGTTGAAACAGGGTCAAACGAAATTATTGTTGAAAGTGGAGAAAAAAATATTTCAAAACAGTATCTGCGGGTGCTTGTGCGAAAGTTTCTGCACAAAAATGAGCTTAAAGACTATTTCAGAGTGATAAGCGAAAAAGAGGACACCTTAAAGGTTAAAGAGAGGAAGATTTCAGCAGAAGAATAGATCTATTTCTTAGAAACTTCCCGCTTTTTTCTTGCAAAATCCTCTTGAATCCTAAAAACATAGTGCCTCGCCATATAAGCACATCTATAAGCGCCCAATAACTCATTGCTAACCAACGCTTTCTTAGATTCATCGAGAAGCTCCCTAACCATTGTTAGCATCTCGTTCGCTCCGAGTTTTCTGACTTCCGGGTTTGACTTCCATTTCAGAGTATCAACCTCATCTTTAAACATTAGAGAAAATAGGAACAAGGCGTATTCTAGTTCTGCGGCAACATGCCAAACACTGTCTGCAAAAGTTTTCTCATCCTTGCCTAATGCTGAAAGGGCCCCCTCTAAATACCGCGTTGCCGATTCCATAGCCTTCAACAGTTTTTCCTTAGCCGCCATGGTATCAGCCTGTTTTTGCACAATATACTGTTCAATCTTTTTTATCTGTTTCGTCGCAGACTATTTGGGTTCAATAGAGCTTGGTCCCTCAACCGCATAACTGGATAAGGGAGATAAAAGCCTTGCAAACAGAAAGTACAATTAGGGCTGTTTCATAAATTCAATGAATTCTTTTAAGGTGCGCTCTTTGAGCGTATAATTTGTTTTTCTTTCTTTACCAATTGTGGAGTGGGGGTAGGCGCCATAATCGTGGCCTGGATACACTTCAACGTCGTCGTCAAGCTTCAAAATTTTATTGAAAAGGCTGGTATACATGTCTTTTGGGTTTCCTCCAGGTAAATCTGTTCTTCCGCATTCTCCTACAAAGAGCGTGTCTCCAGTGAGCAGTTTGCCATCTGCGAGTAGGCATATGCTATCTGGCGTATGTCCGGGAGTGTGAATGATTTTGATGACTACTTTTCCAATTTTTAGAATGTCTCCGTCTTCGACGCTTATTTGCTTATTGATTTTTGAAAGTTTGTGAGCTACAATTTTCGCGTTGAACCTTTCTTGTAGGGTTTGGTTTCCAGCCGTGTGATCGCTGTGCCCATGCGTATTTATAATGAATTTCAGTTCGAAGCCTTGCTCTTTTAAAAGTTGGGTTATTACATCTGCGTTAAAGCTTGGATCGACGACGATGGCTTCTTTTGTTGACGCGTCTGCTATCACATAGGAAAAGTTGTCTCCGTGATGTTTTATTTGTCTAAAGAACATGCTTATGCCCCTTCAATATTGTGCAAGGTGTTCGATTCTCATGCCCATCTTTGCCAGGTCTCCCAAATTTTCGACACAACCTATGCTTGCGTCTATATTGCGGTGTTTTGGATGAACCCACATGTATTGCGGTGCCAAGTTGAATTGCAGCGGAATTTTCGCGGAAACTCCATAGGCGCCCAGTTTTCTGATCAATGCGCTGCTTGAACAAGCCATGCGAATGGAAGTGTAACTTTTTAACAGCTCTTTTGCGCCGAAAACTCCTATGCCATGCCATAAAGCGGCGTTTTCAGGTGAAGCAAAGGAATAGAGGAAGAACTGCGGGGAAGATGGCGTTTCTCTGAAGGAATAGTTTGTCAAAGCGTCTCCTTCAACTATAATTTCGTCCTCAGCTTTTGCGATGCTCACATCCGTTGGGTCTATTGCGTTTGGATAAAGCGGCGTGGTGCGATAACTTACCTTTACGCTCTTCAGTTTTTCACCTTCAAAGTATATTCTGCCTCTCGCCGCACGTTTGGAGCCGTAACCCTTAGCGGAATGCGGAACCGTTAGAAGGGTTGTACGTTTTTTCATGCTTCTGCCCATGCAACGGTAAGCCTCTTCTATTGAATGATAATCCCTATGGATTTCTCTTATGATATGATGCAATAGCCCTTGAGCATCTTCTTTCTGAAGGATTTCAATTGGCATGCGCAGTGAATATAAGCAAAGGTTCATTCCAAAAATTTCTGAAAGCCTCTCCATCTGCTCGTATTTTACCGAATCCACCATATCCACGTAATTGGTGTTGCTGCTTTCTAAATGTCGCCTTATCAGTTCAATTTCACCTTGTGATATAAGAGTGCCCTCATATTTTTGTGCAAAGTTAACGTCAATTTTTAGCTGATGGGTTTTGACGTAGGCTGATGGAAAAGCGCTTTGCCCACTTGTAATGATGGATTCTTTAAGCGGGTTCATGGAGTACCTATCTGGTTCAGTGTCATCAGTATTGAGAAGGAAAGATACAATAGTTCCTTCTTTGGGATCTTGCAGCATCTCATATATATCATTTATTTCCTCTTTCCCAACTTCGCCTAAACCATACTGATGGAAATAGTTTCCGCAGACTTCGAGCAAACGGGCGGCGATTATCCCTTGAACCTCTTCAACTGTTAATTGCGGGTTTGAATATTCAACCGAGCTCCTTAAAAAGAAGTGCTTCCCACTGAGCGTAGCTTCATATTTTTTCCCATTTTTAAAGTAATAGAAACTAAAAGTTCTTTTATCGTTAGCCTCAAACTTGTAGAGTTCATTAACTATTGCTTCTATGCATGATCGCGAGTGTTTTAGAAAATCTTCAAGGATTATTTTCCCTAGGTTTTGAGATTGCAAGTTTCAGCCTCTTTCCAAGGATTCTGCAATGTAAATGCAGTCTTTAAAAGTTGATTGCCCATGAAACATTCTTATAACATCAAAGGACTCTGTAAAACCTGCGTCTAACAGCATGCTCACTAGTTCTTCTTCCTTTTTAGGCAAACACATGGAAACTTCAAAACCCTCAAGCTCCTTCAGAATCTTTTTTAAAAGGGCAACTGCGGTGGTACTGTTTTCTCTTCGGCATATAAGTGGGCCTATTTCTGCATAATGATCAAAAACCTTCGCCATGGCGTATCCGAAAATTTCTCCGTTCTCAATATGGCAATAGCCCAAGTTTTCTTTAGCACCAGCAATTTTTTCTAATAATTTTTCTCTCCACGCTCCGAAGTAAAAGCTGTCAAAGGTTACTATCTTTGGAATATCGCTTTCTTCTATTTTCCTTATAGAGGCCTCTATACGGGATGAAGGAAAGGCTTTACCCTTTAAAACTGTAAATTCTAAATCGCGTTCAAAACCGAGTTGCGTGTAGAAATTAACTTTTTCTTTGTAGGAGTATAAGCCAATGGTTTCTGTGCCTTTGCTTTTTAGATATTTTATTGCATGTTTTATAAGCGTGCTTCCCGCTCCCCTTCTTCGGAGGTTTTCGTTCACGATGACGTTTCCAATCCATCCAACTCTGCCGAAACTTACCGTTGTCGTTATGCCAATTTTTTCAGAGTCATGCATGAGAACAAAGCATCCTTCAGGTTCTAGACTCATCATAAAATTGAAATCCTGTTCTGTCAGGTTCCAGTTCATGGTGTCAGTTATTTGCACCGCGAATTCTATGTCTTCTGGGGACATTTGCCTTACATGAAACATTTAGCCTATGCCTCAAAGTGCAGATATTTATCAAAGTGTTTGGTGGCATAAACTTTACTAATATGAATGGAAATGAATAAAAGTCTGAATGGGAGGACTAAGCCATCCTAGAGGCACAGCTCGGGGTTAAAATACCGCGAAACGTTAAGATTACAACCTATCCATTTACAGAATTTTTCAAAGGTTTCGAAAACGTGGAGGCAGTCAAACGTATTTTCGGGGAAGATACAGAGGCTATCCTCAAAAAACTTCAAGTTGAATTTGTGGGTTTTAGGGGCTACATGGGCGTAAGCGACGTGGACGGCCACCTAATAATCAGCGCCCATTACCTAAACAATGGCGACTTAATAGACATATACTTGGACATAATTCACGAGTTAGCTCATGTAAAACAGTTCATGGAAGGAAAGAAGCTTTTTGACGATAGATATAGCTACGTGGGTAGACCAACAGAAATTGAGGCTTATCGCCATGCAGTGGAAGAAGCTAGAAGGCTTGGTTTGGATGACGCTAGAATCTGCCAGTACCTCAAAACAGAGTGGATCAGCGAAAAAGAATTGAAAAAACTTGTGAAGGCACTTAATGTCACATATGTTCCCGCAGCTAAAAGATGAAGAACCCCTTAACTGGGGAATTTAACAAAATTTGCGGAAATTTTATAAAAATACATAACTGCTTCGGTAGGCTCTTCTTAATTTGCGGTTTGCCGATTATTCTTCAGTTGCGCCCACAACCTCAGCTTCTGCAAATCTACGGCTTATTCGTGTTATCCTTATTTTAACATGG
>JAWCNE010000054.1:0-8527 GCA_038849025.1 Bathyarchaeia archaeon
AATAATTGGATTGCACTCTTCTTTTCATTGATTTTCTTTTTGCATCCTTCAGATGTAAAAGATGTGGATATCCTCTCAGTGTAGCATTGCACTCTTCTTTGCATTGATTTTCTTTTTGCATCAAGAACGTGTGGCAATTGGTTTTTTGTTTGATTATAGTATTGCACTCTTCTTTTCATTGATTTTCTTTTTGCATCCTTTAGTTGATGTTTATTGGCAAGGTGTTTTGACAAAGAAATTGCACTCTTCTTTTCATTGATTTTCTTTTTGCATCTGACGTTTATTTTTGTTGTTTTTGATGTTTAAACCGCGTTTTAAATGTGTTTTCGCCATGCCTCTTCGATTATTTAGCGTTTGTATCATCGCTTAAATAGATAATCGAAAGCCTACATCATTCCTAACGCCTAACGCTCAGGAACTCATACTCCGTTCAGTTTCGCTCCTAAAGAGCCAAAACCCTGATTCTTAAACCTTCCAACACCATACTTCATAAGAGCCAACGCCTTAGTAACTTCAAAATCTAACTTTTCCAATTCTCGAAAATGAAACGTTAACTCTCCACCTAACCCCTCAAACGGCAACTTCCCCTTACACCTAAACCTTCTACTCCAACCAAGAATCTTCATGGTCCTAGCCCTACCACTAAACCCCTCCACAAAATTTTGAGGATAAACCTTAACATTATAAAACTGCCAAAACCTTTCGCCAACACAATTGCAAAACTTCTCCCTAAAACCATCCTCAAAAACGCTCCTATAAACATCACCCCCATCCTTATCAACAATCAAAAGTGGACTAATCTCAAAAGTCAATTTCTCATTTTCCAAAATTGCTTTCCGAATTTTCTCAGCGCGAGGCTCAATTTTCTTATGGTCAAAAAGCTCAAAAGATTCAATTCTCTCCACACTGTTTATTTCGCCTCTACCAAAACCTTCGTTGCAGAACCCGCCCCAACCGAAAAAACGCAAACTCGTTTCAACAGCATTTTCAAAATGGTCTGCAAACCTTACACCTTCACCCATCAATATAACTTCAAACTCGAAAACAGCACCCTCAACCAAATACTCCACAAAAACAGGCGCTTTCTCCTCAACAACCCCCAAAAAACGCTCATCCAAAGTAGCCAAAGCAACCCTGTCCTTACGCACATTCTCAACAAAACGAAGGTTAGTAATTATCAAACGAGGCTTATCCTTAAACTCCCCCTCATCATCCGTCCCAACAAGATTCGCAAAAGGACAACCTTCAACCATTCCACAAACCATACAATCCCTTTCCGGAGAAAACACCATCATATCACGAGCATCCGATTTCGAACAAAACATACGCCACAACAGCCTCAAAACTGGACCCCTAATACCTCTACCCCAAAGATAATCATCCCTCGTGTAAAGATAATCACTATACTGCCTCTTACCAACATGCCAAGGAGAAGTAGTCCTACCCTTAAAACACAGATAACAAAAACTCACGCCTTCTCGCCCTTAGCCCCCGCTCGGAAACAAACCATGATACTTCTTCTGGCACTCCTCCAAGAAAGCCTTAAGCTCGTTACCTTCGTAAGCCTTCTCAAGACCAAAAGGCACAGTCTTATACTTCTCAACCTTCAAAATCTCAATTTTAACAGCACCAAACCCCCTAGTCTTAAAACCGCCAAAATGCACAAAACCTTTTTCACTCATATCTTGTATCTCCTTGATAGCTCCAATAATCTCCTCGCTCAAATTCTCACCCTTAATCCAACCCCTAAATTCCACACCTCCCCTAACGGGAGCTAAAAGTGCAAACGCCCCTCTACCCCTAACAGCTTTCAACGCATTAGTATCTTCAGCCAAAGCAATCATTGGAATAGGCTCCTCAGTTAATATTTCATCTAAACCTTTCACACTTTTAAGAAAACTGAAGTGTAACGCGCCTTGCCTACTCACGGTTCCAAACCACATGCAAACAAAGCACGGATCATCTGGTTTGCACTCTTCCTTTCTACCAATCTTACTTCTCATTTCTATCTTGATTTTCTCTTCGTCTTTGGATTCGGGAACCCTAAGCTTAATCTCTTGGGCGCAAACATCAACGCCAGCATGAGTTAGCTGAGCTGACAATAAATGCCTAAAAATACCCTTAACAGCATTACCAGTCAAAACCGCCTTGTCACCCATAACGAGCGGAACAGCATCCAAATCCGCCTTCGGCAAAGTTTTCCCAAGCATATCTCCAATCTCATCCCTTAACTCATCTGAAACACCCTTTGTCAAGAAAGGCTCCACAGTCACGGCTTTATAATCAATTCTCCAAAGAGATTCCAACTTATGAAAACCAACCATTTTCTTAAAACTCATATTTCATCTCTCCGATGCAGTAAACATTCTCAATATTTTAAAAACTTCACATGTAACCTGCTTTCTCAACTTTTCATTCTGTCCGCATTGCTTAGCAATTTCATCAACAACCCAACACAACTGCTTGTCTATACCATTTTGGCCCAATTTTTTCGCATTAGCCAAAGCCCTAATTTTCACTTTTAAAATTTCCTTATCATCTTTACAAGCAGCATTAACAATTTTATAAAACGCCCTTTTCCGAGTCCGCCGAACAAATGGAATAACCTTATTTACTAAATCAGCATGTTTGTATGTTAGCTCCACCATTTTCTCACCAACAACAAACACCAAACTATCCAAACCATGTTTACGAGCTTTTTCGAATATTTCATTTACTCGCCAAAAGGGATATTTAGGCTTTGCCACAACAACGGATAAAACCGCTGGCATATGCAACTTCGCCTTCTTATCCAAAATCTCATCGTAGAGAAAATACCCTTCAGAGGGTTCATTCAAACCACGAATGAAAATTGCCTTACTAAAAGACTTACAAACAGTGTTCGCTTCAGGGTTTTCTTCATTAACAACCCTTGCACAGTCCTCAAGAAAATCGTTATAACCTTCAGCAATAGAAAGAGCCAATTCTGGACTCAAAAACTCCTCGCATTCACGAACAGGCTCTTTCAACGCTGTTCTATTCTTCCTTCTTTCGCTTAATTCTTTTTCACCCCAGACCAGAAATTCCTCCGCTATTTCCTTCATGTCTCCTTTAGGCATTATGCAAATCCAAGCGACATAGTCGTATTCCTCATCTAAAACCCTCGCCCACTCAGCATAACTTTCAGGCGCAAACTCGTATTCATCATGAACTCCAACACTTAGCTGCTTCAAATCACACTTTATCACCAATAAAACCGGCACTGGACTATCACTGTTAGGGACAACCTTCTTTTTAAGTCGGCTTATAACCCATTCAAAAACATCAACATAAAAACCCAAACCAGTTCTGGAAAGAATATTGCAAACCTCCTTAACCTCACCCTCCAAACAAACAAGGTAAACGTCATCGCCTATCAAAAGCGGAAACCACTTTAACAAACACCCGACAACAACCTGCATATTTTTAAAACGCCAATCCCTAAAACTACGCAGTTCCTTTAACCTATGCTCAACTTCAGGCTCAGCTAACGAAACCCTAACCAAATACATCTTTCTAAGCGAATACTTTCTATTTTTTATTCGGTCCTGAAAAACCTCGTTCAAGCGGATGGCGTCCGTAAGCCAATGATGAGTTTTCAAACCAACAAAAGGAAACCTACTATCCGCCGGAAAACTTTTCAACAAATCGTTAATATTCATAAAAGCCTTAAACTGTTCCTCTGCATTATTACAATATTCCACAAGAATTTCGCTGACCTTGCGCCACAATTCGCTCCTTTTTTCCCTACTCCACCCGTTAAAATCACCATAAACTCCAACAAAAAACGGGTCGCCATCACTAGCATACCAATAATCATATTCAAGCCTAAACCTGCCAGCAACCACAGAATGCGAATCCGAAAACTTCCACAAAAGCTCCCAAGGCTTATGCATCGACAATTTACCCCACGCATGATGTTTCTCAATAATCTCCTCGACCGTATGATTTTCTCCATACCCACAAGCAACTACATACTTTCCACGCACGCTCTCCAGAAACATCTCCACAAGTTTATGACTTGTATGAAGTTGACCACGCCGCCGACTAGCAACAACCTTCAACAAATCATGAGGCACAGCTCCAACCTTTCCATCCATTAACAAATCCATCATGCTATCTACCTTTGTTTGCCTCACGCTCTTGCCAGCTTCTGTTTCCTCCGTCAACTATCACTCACCACCAATAACAAAAATGCGATAAACCAATAAAAGTCTTAACGACGACACCAACATATTGACACATAATAACGAGTATCTTCTTTTCCGCTTTATTTTGGCAACTTCTTTGAAAGCACCTAATGTTAAGAATAGCCAGAAAACGCCAACAATAAATTCGATTATCCTCGCAATAGCATGCACAAACCCCAAACTAAAAATAACATCCTCGCACATAATAATCAATTATAAAGACTGATCCTTTACAAAAATCCCCTATGTATCTAAGATATATTTCGCAATGCTAAAGACGATAATTCTGTTAACGATGACTAACAGAAATAGCCCCAATTACTAAACCTTAATCCATTAAGCCTTAAACTTTCTATAATGTAGCATTTCTCATCCTACCTTGCCACAAAGATATAAGAACACCACAGAAAAATGTATGTCAATTTTCAAAGGCCAAGAAAATAATGCAAGATAATAGTTAATTCGTTATTTAGAAAAAAATTAAATAATTATATCGGCACATTAAGAAGTATGAAGAAAGACATCATACTTTTAACATTATTTATACTATTGGTTTTTTCCTCGTTTGAGCCTATAATGATAAAAAGTGTGAAAGCAAAACAACCTACCTCTTTTACGATTACAGTAAGTCCAAATCCTGTTTCTTTTGGTAGTTATATTATAGCCGATGGAATTTTAACGCCTGCTCCTCAAAATAACTATCGCGTTCATTTCTATTATACACGTCCAAACGCTACAGTTATTTCTAGGTCAGTGCTGGTTGCCGGGGGTTATCAACCAGGCGATTACTACAAGCCTGACCAAGTAGGAACATGGGCTGTCTACGCCGAGTTTCCTGGAGATGATCAACTTGAGGGTTCCAGGAGCAACACTGTAATTTTCGAGGTCACGACAGAGGGATTTAGTATTCATGTAGACGCCCAGAGGTTAGGGGTTTGGCAAGGTTGCTCCACTTGGAATCTAATCAGAGTGAATGCTACCGTTCAAAGGTTTTATACTGTTAATTTGAGCGTTTCAGGGCTGCCACCGGGAGTCAGTGGCATATTTAATCCCTCTTCAGGAACCCCGCCGTTTACATCTAACTTAACCCTTTTTACATCTGTATCAACTCCACCAAATGACTATGAGATAATTGTAAATGGAACAGGTGATGGATATTCAAGTAGTAATACATTTATTTTAGGGGTTTCTTCGCCCGTGACGTCGCCTCTTATCCATAAAATTCCCCACCGAATAGAGATAAGTCTTCTTAGTGGAAATTGGGAGGAGCCCAATTCACAGTTTCAAATAGACGTATATGACATATCAATGAGAATCGTTGATGTTTTAACGCGGCTGACACCTGAAGAAGGGGATAATCTAATACTTCGTTGGGTAGGGGTTCTTAAAGACAGAAATGGAGATGGAAAGATCGACTTAGATGAGATCGCTGAAAATATGAAAGATTCGCTAACAAAGCAAGCTATCGAAAAATATATGGAGTTTTTAACAGACAGAGCATTGAAAGAAAATCTACAACCACCTCCTTCTCACTATGGTGATAATCTTTGGAGTCAGATAACTAACACTGGCTCTTCTATACTATCAACCATAAAAGAGTATGCACCTATAGCTATTTCTATTATAGTGATTCCATTTAGCATTTTTTCCGGCGCTGGGATAACGACCACGTTTGGAACAAGTGGCTATTCTTGCACTCCGGGAGTTTATTCCCCGATAAGTTCCTTTACAAGGTTTGGTAGCATAAATACGGTGCAAAGTCTATGTCTTGCAGATTTGTTAATAATCGACTCTCAAGGATGTATGATTAATAAAACATTTAGCACCATAAAAGGGGCTATGTATGTGGAACAGGATGTAAATGGCGATGGCTCATTGGATGACGTCGTTACGCTTCCTCCAACTTTAATGAACTACAAGATTTATGTCGTTCAAGAGGCCATCGCATCACCCAATGATACTTTTACACTAAGAGTAGTATCAGATAAGGTTGGTCTAGATTTGGTTACAACGAGTTTTGCCAATATGTCAAAAGAGGGCTATACTCTTCAATGCATCGATTTAACCCCTCCGGAAATAGGGGTTCCTTCCCAAGAACCTCATGATCATGTAATGCCTTTGGAACCAGTTAGGATACTTGTAAATGTAACAGACGACTATCGTGTGGAAAATGTGACCATTTACTATACGATAGACAATGGCACATCCTGGCTTATATCACAAACCAGTTTTAATTATACAACGCAATTATATGAAGCAATAATACCAGGCCACTCAGCTGGAACATGGGTGAAATATAAAATAGTTGCATATGACAATGCTGGGAATTTAGCATATAATGACAATTTTGGTCAATACTATGTATATGAGGTTGTCCCGGAGTTCTCGTCGCCGATTCATTTGCTGCTCATGATTCTCCCTATAATAATCCTTGTTTCTCTAATGAGAAAGGTGATCATAAGAGAAGAAAACCCTGAAAAGTTTTAAAAGACCTATAACGGTGAGTAAAAGAATATTAGACTAAATTGTTTAAAAATCGGAGAAGGAGGTTAGACAAAGGAAATTGGAAGATAGGACTGTTTACATTTGCGATGTATGTGGCCTTGGCTATTCAGATCGGCGACTGCCAAAAAATGTGAAGAGTGGTGTAAGAAGACGGGAACATGCTCCATTGAAATTACTAAAAAAGCAGTATACTTTCCCAACTTACCGAGAAACAAAATTCTGTTAAGAGACACTAACTGAAATTTTAAAAAAATCAAGGTAAAAAGGGTGGGATTTTGGTTTTATTCGTTTCCGACTTTGTCTATTAGGAAGTATCGTTTGCTGGTTTGTTGGTCCCAGGCTATGGCAACGCAGAAGTCAAGTTTTGTGTCTACTGCTGCTGTGATTAGGCGTAATTCGTCGTCGCAGTGTTTTATTATTATTGTTCTGCCGCATTGCCTCATGTATGTGGCTTCTCTTATGCCATAGTCTTTGTCCGGCGTTATGAACTGGAAGAGTTGATGGGCGAGGTTGATTTTGAGGGTTGTTCCTCTGCCGTAGCTGTCTGTGAATACGTAGTTCCATGAGAATAATGTTACGTTAATCGTATTTGATGGTTCCACGTTGCCAGCTTTGTCTGTGCTGTTGTAGTTGATGGTATATATGCCGTCCACCAGTCCTGTTAGACAGAAGGGCACTGTGTACGTTAACCAGCCACTATCGTACGTAGCATTCCTAATTTTGTAGGCGGTTAAGGCGACTCCCGTGCCGCCTAGGTTGTCTGTTGCGTTTAGGCTGAAGGGCGTGTCGGGGGTTACGTAAATTGTGTCTGTCACATATTTTGGTTCTCCGATAATAAGTGTTGTCTTTGGAGGGATGTTGTCGATTAATTCTCCGCCACCCGTGCCCGTTATACCTGAGACAACGTAGTATTCTCTTCCATTGTAGAAAGTGGTTGTTAACGTTATCTCATCTATGGTTTCTCCGACATGAATAATCATATCTGCATTTTCCAAGCTGACTTCTTCAAGCGAAGTAGCGTTTAGGCATATATACACAGCACCTGCACCAGTTGAGGGAATGAACAACAACTTATATTCCTCGATTTCCGCAGGCCAAGATGGCATATAAATCACAGATTTTCGTTCTCCAAGGTTTACGTCGGCAACTAAACCTGAAAGGTCTATGTCTTGGGCAGCTTCTTCAAAATGCACTCCAAGTTCTGCGATAGGTATTTCCTCTACAATGCTTTTTGTTATTAATGTTGGGTTGTATGTGTTCTGAGGAACCTGTGTGAGGTCTTCATCCGTTAGTAATGAAGTTGCATGTAAGTCTGATGGTAAGTAAGAAATTCTATGTTTGCTATGCACATAAACATACTCGGCTACTGTTTGACTTACTTCCTCACCTGTTATGAGATTTCTCGTAATCACCGTCAAGGTTACGTTGTATTCACCATCTTGTTCATAACTATGCTTCACAGAAGAGCCAGAGCCATAAGTTCCATCGCCGAAGTCCCAGTTGAATGACGTCTTGAATCCATGATAAGTGGTGTAGCAGGCGGTAAAGGTGATTTCTTTACCTGGTTCAGGATATGAAGCACGTGTATAAGTGAAGCTCGGATATAACCATTGCATATCTACTTTTTCTGTGGGTGCCAATAAAGTCGAATAGTCTATTGGGTCGCCTTTTACTTGCACTATTCTTACGGGGTTTCCTGTGCGATTTTTCGGCTCCGTGATCACAGGAACATCAATATTGGCTACGTCTTCGGTGTCCACATAATGAACGTATATGATTTCTCCATGGGATTGATCTGGATAATAAATGAAAAA
>JAWCNE010000055.1:0-8302 GCA_038849025.1 Bathyarchaeia archaeon
CATCAACTCTATGGTTTCTACATATTCGTAGGTTGTGAAGCGTTTCCCACAGCTTGTGCATTCCTTTCGCCTTCTTGTGGTGTTGTCTGGCGAGTCCCTTGTTTCAAGGGTTTTTATGTTTTCTGAGCCGCAGTATGGGCACTTCATGGCTTTCCATCGCGTGCTTAAATATAGTGTTTAAACGTTATTTTCAAGCACTAAATGTAGTGTGACTTTTTTAAACTTTATGCAACAGAAATGTAAACACCCACCAAACCAGTGCCGTCAATAAACAAAATTCAGTGCTAATCAAACATGAGGTTTCCAAGATTTTCAAACCTTTTGGAGGCGTCGGCAACCGAAAAGGAATTATAATTTTAAAAGGCTCCATTTTAAAGGCACGATATCCTTAAAGGGATGAAAATTTCCCCGTTAAAGAACGTAAAATCTGAAAAATTTTAAATATACAAAACTGAACGCGGGCTTGGTAATGTTTATTTCCGGCTTTGCGTCTTGTCAGAAACCGGCTATGGGCTTAAAGATTGCGGCTTTCATGCATGAAGATGCCACCAACGTAGTTAGATTGCTTAACGAAGAGTATGCCAACTCTTACGAGTTTATTCCATACACTGTTGAGGAGCTTCTAAAAGAGATTGAGGAGCGAAACCTAACGGTTCTGGTGGCAAAAATGGACAGCGAAATCTTGGGATGCATAGCCCTTCACGCAGGGCATCATGGCGAACATATTGAATGGTTAGTCGCGTTAAAGGGAGTTCACCAAAAGGTTGTTGGAGATATGCTAGTAAGCGCAGCTGAAAAGCAAGTTGCTGGCTCTTCTCTTTCTGTGAGGGTTGATGCTGACAGTTCTAAAATGAAGTTTTGGATGGAGCGCGGCTATCAGGCCGAGGATGGATTCTATCATATGGTTGCAAGGCTTGACGGCGTTAGACCTTTACCACCTGTTCCAAATGGTACGATTATACGAAGCCTAAAACTCAGTGAGGAGAAAGTCCTCGTCGAAACGGTAAACATTGGGTATGGCTGGGAAAGGCTTAGGGAGGGCTTCATAGCCGAATGGAAAGCTGAACATCCACCTTTCGACGAGAGCTGGGTTCACGTAGCCGAAATAGATGGCAAAATTGTTTCAGCGGTGGCCTCCAGGCCTGACACAAAATATAACAACTATTTCAAAGCAAAGAGGGGCTATCTTGGACCAGCTGTGACGCTTCCAGAATATAGGGGGCGGAATTTGGCTTCGGCGCTAACACGACGTGCCATGAATTTTCTCTACGAGAAGGGGATGGACTCCGTGGCGCTTCACACGGCAGAGAATAATAAGCCTTCTGTTGCTCTCCTTAAAAATTTGGGTTTTGAAGTTAGGTACAGCTGGAAATTTATGCACAAAAATAAATTTAAATAAAAACTTTTCAAAAGGGTAAGAATGAGAAACTTGGAATACCCTAAACACATTTACGGGCGGTTCTGGATTGCTTTCTCGGCCTCCAACTCCTTCACTCGTGTCTCAATGTACTCTGCAACCTTATCTTGACTGTAATGCTTCTCCTCCTCATACCTTCTGAGATGCTCCTTGATTGTTGCTAAGACCTTTTCCATGTCAAATGGCTTCAGTATGTAGGCGTCTGCACCGCGGTTTACGGCTTCTATGGCGTTTTGTAACGTTGGATAGCCAGTTATTATTATTTTTCGCATCTTTGGCACTGTGTCCTTCATCTTCGTTAAGAGTTCTATGCCTTCCATGTCTGGCAAACGAATGTCTATTAGGGCTAGGTTGTAGACCTTCCGCCTAGTCTTTTCTATGGCTTTCTTTGCATTTTCAGCTTCGTCAACGATGTAGCCCTCCTCCTCTAGTATGGTTGTTAGGACTTTTCTTATGTTTTCGTCGTCGTCAACAACGAGGATTCTTGCGTTTTCAACCATATTTTTTCACCTCCTTCTTCTTTTATTTTGGGTTCTATTGGAAAGTTTACCGTGAAGGATGAGCCCCTACCTAAGGCGCTTTCAACTGTTATGGTGCCTCCGTGGGCTTCAATAAAACGTTTACAAATCGACAAGCCGAAACCCATACCCTTAGCCTTAGTCGTAAACAGCGGAGTCCAAAGCTTCTTCATGGTTTCCTTTGACATGCCAACCCCCGTGTCCGCGACAACAAATTCAACGTTAGCGCCTCTCTTCCTGCACCTTATTGTTAGGGTTCCACCTTTTGGCATGGCGTCAATGGCATTTCTTATTAGGTTTATAAGGACACGCTTTATCTTCTCAGAGTCAGCTCTTATTCTAGGTGCTTTGTGGACAATTTTCACAACTTGGATGTTGCTTGGAATTTCAATAGAGGCCAGTGCCTCCTCTATCAGCGCCTTTGGATTTGTTTCGGTTATGTCAAGCTTAATCTCCCTAGAATAGTCGAGAAGATCGTTTATTATTTTGTTGGAATAGTCAATGTTCTTTTCTATGAGGTTAAGCATTTCCATAACCTTTCCATCTATGGTCTGGTTTAGCCTTCTTTTGAGGTAGTATGTTGCGCCGGCTATGCTTGTTAATGGATTACGGAGGTCATGTCCAATCATTCCTGCCAACTCGCCTATCACGGCTAGCCTTTGAGCTTTGAGCAGCCTATCCTGCATTTCCCGTAGTTCTCTTGTTCGCTCCTCTACCCTCTCCTCAAGCTGGTCGGCGTAAACTTGGAGCTCTCTCCTAGCTTTTTCAAGGCTTTCCATAAGCTCAGCGTTCTCAATGGTTATTGCTGCTTGATGGAGGAAAAGCTCTAGCGGCATGAGGGAATCCTTTGTTGGTTTTTTTCCGTCAACGGGGTCGTCCATGCTTAAAATGCCGACGATTCTTCCTTCTGGTGTACGCAACGGAGCATAAAGCATGTCTTGTGGATGCCAGTCCACCATGTTCTCTTCAGACAGGCGACTTGGAACGGCGGTCGTTATGTGTTTTTCCGCCTCATTTAACGGGATTTCTGGTGGAATATGGAAGAAGTGCTCCCTAATCCACGGGTCCCTCCAAGGTATGTAGAAGAACTCGCCAATCTTGTATTTCTCGAACTTTTGGCCTAAGCGTTCCTTCCAAACGTGTCCCGGAGCCCTTCTCTCTTTGAGGAGTTTAATCTCCTCTTTTGTTAGGCCTACTGTGATGAGCTCTCTCCGTTCAAGGTTTTCGTCTACCCGTCCGATAACCACTCTTCTCCAGCCGAAGCGTTGTATCGCCTTTGCTATTTCCTTAAGCCTTTTACGGGAATCCTTTATTGTCATTATTTTTGTGGAGCTTATCATCAAGTTTTCAAGCTTTTCCGAAAGATTTTCAAGGCTTTCTCTTCTCTCTATATTGCTTAATGCTATTGCAACGTGGGAAGCTAAAATTTCAAGGAGACGCTTATCCTCCTCGTCGAAGGCTGCTAACTTTTCGCTTTCAACGTTTAACACGCCTAAAACACGTTTTCCAATTTTTATCGGCACTGCAAGTTCAGACATTATTCCATTTATTCCGGCATTAACGTAGGCTTTCTCTCTTCTAACATCTGGGACGTAAATGGTTTTACCAGTTTTTGCCGCAATAACGGTTACGCCTTTATCTCCATCTAATGGAAGTGCAAGTTTAGGCGTGAAGCTTAATCCCCTTGTTTTAAGCAGCTTGAGCTTTTTGCCAACGACGAGGAGGAAATCAACATTTTTAAATCCGAGAATCTTCTGCATTGCATCTAGAGTTTTTGTGCACACGCCTTCCACATTTTTTGCGGTGTTTAATGCGTGCGCATAAGCATTGAGCGCCGAAAGCTTCTCCCTTCTCCTAAGGTTACTTATTGCTATAGCTACGTTTGAAGCTAATATTTCGAGAAGTTTCTTGTCCTCCTCTTTGAAGGCGTCTATCTCCTTGCTCTCAACGTTCAATACGCCTAAAACTTTATTTCCCATTTTCATGGGTGTTGCAAGTTCTGATGCAATTTCTTCGCCGCCCCTAACGTAGGCTTTCTCTTTTCTAACGTTTGGAACGATTATTGATTTTCCAGTTTTAGCTGCTTTAACGGTTACACCCTTTTCTCCGTCGAGGGGAAGTTTAAGAAAGAAGACTTTTGAGTACCCTGTGTGGGCAACCATTTTCAGAAAGTTTTCCTCTACCATGAGGATTGAGGCGTATTCGAAACCGAGGATTTTCTCCATAGCGTCTAAAGTCAGTCGATAAATTTCCTTGATTGATTTTGCATCACTAAACTTTTTGACGTGAATGTTTAGCTCTGAAAGCCTCTTTTCGAAAAGTTTCCTCTCCTCTTCCAGCTTTATGCGTTCTGTTATATCTAGTACTTGGGCTATTGTGCGTATCTTGTTTTTGGCATCTCTTATTGTGACGGCTCTAACCTCAATTTTCCTTTCTGCGCCATCCTTTCTAGTTATTTTTAGCCTGTATTCTGAAAGAACCTTCTCCTGATTTTTTTGCTGATTCGCCTGGGCGCATAGCTTTTCGTTCGTGAATTGTGCTCTGTATTCTTCTGTTAGGAATTTTCTAAAATCTTGTTCAATTATCTCTTCTTTTGGGTATCCGAGGATTTTTGACAGTTCGTCATTGGCATAAGTGATCCTGTAATTGTCATTTATTATTGCTATGCCGTCGTGTGAGTTTTCAACGATCGATCGGAAGAGCTCTTCTCTTTCTGTTAGCTTTTCTTCAATAAGTTTGCGCTCTGTTATGTCTCTGCTTACGCCAATTAAGCCTGTAATGTTTCCGTTTTTGTCGCAGATTGGAACCTTAATAGTGTCGAAGAACTTTTTATTGCCTTTTTCGTCTGTCGTGTGTTCTTCCACTCGAATTGCAACGCCCTTGCTGAGCACCTCTTCATCGCTCTTCCTGCATTGAGCAGCCAAATCGTGTGGAAAGAATTCTTCATCCCGTTTTCCAATAATTTCCTCTTTTCTCAAGCTTACGAGTTTTTCGAAGGCACTATTCACGATCAGGTTTCGCCTTTCAGTATCCTTGAAATAAACAATGTCTGGAATCGCCTGAACCAACGTGTGAAGGGTTGTCGTAATTCTTTGAAGGTTATCTTCGTAGGTCTTGCGGTTTGTCACGTCTCTGGCTATTCCAAGCTCGCCAACAATCTTCCCATCCTCAATTAAAGGGACACTTATAAATTCTCCGACTAAGTAATCGCCTGACTTTGAGCGGACACGGAGCTCAACCATTTCAGGTCTGCCTGCAAGGGTTTTCTGGAAGGAATCCACAGCCCTTTCAAGGTCTTCTGGATGTATAAGCTCAGTGAAAGGTTTTCCAATCCAGTCATCACATTTCCAGCCAGTAATCTTCTCAAAGGCTGGATTAAGCGAAATAATTCTTCCATCAGATGAAATGCTGTAAATTACATCGGGGGCGGCTTCTACGAGGGTGCGGTACTGCCTTTCGCTTTCAGTTAAGGCCTTCTCAATTTTCTTATGCGTAGTCACATCAATGGCAATTTCAAGCCGGACATGCTTGTTTCCAGGCCAGATCATGGCTTTATCTATGCATTTGTACCACCGATTTCTTTTCTCGCAGTAGCATTCCCACATGTAAGTTTTTCCAATGTTTTCTCCGAAAATGTATTTGTTGGTGCAGAAAGAGCATGGGCTTTCAACGCCATGAATAACCTCGTAACATTTCCTGCCTACAACTCCTCCGCCTAGGACCTCTTTAAACTTGTCATTGGCATAAAGTATCTTGTATGACTCTGGGTCAACCACATAAACAATTTCTTCTAAACCGTCAAATAAGGCGTGAAGCATTTCCAAAACATGGGGTACATAATCTTTTCTTTCCATGTTAGGCATCACCTGAAAAAATGCGCTTCTTTAGGTTTTCCACACTATTGATTAGGTTTGGAGGGTTTTCTGTCTCCTCAAATTCCAGTTGAAACTTGTCGTAAAGCTTTTTTAGTATGAGTTTTTCTAGGTATGACGCTCCATGTCCGAAGATTTTTTCTAGGGCTTTTTGGAATTCTGTCAGATTCTGGGGGATTTCTTCTCGCTTTATTTTGAAGGTGTTTTCCAAATGGAATAGGATGGCTTGTTTTGGTGTTTCACCTAGGGTTAATAGTCCCTCTTCGACAGCTTCTAGGAATATCTTTTGGAAGTCTTTTTGGAACAAGCGTGTCAGCCTTTTAGATATTATATTAAATCTTAAGATGCATTAAACCTTTTCTAGAGCTTTATTAAAATCCTTATGAATCCAAAATCAATAACAAACTAAACCTAAAAGGCTCTAACGATTAGCCTTGACTTTTCTTAAAGCTGCGCCTTGCAGCCTCAACATAATTCGCAAAGGCAAATTCTTTATTCTCATCCCAATCAATAGGCTTGCCAATGCGGTCATAAAGCTTCCTCATTATCAAAATTTCGAGAAATCGCGCACCTATACCGAAAATTTTCTCTAGACCTTCGGCAAACTCTTTTACGCGGTTTGGAATTTCTTTTCTTGGTATTCTGAATTTTTCTTCAAGATGATAATAAATCGATTGTTTTACTGACTCGCCCAGCGAAGCTAAAGCCTCGTCAACAGCTTCCAGCAAGATATCATCGAAGCTTTTATTGGTCAACTTTGGCTCCTTCAATTGCTTTTGTAGCTTTAGAGTAGTTTGTTCCGTTCTCGTTATAAGATTTGTGCGGCCTTCAATTTTATAATTGTTGCTTAAGCGTAATTTTGAAGTGGATGAAGATTTTGGGACGTTTTATACATTAAGATCAGCCTTCAGTCTTGCGTTAATCGCTTAAGGAGGCTTTTTATTTCGGCTTTTTCAGCTTCGCCCAAAGGTAGAGCTGGCTTACGCGGATATCCTGCTGGCAATCCAAGCAGTTGCATCGCCTCTTTTATGGCTGATAGCTGGTTGTAGCGTCTAACCAGAACATCGTTTATGTAGGTTATTGTCCTTTGAAGTTTTGCCGCTTTTTTAACGTCGCCTTCCTTGTAAGCTTTGTACAGGCTTGCACACAACTTTGGATAAGCGTTGGCTACAGCTATCACTGCTCCCTTTCCGCCCAGAACAAGTGTTGGAAGCACAACATCGGCTGTTCCAGCTAGGACAGCTATTTTGTTGCTTGTTAAGCGTATTGTTTCCGTTATTGTGGCAATACTTCCGCCACTATCCTTTACGCCGACAACATTCGAATATTCATTGGCAAGCTCTGCAATTGTCGACGGTTCTAGCGCATAGCCTGTAAACTTTGGAACGCTGTAAAGGATTATGGGCAGGTCGACAGTTTCTAAAACAGCCTTGTAATGGGCAGTCAGCTCGCGGTTTGAAGGCCTATAATAGTAGGGTGTTACCACAACGGCTGCATCGACACCTAAATCCATAGCATCCCTTGTAAGCTGAATGGTCTCCCACGTGCTGGGGGCGCCTGTTCCAGCCACAACCGTCACGCTGTTCTTTGCTTCTTCTAGGACCGTGGCTATAATTTTTTGGCGTTCTCCCCTTGCCATGTATGGGGCTTCTCCGTTGCTGCCACATGGCATAAGGCCGTCGACACCGCCATCAATCCAGAACTGCACACAAACACGAAGAGCTTCAAAGTCTATTTCACCCTTCTCTGTGAAGGGCGTAATGTGAGGGACAAATATGCCTTCAAACTTGCTTTTCATTTTACGCCACTTCTAAACGGATTTTAGAAGTTTGTGTTTATAATGGTGTTTGTTGTTTAGGCGTAAAATAGTAGGCAAATGTCTAAGGCTTCATTTAAACTATTTTAAAGAGTGCCGGGGGCGGGATTTGAGCCCGCGACCTCTGGGCGCATTAGCCCCATTACGCTCTCCAGATTATGAGTCTGGCGCCCATTCCAGGCTAGGCTACCCCGGCTACTTTTTAGATTACCCAGGCACGTTTTTGTATTTTATTTTCGCTTCCTAAAAAACATTAAGTCGCACTTTTGGTAAACGGGTTTAAATCCAGCTTGGGCTAAGGAACTTGAAAAACAGTCTATCACCCATTTTTGTTAGAGAACAAACTGACATCTTCATCCATCTATCTCTTATCAACGAGGCCAGTCGGCCAGCTTTTTAGACCCTGTCCTTTGGTTCTTAATTGAGAGTAAAAGATTAACAACGAAAAACGGTCCTTTTTAACCGGGCGCGAAAAACTGTGGACGAGTTAACGATATACTGCTTGGATTCATTTTTGGTTTTCTACTACGCGAATACTACTACGCCTCTACTACTACGTTGAATGTGGGAGGCGGGAATATGCTTAAGCACAGAAGGTAGAATGGGGAATGCGCGGAAGAAACAGTTTAAACTCGAAGCCGAAGCGCGCAAAATTATTTTGGAGCATGAAAGGCTGAGG
>JAWCNE010000056.1:0-7964 GCA_038849025.1 Bathyarchaeia archaeon
GGAAGAGACCAGGAGGAAAGTTCAAGAGTCATGGTTGCGCCACTTACACGGTTAGATGGCGAAAGGCGTAGGCACAGGATTGTTATAGCCACTGTTGCACTTTGCATTTTTGTAGTATTAACCGGAGTTTTCTGGGTTTTTGTTTTGCCAGCTCTTTAATGGTCAAAAACTGTGCAAAACCTCACCTTTCATGCCAAATGCTGAAGTTATATGGTTTCGTCAAGGTGGACAGCACTTTTATCGAAAGATACACGAGGATTGATAGGAATCACCCGAAATTTCAAACAGTTTTAGATCTCATAAGCAGATCAAGGTTTAAGGGTAAATGTGATACTTCGCCGCCATACGCTATAAGCCATGAGCTAAATTTTCACCTTGGCGATGGACAACTGGCCCATCTTGATTACTATGAAGGCGCGTTATGGTGGAAGGCTGTATATTGCGCTTCAGTCGACTTGGAGCTTGGAAACATTTTAGACGCAATACTGTTGTCAGAAACTCAGCAACAATATTCAATGAAAATAGGTATGTACTAAACCCTAACTTTAGGGCAAAACACCCATTTTTCTCAACAATCTTGAACCAGAAATGGTCTGTTCGGGGTTAAGGCTTAGCATAGGCGTCTAGCCATTTCCAGCATGCTCATCCTTGCCATACTGTTTGACAGCTATAACAACCATTGCAAATCGAAAGATCAACAATGAAAACTTTCATCTCTGTTCTTCACATGAGAATCATAATATAAGCCAGCTTCTGTGTGATATGGTTTTCCAAAATTCCAAGGATAACTCTTTCTCAGCTTTTCTAAATCAGCTTTCTCAACATTCACTAGGTATCCGCTGACAACCATGCCTGCAGCATTTTTGGATGTTATCTTGTCCGGAGATATAAGATCTACGGCTCCTCCCTTGTCAATTCTGTCTTCTAATGATATTATGTCCGCTCTTGCTCCATGATCAACGTACACTGCACTAGGCATTATTCGGTTAGTTACATACGCTCCAGCCAACACGGTGCCTCGATCATTGTATATTTTGACAATGTCTCCGGTTTTTATTCCAAGTTTTTCTGCGTCAACGGGGTTTATCCAAACCGGCTCGTACATGTATCCGTCTGGACCTTTAACTTTACATGTTGGTATCTCCCTGAACCATGCTGCGTCGTCGAGTTGGGCGTGCATCCTCCATTTAGGATGATTCGAAACCAGCAGGAAAGGGTAGTTTTCGGCTCTTGGATGCTGGAGGCTTTCCTGGTGTGATTCCCCGCAGGGGATGTAGTGGGGTACCGGAGGGCGTTCAACATCTTCTGGAAAGTGTTTGGCTAACCTTTCAGAGTAAAATTCGACTTTTCCAGATGGCGTTTGCAACGGGTTGCCGTTTGGGTCTTCGTAGAAACCTCTTAACCCAGGCTTGTATTTTTTCCATTCTGGGTCTGTGGGCACAAGCCAGTAACCCCTCCTTTTTAGCTCCTCATAACTTATGTATTGTGCTGCACCTGAATGTTCAAAAGCTTCTTTTAAGGTTTCTTCTATTGTCTTGTGCCCTGTGACTTTCTCGTATAAGCCTCTAAAGTCATTGGGATACTTTTCCTCAAGCCTTTTTGCAATCATGAATACAATTTCTCGGTCACTCTTAGATTCTCCTATTGGTTCAATACACTTTCCTTCATAAACAACTGCGAAATGTTGCTTTGTTGTCGAGAGTGACCCTATAATTCCGATATCTTCCTCTTCAAATTTTGTGGTTACAGGCAAAATTATATCTGCAAAGAGGCAATCGTTTTCCAGCCATGGATGTTGCGCCAAAATAAACTCGATCTTCGGATTCCTGTATGCCTCTATAATTTTATACCCATTGTTCCAACATGTCACCATACATCCGTTTTCGTTCCAAATCATGTGAACTTCAGGCAAACCTTCCACAGGATACTTGTATTTTATGAACTGTTCTTCTGTGGGCATTCTGGATTGGCAAATGCCGTAAAAACTAACCGGTGGATTAAGGATTGCCTCGTGAATTAAAGTTTTTGGAATACACTGTTTCAACACATCTTTATACCATTCTTTAAGTTCTTTGTAGGAAAGAAACCAAAGACGTGAGTAGACTCCTCCCAAAACCGCAGAATATATAAAGGGTACAAAAAGCGGTTTAGGAAAGTGTGTCTCCGTAGTATTCATTCGTGCACTATTGTGAAATTGGTGGACACCTGGTTTTCCAACACCCTGCATGGCTAGTAAAGCAATTTCAATCCTTGCAGGCTCGGTGGCATAAGGCCCTCTAATGTATGGCCCTCCAAGCGAATGCATTACAGATGTTTTTTTGGATGCCCAGAGTCTCGCTAAAGCTTTAATTGTTCTGGCTGGTACTCCTGTGATTTCTTCAGCCCATTTAGGTGTTTTAGGTGTGCCATCCTCCTTTCCAAGCACGTAATCCCTGAACTTTTCGAAGCCAACCGTGTGCGTTTGGACATAATCCTTATCGTAGGTTTCTTCCGTGATCCATACATGGGCTATTGCAAGCTGCAGGGCTGCATCCGTATTCGGCCTTACAGGAATCCACTTATCAGCGTGAACAGCCGCAGCATAATTCAAGTCTGGACAGACAAATACCTGTTTTATGCCCACATCTCTAAACCAGAAGCCCCAACGGCTGAGTCCTTGATCTCCGAAACCCCATGTTGTAGTTTCATAGTCACATCCCCAGCATAAGAGAACTTCTGTATTTTCTAAAATATCCTGTAACAGGTTGGTTTGGGGATGCTGTAAGCCGTCGGGCTCCATTCCCCACATGTGCTTTGCACCCCACCACCAGCCTTCCCAACTGTCAGGGTTTCTAACAGCCCAAGTACATCCACCCAAAAGCACCAGAAGCTCCGTTATTGTTCCATGCATTCCCTGCACAAATTTCGTTTGCTGATGTCCATCCGCAAGGGCTAGTATCGCATACGTTGAACCATATTTATCCTTTATTCGCTTTATCTCGTCTGCTATTATGTCAAGAGCCTCATCCCAAGAAATCCGAACATATCCGCTTTTTCCACGGTTTTCAGGATGCCTATCACCTTTAGGATTCCAATCAATCCTCTTCAACGGATACCTAACCCTGTTGGGAGAATAAACGCGGTTCTTATAAACCAAGGCGAATGGAGCTACAAGCTCCTTCATCCCAGACTCGAATGTTTTACCACGAGCGTCAACTCTCCACCTTACGCTTTCAAGCTCTTCAGGCTTATACTGCTCGTCATAATGCACCGGCACAATTCTAATAATCCTGCCAGCTTCAACATCAACCCTTACAAGGTTTCCTCCACGGGCAATACCGTCTAACCCAAGTAGTTTGTAAAAAGACATCACTTCATTCAATTTTTCACCATCACCGCTTATGCAGGTGACATGCGCAAAGTATCTTCTTATGCATTTTCCACAAATATAAGCTTAAATAAGTTAAATAGTTTAAGAAAGACTTTTTGCACTGGACTGCTTTATCTTTTCCAGAATTTTTCCCGAAAAATGAGTATGTTTTCATCATACAGAGCGCTTGCTGGGACAGGACGTTTAAATAATAAAATCTCTTTTCCATAAAAAAGAAAAGCAGGGATAAATCGTGCAGGGAACGAAGTACGGAAAATATTTTATAAAATATGACCCAAGCCGATGGCCTGATGAGCGTCGTTCAGGAATGGTGGTGCGACTCGAGGATAGCATTGTTAAAGGAAGTAACTTTTACGTGGTGCACTGGTATTTTCCAGATCGACTGCCAAAGGCAGCCCATCCGCCACATATACATAAACATGCTGAACTCCTTATGCTTATAGGAACTGATCCTGACAAACCCATGGACTTAGGAGCAGAAGTTGAACTGCACATGGGACCTGAACTTGAAAAACACGTAATTACCGAGACCACGGCAGTTTACATTCCGCCAAATTTTATTCACGGTCCATGGAAAATTGTGAAAACATTTAGACCATGGCTGATCATACAAATTCTTCAAGGCCCTGCCCATACCGAAAAACTTTGCCCAGAAGTGCTGCCTAAAGAAATGAAAGATGAAGTAGATTGGGCTTTCTGGAGGCAAATTGAAGAGGGCTTTGATGAATAAAAGGGAGAAACAAACACGGAAAGTTTCATGTTTTATGGAGGCTCTCACCCCAACCTTACATAAACTCTTCCAAGCTTTCAAAAATTCAACTTAACCGATGGATCAGTCCTCCATAATAACTCATTTTCTCTAAGTCTGGAATTTTCATGTCATGCTTAATACCGAGTTTCAAAATGCTAACAAGATTGCGGAAACATTCTGCAATCTTATGCGGGTGAGATTGGCATAAAATATTTATCTTTATCAGCATCATCATGATCCTAGGAAGATACATATGGATTTTTCTCCCGAATTAGAGGCTCTGGCAGAATTCATAGTTAACACCGACTGGGAGGATTTGCCTAAATCGGTTATCAGCGAAACAAAAAGGCTTATTTTAGATTCTGTTGGATGCGCATTTACAGGGTTATCAGTTGACCCGGGAAAAATGATAGTTGCGTTAGCGAAAAGGTTAGGCGGACCGCCAGAATCATCAATAATCGGTACGGGACATAAGGCTTCATTGTTAGCTGCTGTACTCGCTAACGGTCAGTTGATAAACGCTACTGATTATGATGCTTTTGTCGCTGGTCATGGTGCGCCTTATCTTATACCTCCTCCGTTAAACGCCGCTGAAATCGCTGAAAGTTCAGGTAAAGACCTAATACTTGCCACCGCAGTTGCTTGCGAAGTCGCGACTAGGGTGAATAATGCAGTTTCGTCGCCAGCTGCATTTATGGCAGAGCGTGTAGGGAGCGCTTACATGAATTTTGGAGCAGCAGCAGGGGTATGCAAGATCTTTGAGTTTGACCGGGCAAAAATTATTAACGCTTTAGGCATTGCCGGCCACGCTGCGCAAGTTCTAACTTGGAGGCATCATAATTATATGAAGCGCGGGTACTATCCGAAATATGGTTTACCTGGGTGGCAGAACACGGGAGCCGTAATGGCCGCGTTACTTGCTGAAATGGGATATATTGGGGATCCATACGTTTTTGACCCCGAACATGGATTCTGGAAGTTTTCCGGCTATTCTCAATGGAAACCTAAAGAAATAACTGAAAACCTTGGCAAGATATGGAAATTTCCAGAAACGGTGAAGTTTAAACGTTACATGTGCTGCGGCGTGGTTAGCGTGGCTGTAGACGGGTTCTACGACATCGCTGAGAAAGAAAATCTCTCCCCTGAGGATATAACGGCAGTAAGAGTCTATAAAGCGGCAGCGGTGAAAGACCAGGTAATGTTCGGCAACACCAATATAAGAAACATCGTGGACGCGCAATTTAGCATACCATATAATATTTCACTTGCAGCGTATAAAGTGCCTAAAAACGCATGGCAACACATAAACACCATGAGAGATCCCAGAATTCAAGAATTCATGAAAAAAGTTACAGTAATCGGCGAATTCGAAGGTTCAAAAGGCAGGGGGCTTCCAACCAAAGTCGAGGTTGATGCCTGTGGAGAAACATTTATCCGAGAAACGCTTGTTCCTCGACCGATGGATGATTATGAATTAGAAATGAAGTTCCGCCAGAATGCTGCAATAATGTTGACAGAACCCAAAATAGAAAATGCCGTTAGCGCCATCTCAAATTTAGAGAATCTCAAAAACATTAAAGAACTTATAAAGCAAATCACCCTGTGAGACAAGCTTAGCATAAGCAATTTTTGATTTCGAAAACCTGCCAAAACATTATGAGGGTGCCAGCTTGCAAGTTGCAATCTTGCATCACTGGGAACTTTTATAAACTCTTGCATCAAAATCTTTAATTACACATTGCGGTGGACAGATTTGGAAAACGTTTTGGAGAAATTTAGAAAAAGCGGGGAAGATATTGAGCGGCTTGCTTTCTTGAAAACATATCCAATAGCTGTCAAAATGCTGAAAAATGAAAATGAGATTCCTTCCGGATCGATTAAGCCTAAAAGGGATAGAGGAGAACATTTGGCCTTATGTCAAACTTTTGCGTTGGCGCGTCGCGAAGGACTAAGCATAACTATGTTGAAGGATGACCATTGGTGTTTTGAACCTTTAATACGTTACGGGCTTGTAGAGCCGCCGGAGTCTTACCTGAAAGGTTTGACATCCTACCCTCATGGCATGGCAAACCAAGAAGCTGCAATCAGACGTGTCAAAGAAGGCCTGCATTTACCTATAGGTAAATATATAGGTTTAACCTGTGCACCGTTAAAAAAAACCAATTTTGAGCCTGACGTTATCGTTGTTTATTGTAACACCGGTCAGCTAAGATATTTACTTCTTGCCCTCAGATACAAAGACGGCTATCACATTACCTCAAGGTTTGATCCAATTGGCTCATGCGCAAATTCAGTTATTCCATCCCTACTGACAGGAGAATGCCATATAAGCATTCCAGATCCAGGTGAATATGCCAGAGCAATCGCTGGCGAAGACGAAATGATACTTTCCATACCTAAAAATAGGCTTGACGACTTAATGTTTGGACTCAAACATTTCGAAAACATCGGGAGATCATACAAAAGCTTCACCTACCTTATAAGACCTGATTTCCCTCAGCCACAATTTTACCGCGAATACTTCAAAACGTGGGGGCTCGACGAACCCAAAGAATAGAATTTGTCTCAAACACGCATCTGAAACAATTCACGTTCACTACTTTTAAGACGAACCCTTAAACATACTAAAATCATGGAACATAGGGTGTACCCTTTCCACGAATGGGAATTTAACTTTAGAGTGATGGGTGAAAGCTTTTGCCATAACCTCCTTCATAAAGAATGCGTTAGCTTGGATTTGGAGTAGATGAAAAGCTATTTGAACAACCTGCTCATAGGCATGCAATAAAAAAGGAATTGATGCAGCCAAATCTCAGGGAATAGTGTGGAGCATTATTTCAGCATTCCTAGTTCTGTTAGAGCTTGTTTAAAGTACGTGAGATCCCAAAGCTTATCCACATCAGCGTTCAAGAGCTTTTGGTCAAAAATAGCATTCATCTCTAAGTTGAAGACAAGCTCCTCTCTAGTTGGAACGTAATTCAGACCTCGTTTAAAAATCTTTATAGAAGGTTCATACGCATTGCTCATTTGCTGGATGTCCGTTCCAGTATATTTATTAATAATTTCTAAGCTGTCTTTGTTGCTTATGTAGTATTGCCATCCTTCAATCATTGCCTTTAACGCGTTAACGGTTTCTCTTGGATGTGCCTCCACCCAGCTTCTCCTCGCAGCCACAGGGGCAAAGAAGAACTTCTCGCCGCCAGGGAAATCCCAAAGATCGAATAACTTAACGCAACCGTATTCCTGTGCTTTGGGATACCAGTCGACACCTAACAGAGCGGAGTCCATTGTGCCTGCTTTCATGGCTTCAAGAGCGGGAGCGTTAGCCATTGCAACTATTGATACTTGTGAAGGATCGATGTTCCAAACTTTCAAAGCGTGAAGCACGTACATATGATGGGGACTGCTCAGAGTGGTGACAGCGATTTTCTTGCCTATTAAATCCTGAGGCTTTGTTATGCCAGGCCTTGCCCATAATCCAACAGGACCAGAGAAACCTGGAACCATTATCAGGATTAGGTCTTCTCCAGCAAGCTGAGAACTCGCAACACTTGCCACACCGGGTCCAACACCAAAATGGACACTTCCCCCCATGATAGCAGCCTGCGTCTGAGTCGCGCCTGATATGTACAAGACTGTTCCATGTATGCCATGCTTCTCGAAAAATTCAAGCTCTTTAGCCAGCATAGGTCCGCAAAAGCCTTGGGCAGTTAAAGAGTACGCGATGACGACTTCTGGAAGTTTTGGTGGTGATGGAGCGGTTATGCGCCCAACATAAAAACCCAAAAGCCCAGCCGCAATCACAACGACAATGAAAATGATTGCAAATGTACGCGAGACTTT
>JAWCNE010000057.1:0-7846 GCA_038849025.1 Bathyarchaeia archaeon
CTACCCAATTCTGTTGTGGGCAATAGGGTTCGGCGGATACCTAATAAAAGATTGAAAAGCACGATAGTCGCACCATTCATAATGGTGTCAGTATGGCTGAGGGCATCGTTCATGATTTAAGAGGCAGGTTGGTGAACGTTGGTAAGCAATTATATGATTATGGCCTTGTAGTTGGAACCGAGGGAAATATAAGTGCACGAATCCCAGAAACGGATAGGGTTTTGATAAAGCCTTCAGGCGTTTCATTGGGGTTTTTGAAGGCTGAAGACCTTATAGTTGTCGATTTAGACGGAAATAGGGTTGAAGGAAAGCTGACTCCTTCAATAGAGACGCCTCTGCATACGGCTATATACAGGGTTAGAAATGATGTTCAAGGAGTTGTTCATACTCATGCTCCTTTTTCAACAGCTTTCGGAATAGCTGGAACAGAGATAATCCCATTACAAGTGGAAATGTTCCTATATATTCCCAATGGAGTTCCAGTGGTGCCATTTGAGTTGCCTGGATCTAAAGAGTTGGCTGAGGCTGTTCAGAAACTGGTTAAGGACTATAATGCAGTTATTTTGGAGAATCATGGCTTGATAACTGTCGGCTCTACAATTGAGGGGGCCCTTTTACTGACTAGGATGGTTGAGGAGTGCGCCAAAGTTCAGCTGGTTGCCATGCTGTTGGCTGGAAAGGACGCCATAAGCTGGGAAGCCTTAAAAAGGAAGTTGTTTTCCAAAGCTGGAAGTATGGATTTGGAGGCCCTCAAGAGGAAGTTTAAGGTTTTCAGAATCTAGGTTTGGGTTTTTGCTGTTTCTTTTAGAGCTATGCATAGTAATAGGGCAATTATGTTGAATATTAGTATTGATATTACTGAAAGGTAGTATGGATTTGTTGGGTAAAGGCTCTGGGTTGCTGTTCTAACGGCATCCATGAATAAGATAAAGACAACGGATCCGGCTTGTGAGAAAAGCCACAAAAAGCTTGAAGCGCTTCCGGCTAATGCTGAACCAACAATTTCAGCTGACATTTCTAGACCTATTGGCAAAGCAGACATTAGGAAAAATCCCAAAACAAAGCCCACCACAGCTAATATGCTGAAATCGGTAACTTCAGCTAAAAGGAAAAGTGCGGCCGCAGCGACAGCCAAATCAACTATTATGAAGGGTTTTCTCCGCGCAGTCTTATCGGATATTCCCGGAATAATTAGCGACCCAAAAATTCCTCCAATGATTATTATTCCACCAACTAGTCCCGCTTCCGTAACTGCTAGTCCACGCGTGTTCAATATGGTTTCCAGCCAAGTGAGCAGAGCTGTGAAGAGCCCAACGCCAATAAAGAATAGAGCCTCCAGTATTATGAAGTCCTTTTTTCCGAAGAACTTCTTAACTTCATTAAATGAAATGGAAGCCTTAACCTCGGAAGCTTCAGCCGAAACAATTCTGGGTTTTTCCTTGGCCAGCGCGATGAATAGAACGGCGCCAGCGACGGATATGGCTGCGTAAATTATTAGCATATTTGTTAACAATGTGATTTCCGCGTTTGGCACAAGAAAAGGGGTAAGTATCAAAGCAATAATCATTCCAATATACTGCCCCATTATCCCAATTCCCGTGGCTAGGGCGCGCTCTTCGAAGGGAAACCATAAGGTTACAAGCTTTGTTATGGCGTTAAAAACGAATGGTTGGCCAAGAGCTGCACATGACTGAAATATAAGCAGCAATGTGAAGTCTTTTCCGGAAAAAACACGTAAGACCGCGAATAAAGCCATAATTGATGCGCCTATGGAAACCCCAAACTTGAAGCCTTTCTTGTCAATAAGTATCCCAGCTGGAATGGAGACTGGTATGAAGAGCAAAGGCCAAACCATTGATAAAAGTCCCACGTCAGATTCCGTTACTCCAAATATGGACGTCATTATCGGCTTTGTTATGGGAGCAAAGTTCAGCCAAAGTATTTGTGATACAACAGCCACAATCATGTATGAGAGCAAGACAATCCAACGGTAAGAAGGAGCATGTGTTTTATCCATGCTTGTCATGTTTGCATTTTTCATATTGATATGTTTTGCTGTCTCTTCACGCCTTCCATAAATGCTAAATAATCTCAGGTTTACAATAACTTGGGAAAGAGCTGGTGGAATTATGAGGGTTACTGTTTTGGGTGGAGCTGGAACTATTGGAAGCATGGCTGTTAGAATTCTTGCCTCAAGCGGGATGTTCTCGGAAGTTGTCATCGGAGACGTCGCCTATGAAAAGGCGAAGAAGCTTGCCTCAGAAATAGGAGTTAAGGGAGTTTCAGCGGTTAAAATAGATGTTACGGATTCCAGCAAGCTTCAGAAGACTATTAAGGGATCCGATGTTGTACTGAGCTGTGTGGGTCCTTTCTATAAATATGCTCCAATAGTTTTGAAGTCGTCCATTGCGGCTGAGGTGAACCATGTTGACATATGCGATGATGTTGACGCCACTGAGGCTTTACTGAAAATGGACGCTGAAGCCAAGAAAGCTGGAATTTCAGCTCTCATTGGAATGGGAAGCTCTCCGGGAGTTGCGAATGTCCTTGTTAAGTTCTGTGCAGACATGTTACTAGACGAAGTTGAATCCATTGACATTTATCACGCTCATGGTGGAGAAGAAACTGAAGGACCAGCGGTTGTCAAGCATAGAATACACTCCATGATAATACCGGTTCCCATGTTTCTAGATGGGGAATTTAAAACGGTTAAGGTTTTGGAGGAAAGCGGCAAAGCCTTGGAAGAGGATGTTGAATTTGCAGATGTTGGAACCTATAGGGTTTACGCTTATCCCCATCCGGAAACGATAACCCTCCCGAGATATATTAAAGGTGTTCGCCGAGTTACAAATCTAGGCTTGGTTTTGCCCCCAGCTTATGCAGAGCTCATTAAGGGTATTGTGCGCCTTGGGATGACTAGTGAGGAGCCAATAGAGGTTGATGGAAATAAAATTGCACCAATAGACTTTGCAGTGGCTTTTGCATTGCATCAGAGGCCTAAATTGTTGAAGGAGGCTGGAATAACAGAGCCGATGGGATGCCTGAAAATAGTTGTTAGGGGAAGGAAGCTAGGAAAGCCAAGTACATATGTGTTTTCGATGTCTTCAAGAGGTATGGGTATGAGAGAAGGAACAGGAGTACCAGCTGCTTTAGGAACAATGCTGATGGCCATGGGAAAGATAAAGCTGAAAGGCGTTTTCCCCCCAGAAGCCGTCGTAGACCCAGTTGAGCTGTTTATTCTCGCTAAAGAGAAGATAAGGATAGGTGAAACTGTAGGCTTACCCATTCGCGTTGAGCACATAGATAAAGACGGAAAAGTCCATAGGATAAGTTTAGAATCGCTGGTTAAAGGACCTTGAAAGGCAAATATATTCTTGCCCACGATACTGGAACAACGAGCAACAAGGCTGTGCTTGTAGGTTTAAATGGCGAAATCTTTGGGCATGCATCAGCCGAATATCCGGTATACTATCCAAAAAGGGGATACGCAGAACAAAAGCCGTTAGACTGGTGGAACGCGGTCATAAAAACCACGAAGGAACTTATTGATAAGGCGAGTGTTAAGCCTTCAGAAATAGTAGCACTCATATTTACAACGCAGATGTCCGGCACAATTCCGGTGGATATCAACGGCGAACCATTAATGCCTTGCATGATATGGCTGGACACAAGAGCTAAAGAGCAAGCCGAGAAAATGAGCCGTGGAATCATAAAAATTGCCGGATACGGGCTTCTCACCCTTTTTAGGTTTCTAAGCATAACTGGCGGAATTTATGGACATGTTGGCAAAGATCCCATATGTAAAATCTTATGGGTTAAGGAAGAGCAGCCAAAAGTTTACGCTGAAACCTACAAGTTCCTTGACTGCAAGGACTACTTGGTTTATAAGTGCACAGGAAAATTCGTGATTAGCAGAGACTACGCCAACATATGGTGGATGATGGACACAAGAAAGGGCAAATTTAATTGGTCAGATACGATCCTCAAAAAATATGGAATAGATAAAGCCAAACTACCTGAAATAATGAAAGCAACAGACATCGCTGGAAAACTTACACATGAAGCAGCAGCGGAGACGGGATTGAAAGAGGGCACACCAGTTATTGTTGGAGCTGGCGATGTGGCCTCAGCGGCTGTAGGCTCCGGCGCAGTTAAGGAGGGAAAAATTCACGTGTATATTGGAACAAGCGACTGGCTGGGCTGCCACCTTCTCGAAAGAAAAAACGACCTGTTCCATTATATCGGCAGCATATGCAGCGCAAACCCGGACATGTACTTGTGCGTGGCCGAACAGGAGACGGCTGGAGCATGCCTTGACTGGTTAAAAAGCACGATGTTTAAAGAAGGTCCAGAGGAAGATGTTTACAAGCTTTTCAGTGAAATGGCTGCAAAAGTTAAACCGGGTGCAGGTGGCTTAATATTCACGCCTTGGCTTTTCGGCGAAAGAGCCCCTCTCGATGACCCCACAGTTAGGGGAGGTTTCTATAACCTAAGCCTTGAACATACGCGTGAGCATATGATTCGCGCTGTGTTCGAAGGCGTTGCCTTAAACATGAAGTGGGCCTTGTTTTACATGGAAAAGCTTGCTGGAAAAGCTGAAAACATAAACATCATAGGCGGGGGAGCCATATCAGACGTTTGGTGCCAAATATTCGCAGACGCCCTAAACAGAATCATCAATAGAGTCGAAGAACCAAAGGAGGCTGGTGCAAGAGGCGCGGCAATAATAGCCATGATAGCATTGGGTCATGTCAAGAGCTTTGAAGACGCGGAAAAACTGGTGAAAATAGACGCAGTTTATAAGCCGAACCCACAAAACACTGCTGTATACGAGAAAATTTTCAAGGAGTTTCAAAATATCTACAAAAACAATAAAAAAATGTACCGTAGACTAAATTTGAAAGCTGAATAGGCACATATACATATTTATTACCGCAACAATTCATCTATCAGAGTTGGCTGAATGGTGAAGTTAATGTCAGAAGAAATTGAAGCTCTTCCAATAGCTTTGCCAGAAGGAATAGACCCGGAGAAATATGTTATAGCCACCTATTATGCGGCTGTTCCAAGAGACTGGCCTGTGGACAAAATCGCCATGGCTGTGGCTGTTGAGCAAAGCACTGGGACATGGATTCGTGTTCCAGGCGAGACTATTGAGCTGCGTAGAAAGCACATAGCCAAAGTAACCGCCATAAACGAGGTTCCAGACTACGAATATGAGGTTCCAGCTGATGCGAAGTTGAGAAGATATATTGTTCAGATAGCTTATCCATACGAAAATTTCATGAATGAAATTTCGATGCTTTTAACAACTGTTATTGGCAACATTTCCATGGCTGGGAGACTAAAGCTTGTAGATTTAACTTTTCCAAAAAGCTACCTTGAAGCGTTTAAAGGACCGAAATTCGGTGTTCATGGTTTAAGAGAATACTTGAAAATCGAAAAGAGACCAATACTTAACAACATGATTAAGCCTTGCACAGGCTATCCTCCAGAGGTGGGCGCGAAACTTGCTTACGAGGCCTTAGCCGGCGGTGCAGACTTTGTTAAAGATGACGAGCTTCTGGCTAACGCGCCTTTCAACACTGTGGAAGATAGAATCGTAAAGTATATGGAGGTTGTTGACAGAGCCGCTCAAGAAACCGGCGAAAAAAAGATGTACACGATAAACGTGACGGCGGATGCGCCGAGAATCTTCGAATTTGCAGATAAAGTCATAGAGCTTGGCGCTAACGCCATAATGGTCAATCACCTAGTGACCGGCATAGGTGTTTTAAAGGCGCTGGCTGAAGACCCAAGCATAAAAGTTCCAATATTAGGTCACATGGACTTCGCGGGAGCCATATACGAGGATCCAGAATCTGGCATGTCATCCCACTTAACCCTAGCGAAGCTTCCGAGACTCGCGGGAGCAGACATACTTGTTTATCCAGCGCCTTATGGAAAACAGCCCTTCTTCTTAAAAGAGAAGTACTTAAAAGCTGGCAGAACCATGCTTTTTCCAATGCATAACATAAAACCAACGTTGCCGATGCCATCTGGTGGGATAACACAACTTCATGTTCCACAGCTAGTAAACGATTTAGGCGCGGACATAGCCATAGGAGCCGGCGGGGCAATTCACGCTCATCCAATGGGTCCAAGGGCCGGCGCAAAAGCCTTTAGGCAAGCCATAGATGCCACAATGAACAGAATTTCATTGGAGCAGTATGCTGAACAACATCCGGAATTGAAGGCTGCGATGGAAGCTTGGAAAGTCGGACCTGTCTCACTGCTCCTTGAATAGAACAACGTATTAAATGTTGCATTGCGCCAAATTAACACTGTACAAGCACTCGTTGCATGTGGGTGTATTCGCATAACAGTCAACATTATTGGTTTTTGTGTAGAAGCATCCCATTGCTGAGTAGGGGCAGTCTCCACACCAAGGCATGTTTTTAGCCATGTCTCGCCTGACTTCTCTAAAATTAGCGTAAGTGTCTCGCTGCCAAACTTCTTCGACATTTTCTCTTGCTGCATCCCCAAAGATTACTTCGTGAACATCTTTTTTGTGGGCGTTAACATAAACTGGGTGAGCGTACATGAATTCTTGGCAGGGGATAACTTTTCCATCGCTTCTTATGGTTAAAGTTCTCTTTTCTATGTAGGGACACTTTCTTTCCTTGGCATCTGGGTATAATTTTGGCAGCTTTAAATCAATTTGGTATTCATGTGCAATTTTACGGGTTTTATTGAAAATCTCTTCAAGGTGGCTTATAGCGTTAAGCTTTTCTCTGGAACTTAAAAGTAGTGGTAGATTAACCCAGTAGCCCCTCTTTTCTGCTTCGGTCCAAAAGCTTCTAATAAGCTGGGTGGAAGGGGTCATCATTTTCACGCCGTAAGCTTTGCCAAAAAGCTCTAGAGTGGATTCCTGTATGAGGCTCCATCCATGCCTTAACGAAGGCTTCAAAATTTGAATGGTTGGCTTGCTTAAAGTTAGATACATGGTTTCAGCGAAAATTTCCTTCGTGTATGGCACAACATGAGACCCTATTATATAATCAACATCGTTTAAAGCTGCAAAATCAACCAGGTCTGGGATATCCCGAAAGTTATTTTCCATTATGACCGTTTCTAACCCTAGCTTACAATCTCTTCTAGCTTTGCTCTTATTTTTGGCTAATTCTATAATGTTGTTGACTATTAGTTTGAGGTCGGATCCTTCTCTTATACGGCTTAGTTTAGCTTGGCTGACGGTATCTATTGAGAAAGATATGGAGTCTACACCTATTTCCTTTACAATTTTGTTAGTAATTTTTCGGGTTAATAATGAGCCGTTTGTGTTTATGACGATTTCTCCGTTCTTTGGAAGGTTTTCTCTGGCTATGCGGAGCATTTCAAAAATTTTCGGATGGATGAAGGGTTCACCAAAGCCGTAAAGCACAAGCCTCCTCAATCTTGGAAAACAAGCTCTAGCGATTTTTTTGTATAGGGTTATGTCCATGTCTAATGGTTTTGCGTTCCAGACATGCCTAATACACATTTGGCAGTTGAAGTTGCACCTGTTTGTAACTTCTATCTGCAATGCCTCTGGAAACTCATCAGTCATAAAAGTGCTTTCCTAGCGATTTAGCCTCCGGCTAAGGGTGGGAATATGGCTATTACATCATTGTCTTTTAGGGTTATTTCTCCTTCCAGGTCTTTGATGTTTCTCCCATTAACCATAATAATCATGTCGTCTCTAACTTTTCCTTTCCTCCTGTCGTAAACATCATCGATAAATTTGCGTCCCAGTTTTTTAGACGCATTCTCAATCATGTCTGGGAGGGTTCCATCACATGTAACGGTGAGCTCTCTAGTGTTATAT
>JAWCNE010000058.1:0-7726 GCA_038849025.1 Bathyarchaeia archaeon
TCATTCAGCAGCTCAAAGCCCTTGCCCTCGATTATGATTTTGCGCAGTACAGCCTCACACCTTGCTTTACAATCGCCCTCAACCGTCTCACACGCGTCCTTGGCTATCTCGCCAGCCATTAAGCCAGCAATTTCCTCTTCACTCATACATAAATCACCTCAACAAAAACTATTTCAGCCAAAAAACTTAAATTTTGCGCCTATTTTTCAAAAACAAGCAAATTTTCGGTTAAAAACTGATAAACGAAACGAAAGAATACTATTCTTTCCCAATACTCAAAGTGTTTTTGCGCGCGCAAGCGCCGACAGCACGACGCAACAATAGTATTGTTTCGCATCACTTAATAGGCGTTAACCGAAAACAACCAAAACAAAAACACGAGCAAAAACGCGAAAAAGCCGAAATAAAAGCATTTTCGGTTAGACGTTACTAACAGAAATAGGTTATTAGAGTTTATTTCTAACCAGCATTTTTCAAAGGCACAATTTTTATAATACAGCAATCCCTTAAAAGGATGAATGGAATTTGAGTAAAGCTTTGTTTTTGATGATCTTTATCCTCTCTTTGTTACTTGTAGTAGCCCTTGTAACCTTCAATATGGGTCTTGAGGCTAAACGTCAACAAGGAGGATCTTGTAGAATCTTTTCAAGGGATACTGCCCACTGGTTTGGATGGGCGGGTTTCACTATTTTTGCAGTTTCAGCTTCCTATTCGGCTTTGAAGAGGAGTTTCCCATGAAGCATTAACAAGTGGTTGCTGATTCACTGTCTAACAGATACGCTCTCCATAGTGCTCGCTGTCTTTCATATAATTAACAAAATACAGGCTTCAAGGCCAGGATACTTCATCAGCTTCTTTGCTTTTCTTCTAATGGCTGCAATCGTTATAAGTGGGATACTGGGACGATACGTAAAAGCCAAAATCATAAAAGATTATTGGAAAACGCTACACATACCATTAACAATAATTTTCTACTTTACACTAGCCTTTCATATTCTCGAAAAATGAACTTATTATGGTAAGCCTTAAAGATAGGAGCACAATCAGAGTCACATCGTTCTTTTATGTGGTAAATTGTCCATTCTTGACCGTGTGAGGAATCAAATTTTCAGCTGAATCGACTAGAAAAGTTTCGGAAAGCCTTAGCTCGCTTGTTCCTTCATCTTTTACGATGAATTTAACTGTGGCGAGGGTGCCGCTTCCATTCACGCCCGGAACATCACCAATCAATGTGCAGTCTAAGATTAGACTGCCAGTTTCATTAAAATTATAGCTGAAGAAAGTTTGACTTTGATTCTTTAAAAATGTTCCTTCAATAACACTACTAATGTTTAAAACTTGCGGATTCCATTCCAGCTTCACTTGCCAACCATATAAGTTAGCAACGTTTGAAATGCTAATGTTAATCGTGACGAACTGTCCAACAGCACCTTCGACTGTTGTAGGACTTATGTATAAAGTCGCCTCAGTCTTTACTTCCCTAAAAAAACAGAAATATGCAACTGCTATCACAATGATGCAGATGACTGTCGCTGAAATGCCAATTACTAATTTCCTATTCATCGCAACTCACTTGTCAAGCTAGTAGTTTTTCCTTTTATATTATTTTTGATTAGTCCTTTTAGATTTCTAGTAATGAGGATTAGCATAGTTACCAAGATTAGAATTATTGCAAGAATTATGTTTGAAAATTCTGGAATTATGATGACTGCGCCATCTATCGTAGTATGGGGAATTGGTAGGGATTCACGCGGCTCTCTGTCTGGAGGAGGATAATCATACAGTTTAGTCTCCAGATCGAGTATAGATTCTCCATTGTCTATTGCTTGGAATGTCATTCTAATGATGTTTCCACTTCCATTAAATGGTGGAGCTGGATTGTATGATGTAGCCCCTATAATGTATTCTCCAATATTTTCTTGTGTTATGTTCATAAAAGGTTCATATAATACGCCATCAGGATATGAATTAACTCCAAGGCGAATATCAATGCTCACAAGTTGTAGAAGTGAAGTGTTCCATCGAACAACAACTTCAACTCCGTATAAATTTTGCACATCAATGATCGTTATGTTAACCACAAAAATTTCGCTTGCGTCGACAGAAATTGTTGCTGGATCCACTTTAACAATTGTTTGATCCAAGTTTTGAGCCGTAGAGGTCGAAATCGAGTAATGAAGAAGCAATGATATAATTGCAATTGCTACACCTAACTTTGTGATTGGGACTCGAGAAAGTGGTTTCATGGTTTTTCACCATTTTTTTCTTCAGCAAGGATAACCAGTTTGTCGCGCCCCATTTTTTGTCTTCTTATGACTCCACTTTTCTCTAAAGTCTTCAAAAGTTGGCTTGTTTTAGCCTTTGAAAATCCGCATTTTTCCACTATCTGAGATTGATAAAGGCGCCCGCCGGCAGCTTTAAGCGTCCTAATAATTTCTCCCTGTGAATTTTTAACGTCGGGATGCGCATAAAAACTTGGTATAGGCGCTTTTCTGGCTCCTCTCCGACGGTTATACATATAAAAGGCGAAAAATAGGGCAAGGCCTAAAAAGGCTATGGGAACAAATGTTATGAAGAATTCTAAAAATACGTTTGATGCTGATTTTATTGTTAAGGTTATTGACGGATGTTGACTTGAGAATCCTTCAGCACTTAGCCACTTTAGAATTTTAAGGGAATCATCGATTTCATCAGGATTGGGTGTTGCCGATGCAATGACGTATTCTTGTGGATATATTAAAGATAATGCTCCATCGCCAAGTAAATAGGAGAAGAAACTCTCAACTTGAAATACATCACCTGCGATGATTTTTGAATCTTCAATCTTGCTGAAATTTTTCCAGTAAAGCCTAAATTTGACCAAAACGTAGCTGTTTTGAGGAATGATGTTGATTTCATCAATCACTGCGTCCATCTTTCTTCCACACATTTCCTCGGCCCTTTCAACTAAAGTAGTGAAATTAGCTGTAAAGTTTTGAATTGCCTTGTAAGAAAAGCTGGATTCGGCAGCATAAATTATCTCCCAGACTGCCGAGCCATCGCTGCCTAGTTGAACCTTATATTCCGTGGCATTGGCACAGCTGGCTGTGTATAAAACAAAAAAGAATACAAGAAGTGCAAAACTGCAGATTGACTTGTTTTTCATCATCTTTCAAACTGAAAATCTTTTCCAAACATTTAAGAGTTATGAACCTTCAGAAAGTAACTACAACTCGCCCTTTTGAAAGATTGAAAAACGACAAATATAGATTAAAAACTACAAATAAACAAAAATAAACATTTTTAAACAAAAATAAACGTTTTATATGCTTTATTTCCAAAAATAAAGTCATAAATACTTTTATTTGTGAACTTAACATAATTTAGGCAGGTGATTAAATGCGAAAAATAGCTTCAATGATCCTGTTGACTATTTTGGGGGTTAGCACTTTAGGCTTTCTGTTAAATAACAGCTATGCAGCCGGAGTCGAGATTGAAGGAACATGGGTTCATATGAGGAGCCTTATAACACAGTGGGGTTCAAACAACGTTTTCGGCTGGGTCGGCGCAGTTGCGGGTATGGTGAACAATAGCGGGACATATTATGAATGGGCCAGAGCGCATGCAGTTTGGTCTGAAGATGTCTGTAGGCTTAACTGCACAGAACCGCCAACAGAAAACTACACGTTCACATGCTATGGAACAAAGCTTGTCAACATGACGGATGTAAACTTAGAAGGCACGTCATTCACTATATCGGGTTATTGGGACGTTGCCAAAATAACAGTTTCAGTCACCATCATAAAGGACGAGTCTGGCGAAGTGGTGAACATAATATGGGAATACGAAATTGAGAAAATCGTTGAAAATGCTGAAGGTCAGCTGCAAGCTTCATTAACACCAGCAGCGTTCACACTCAGCATTGCTGGTATAGACGCATTAAGCGGTACTGTGAAGTTCATCAGCATCAGGTATAGAGCGATAAAAATATGCGATATGTCAGGCGACGGCAAGGTAAACATCATAGACCTCGTAAAAGTGGCAAAGAGATACCGCGCGGTTCCGGGGTTATGGTGCTACGAACACTCAATGGATGTAAACTTCGATAACGTTATAGACATAGGTGACCTCACAACAATCGCCGCCAACATTGAAGGATAACCCCCATCCCTTCTTTTTTGACAACGCAAATAAGTCACGCTAAAACTATAAAAATAGTGATTAAAAATGTTGAGGAGGATAAGCGCATTCGTTTTATTTTCAACGCTAATGCTTATGTTCACGCTTCTTTTATTGGGGGCTTTTACTTCCAAATCAGCTGTTAGCACGGAAACCAAAAATTTCGATGTAGAAACCAGCTCCACTACAGCGACAGTATACGTTAATCCGGAAGAAATTGTAGGGGCAGTTGGACTAAATTTCACAATAAATGTTGACGTTTCAAATGTTACGGACTTGTATGGATGGGAGTTCAAGCTTGGATGGAATATAACAGTTTTAGACGTTGTGGAAGTTTATGAGGGAACATTTCTAAAAAACGTTGGTGACACATTTTTCGCGTATAAAGTCAACAGCACAGCGGGCTACATAATTGCAGATTGCACCTTACTGGGAATGGTGCAAGGAGCATCTGGGAATGGAACGCTGGCAACCATAAAATTTTATGTCAAATATGGAGGTGACAGTGTTCTAGATCTTTTTGAAGTCATCCTTATAGACTCCAACGAACAAATCATCCCGAACACAGCGATAGATGGCTACTATTATACGTCAATGCATGATGTAAGCATAATAAGCCTAGAAGCATCCAAAACAACAGTTAACGTTACCATCCAAAATAATGGCGCATACACAGAAACCTTCAACGTCAGCGTATACTACACTCTCTTAACAGACCCGCAAATAGGAACCCAAACGATAACGCTTGAACCAAAAACTAGCCTGACACTAACCTTCACATGGAACCCACCACAATCTGGGCGATATGAAATAAGAGCAGAAGCAGAACCAGTAGAAGGAGAAGTTTACACACAAGATAATACGTTAATGATTCAAATTTACATAAGCCTAACCGACCCAGAAACTTATGAAACCAATGACTACATTAATGGAAGCCTCAGAGCCTCACGCTTAGCTGTAAAATAACGAATGACCATCCTCGCAAATAGAATTTGGTTTGTTTACTTCTTAAGGAAAAAGGATGGTTACTGCGGAAGTGGTTGCGGTATGGCTCTGGGTTTCATCAGCATTTTCATAACGAAAGCTATTGCTATGCCCAAGCCTATTGTGATCGTTATGAAAACGTACACCAAAAGGGTCATGGTGTTATAGGCTGTTTGAAGGTTTTCAAGTTGGCTTTGTAGCTGGTTGATTGTGTTCTCTTGATCTTCTATTTGATCTTGCAACTGTTCATTTATCGCCCTTTGTTGCTCGTATTGTTGTTTGTATGGCGATTCAATGTATGGGTAGATTTCGGCCGTTGGATTGTCTGATTGATACCATCTTTGTGCCGCTTCATTCCATATCTCGGTTTTCGCCCTCACTAAGATGTGCGCATATCCTGGAGCGATGTTTGTGGGTAGGACAAATGGAACATAGAAAGTTTGCGATTGTCCTTGGGATATTACTATTGGAAGGGTTGCGTTTGTGAAAAAGGTTTGCAGGTAGGTTGTTCCATCAGCATAAAAGTAGTTTATTGTTGCCGTTATTTCGTAAACACGTATCGTAGCATCTTTATCATTGTATACCGTTAGCGAGATATATCCAGTTCCGCCTTGGTTATACACTGTTCTATCAAGAGTGCAGGAAGTTATTGTTGCAGCATTTGCATTAGACAGCAAAATGGAGAAGACAATCAACGCAATTACCGTTAAACAGATACTCTTCAGTTTTATCATTTTTATTCGCCTTTTTTATGAATAATGCTAAACTTTGAATAAAGGACTTATGAATACTCGATAAAGATTGCAGCGCATGTTCTAAAATTGTTTATTTTCTTTTCATGTATTCGTATTATAAATGCATAAATCTTATTTTTTACTATGTTCAAAAATAATGCCTAATGGTGATAGGGTATATGAATAAAAAGATCGTTGCGGTTGCTCTGATCGTAATTATAGTTGTAGTTGCATCTCTATCGTTATGGTTTTTCTATAGGTATGAAGCCACAGTATTGTCGTTGACTTACGAGGCTACGCCAATAATGTCTTCTCCGCTGTCAGGGGTCAACTATACATGGGTTGCGAAAGCCTATAGTGTGCGGTTTTTTGGCAACTCTCCTTTTGACGGGAAAGGATACGTTTATAGGGAGAGAATAACCTCTGAAAACAGGTTTAGGCGTGCAGAGTTCCAGAACCTAACCGTTTCTTTGAGGCTGAGAATCCAAATAACCAACCAAACAGGTTACATGATTTGTAACGAAACTCTGGAAAACACAGATGGATGCAACAGGCAAATCCTCTTCGAGATAAAGCCAGAACACCTAAAAGTAGGCAATACACTCCAGATCAGAATAACATTAAACCTAAATGTCAACTACAATTACGGCGCCGGAGGAGAACCTAAACAGTTTACCTTACAAAAAGAGTGGACAAAAACAATACAAGTTCAACAAAGTGAACCAGCAACAGGCGATGTTTTTTAGGAATATCTAAAGCATGCAAACATAACAAAACGGGGAAATGAAAGGCTGGGTCAAATGGGGCTTTATCTTGAATTCTGCCCATTTTGATTCCTATATTGGTGCTGCTCCATTTCTGCTTCGTTATTGCATACCCAGGCGTATTCATGTAAGCGGAGCCTCGTTTGATTTCGGTCCATCGAGCAATCGCAAGTGCAGTCGCAGTCTCTCTCCCTTAATCTATCTTGATCTTGTGTTCTTAGCAAATCTCCATTTGCATTTTGGTTAACGTATTTCCGTAGTGGTGCAGCAAAAACCATAGGCACTGCCATTAGACCAAATATGGCGACTATTCCCAGCATAGTTTTGAATTTCAACATTTATCACCTCCACTTTTCTTTACAAGACCATTTATTAATCGGATGGTTTAGGTGTTTGCTGTAACAAAACGTTTCAGAATTTGAAACATCTTATAAATAGCGTTTCACTCTATATTTGTAGATCCAAGATGCAGAAGAAACTTCTAATATTGGCAATTATCATCTTGCTTACTATAAGTGTAGTTGGCTTACTTCTTTTCGGTTTAAAGGGTGAAGGTTATGGCAGGGGCTATGGGTCCGACAACCCCAGTATTCGCTCTCTTTCAATTGTTTTATTTATAATCCCACTAATTCTTGCTGTTGGCATAATAGGATATGCTGCCATATTCCCAAGCATTGAACCGACAAAGTTCCAAACAGAAAAATCCAATTCAATGTCAATAACAGAAGAAAAGAAATCCATCTTGGATGCTATATTAAGAATTTTGGATGAAGATGAAAAGAAAGTGATTAAGGTTTTGGCAGATTCTCCGAATAAGGCAATGCTGCAAAAGGACATACGATGGAAAACAGGGCTTTCAAGAGTAAAAACCCATAGAGTGCTCTACAGACTTGCAAAACGAGGATTAATAAGGGTTGAAAAACACTATAATACAAACATGATTAAGTTAGCAGAATGGCTAACCTAGCGAAAGATGGAAGAGATAAGAATTTAATAACCCCATGTTCCGTTAGTCGCTGTTAAAAGAACATAGCTAATCGCAAATGGTTTCATTGCATTGTAATTATTTTGTCTACGTTTAGGTTT
>JAWCNE010000059.1:0-7676 GCA_038849025.1 Bathyarchaeia archaeon
CTTAAAGGATTGGTTGATGGTAATTTCTGCGATGTCCGCTGAATACTCCGCGATACGTTGAATACTATCCCTTATAGAGCAGCATGCACAAATGACCTCTGTATCTTTCTCCCTCAAAAACGCCAGGGATGCTATTTCCCTATCCAATTTCTCGATTTTAGCTTGATTTTCAATAACCTCATTTGCTGTTTTCACATCTTTTGTGAAGAGGGAATTCACCGCGTTGTCGTAGAGCGTTAATGCGTCGCACCCGGCGGAATACATTTTCTCTAACAGGGGTTTTGAAACTTCTTTTCCGCCTCCTTCCATCATTATTACGTGTTTTGCCACATTAGCGGCTTGATCTGAAACCTGTTCAACGCGATGAATAAGCGTCTGATAATCCAAACAGTCTATAGGCTCCACCGCAAGCTGGTTAGCTAATGCAGGGTCAACGGCTGCCCTGCGCACAAGCCTCAGAAGGAAGAAGGAAAAGTGGTCAACCTCGTCGTCTATCGTATAAACGGATTTTGCAAGAGCTGCATCTTGCTCTTTGAGGGATGTGAAGGCGTCTCTGCACATGGAGCTTGATATTTTGTACATCCTATTAATTCCAGCTTCAATAGATGCCTTAGACTCGTCTATAAGGGTTGAAATGTGCATTTCTTTGGTGTCGGCCTCCATTATCCGCATGTAGAGCATCTGTACAATCCTTCGAATGGCTTTTTGTTGCGGCACCGTGAAAAATTTGTCTGAAACAAGTTTAATGTAGGAATAACCATTCAAGTAACAGGCAACTATACCACGAATAACAGAGGATATGTCCTTCTCCGATTCAACATGAAGCGTTATTTTTGCAGGCTCCCGTTCCTTCCGCGCACCAGGAAAGACTACTAGCGAGCGGTCTCTATTCATTGCAATAGAAACGACGTCCCCACTTTTAAGTTCATTTAACTCCGTCCAATATTTTGGAAGCGAAATAACAAGCGATGAGCGCCCGAGAGTCATTATTTTACGTTGCTCCATACAAACTTTCACCAATACACATTAACAAGAAAGATCAAATATATATTTCTATAAACAATATAGAATCCGAAACTTATTTAAACTTAAACAACTTTAACGTCAAAAGATGTCCATCCATCACTATCAGATAATTTTATTTTTGTTTTAATCATAAGCAAAGAGGAGCAGCGTTCCCATTGACGACGGCTAATATTCGTAACCTCTTGGTGATTGGCGTAGACACAACTTTTATTGCAGCATCTGCAAAAAGTGCTGGATACAACGTCTATGCTGTTGATTGCTTTGACGACGTTGACCTACAAGAAGTTTGTGAGGATTATAGGTCTGCAATAAAGCATTATAAAGGTATAGGCACACCCATTGATCCGCGCACTCTCTTTGAAGCGGCAGAAGAACTTTCAAAAACACATCATGTTGATGCGATTTTGCTTTCTTCAGGTCTTGATGACTGGTTTGACATCCTTTGCGAATTAAACAGCATAGCGCCGATATTGGGGAATCCTCCCAACATTATTAAAAAAGTTCGCGAAAAACAGGAATTCTTTAATAAACTTAGAGAGCTAGGGATCCCACATCCTGAAACAGTTGTTGCCAGAAGCGTTTCGGAAGCAAAGGAAGCTGCTTCTGATATTGGGTATCCAGTTGTCCTTAAACCAACCGTTGGCTTTGGAGGGGTGGGAATAAGAGCAGCATTTAGTCCTTCTGAAATAGAGAAAGCGTTTTCCCAAGCGTCAAAAATAGTCGGCGAAGTTGCCGTCCAAAAACTGATTAGAGGCGTTCACGCAAGCATATCCTTTTTGGCGAGTGGAAAAGAGGTTAAAATTTTATCCATAAACGAACAACTATTAGGGTTATCATCAGTTTTTCAAAGCGAGCCTTTCGGCTACTGCGGTAACATTGTGCCTCTTCAAACAACTAAATTGCTTTTCGAAAAATTTTGGTGCATAACTGAAAAAATCGCTTTACACTTTGGTCTTATAGGTTCGAACGGCATCGACGTCGTCATTTCAGAGGATGGAATACCATATGTCATAGAGGTTAACCCAAGGTTTCAAGGAACTTTGGGGTGTGTAGAAAAATTTTTAGGAATCAACCTGGTCGACGCCCACGTTAAAGCTTGCCTATACGATGAGTTGCCAACAATAAAGCCGTCTTCAAATTTTTGCACACGCCTCATCTTATATGCTCCTGGACGCGTTGTGGTTTCAGACCTTGCAACTATAAAAGAAGTGCGGAATATTCCTCCTCTACACAGCATAATTGAAAAAGGAGAGCCCTTATGCTCTGTTTTGGCTGAAGGAGAAAGCCGCGAAATATCCCTTCAGAAAGCTAGCAATCTAGCTAAGGTTGTTTATAGCAAGCTTCAACCACTTTAGATAGACAATTTCAATTTGCGCACGGCATTAATTATTGGCGGACCCACTATGGATGTTATAATGGCGGATAAACTCACTTTAATTGGGGTCTCAACGGCGCCTAATGTCCATATAGCTTTCAGCTCAGCGACTTCATAGCCGTAAAATAAATTGTAGGTTTGGCATGGCACAAAAATGAAAATACGGAAAAGAACATCCGCCTCTAGGCCGATAAACACACTTAGGACGAGAATATAGATTAAACGTTTTTCCGATTTTGTATCCCAAAAACTTTTCCATTTTGATGTTATAACAGCCAGAAATAGCAGCGTAGTAAAAGCCAAATAGACATCCCACATTCCCCAAAGAGGAAGTTGCCACGAAACTGGTGCGACGAAAAAACCCCCTAAAAGGGCGAAATAATATGTTAAAACCATGCCCCATCTTCTTCTAAAAGCAAGCGCGGAAATCATAGCTCCAAGAGGGGCGCCAAGGGTAAAAAGAAACTCATATGCATCAATGTAATTTATGAAGTGCCCAATCATAACCCCAATAAAATTTGAAAGGAAACCAGCCAACGGACCAAGCAATATTCCTGTTATTGGTTCGGATATGAAAATCCAACTGTACCAAACCCCCGAGTATGGCAGGATCGGCGGGACTATTAGTGAATCACAAATTATGTTGAAGGCAGCGCAAACAGAAATTAACGTTATAAAAGTAGACCTCTCAAGTTTTTCCAACCAGATCCCTTTGTCTTATTTCTCTAAACTAAAACATGCCAACACTTAACAGTTTTCGGCATCAGCCAAGGAATAGTTGGATGAGGAATATGATTAATGCTGTTAGTGCACCTACAGTTAACATTGCTACGCCGTAAAGCCACCCGTTCTCCTTTGCTATTTTACCCAAGTATATGCCTAGAAGAAAGAGAACAGCCAAGGAAAGGGGAATTGAAGCGAAGTAAGCGCTTGAAATGGAAACTATTCTCATGGACGCCAGAATGAATGGTGCCAGCGAGATTATGGCCGTCAATGCTGGTGATAACCCATCTATTAACGCTACGTAGAACACCACAAAGCGCGCCGCCTCATAATGTACCGGATCAACATGATTTCTTGTTCTTTCCTCCATTTCCTTCAAGTGACGCTCTCTTTCGGCCTTTTCAGCCATAAGAGCCCCGAAAAACCCGGAAACTCCCATCGCTAAGCATGCGCCAAAGCCAGCGAGCAAAATAAATTCTGGTTTTGCCACTCCAGCCATCCATGAGCCTAAAACTATGCCGAAGATGGTCATGGCGCCGTCGAATCCATTCATTACAAAGTATCTTCTAGCCAACCCGCTTGCCTTGGTTATGTGGAGGTAAACCCTAAATTTTCTGAAGAGTTTTTTGAGAGAATTACCCAACTGTTGACTTTTCACCCTTCGGGGGCGGAGAGTTAAAGCCCATGATTCAAACGCGGTTTTAATACCACAACTGTTTAATATAAAGCTTTAGAATTCTCACTCAACTCTTTAGGGAGGAAAACATGTGACCCTTGCAGAAACTCTAGAAAAACTCTCAAACGCTTGCGGAGTAGCCGGAAGAGAGGAAGAAGTTAGAAGCCTAATGAAAAACATGCTAAAACCCCATGTAGACGAAGTAAAAGAAGACAAATTAGGAAACGTTATAGGCGTTAAAAAGGGCAAAAAAGACGCGCCAAAGGTTATGCTGGCAGCCCATATGGATGAAATAGGACTTTTTGTAAAGACAATTTCAAAGGAAGGCTTCCTTCAATTCACAAAAATTGGCGGGATAGACGACCGTGTACTGCTAGCTCAAAAGGTGATGGTGCATACAGAAAAAGGACCTTTACATGGCATAATAGGCTCTAAGCCCCCCCACATACAAAAGGAAGAGGAACGCAAAAAGGTCATGACTTACGACGAACTTTTCATAGACATTGGGGCTGAAAACCAGGAAGAAGCCAAGAAAATGGGCGTAAAGATAGGAGACCCTGTTAGTTTCGACATAAAATTCGCCAAAATAAGCGACGACGTGGTCATTGGAAAAGCCTTCGACGACCGTGTTGGCTGCGCAGTCATGGTTGAAACAATGAAACAGCTGAAAGAGGCAGAATGCACGGTTTACGCTGTTGGAACAGTGCAAGAAGAAGTAGGCTTGAGGGGGGCAACCACAGCGGCATTCGGCATATACCCTGACGTTGGCATAGCCCTAGACGTTACAATCGCTGGCGACATCCCAGGCGTAAAAGAAGTGGAAGCTCCGGTAAAACTTAGGAAAGGCCCATCAATAACTGTTGCCGATTACGGGCTCATAACGCACCCAAAGGTTTTGCGGTTGCTGATTGACGTAGCCGAAGAGAATAAGATTCCGTATCAGCTTGAAACTGGTTTACAAGGTTCAACGGATGCTGCCCGCATATCCCTAACAAGGGAAGGAGTTCCCAGCGGGGTAATATCAGTGCCAACACGATACATTCACAGTCCAGCATCTCTATTAAGCCTAAAAGACGCTGAAAATGCAGTCAAACTCACAGCGGCAACCATCCGAAAAATCCCAAAACATTTCTAAAGAGCCTACTCCAAAATCCCCATCTCCCTTTGTCAAACACAAAATAATTTAAAATCACAAAAACTTTTTATTATATGGCAAGGATATGCCAAAGAAAAGAAACTTTGAATTTCTTGAACACATGGCAGACGCATATATCGCCGCCCACGGGAGGAACTTGGCTGAAGCCTTTGAAAATGCTGCAGCCGCCATGTTTGAGGTAATGACAGACGTCGAAAAGGTTAACCCAGAAGTTGAAGATTATGTTGAAGTTGAGGCGGCGGATGAGTATGCCCTTCTTTATAACTGGCTTGAAGAACTTCTTGTTAAATCAGAAGTTAAGGGGATGCTATACTCAGAATTCAAAGTGTCTGAATTGACTAGAACCGCTAACGGTTTTAGGCTTAAAGCCAAAATACGAGGTGAAAAGTTCAATCCAGAAAGGCATCCCCAAAAGGTTGGCGTTAAGGCTGTTACATACCATCAAATGGAAATAAATAAAAAGCCAAACAAAACGACCGTGAAGTTCATACTTGACATTTAACTTAAACGAAGCTCTTCCAATCCCTTCAATATTTCTTGGACTATAATGTCTGGCGGTGTTTCTAGTTTTTCGCATTCAACCTCCACAAATGGAACACTTTTCTCCCTATAAAATTTCAACAAGGGTTGAGTTTGCTTTTCATATACCTCTATACGCTTTTTAATAACTTCCGCCGTGTCGTCAGAACGCTGGTATAACGGCCCACCGCACTTGTCACAAATCATGTCGTTCTTTGGCTTCAAAAAGAGAAGATTATAAATTGCCCCGCAGTTTTTGCATATCCTCCTAGAAGACAAGCGCTCAATAATTATCCAGTCAGGAACTACCAAATGGATTATTGCGTTTATCTTTGCAATTTTATCGAGAGCCTTTGCTTGCTCAATTGTTCTTGGGTACCCGTCTAAAATGAAGCCCTTACCCTTGGGAATTTTAGCCAAACTCCTCTTTAAAACTTCAAGGGTAATGTCGTCTGGAACAAGCAAGCCTTTTTCCACATAATTTTTTACTTTTTCGCCCAATGGAGTATCCTCTTTCATCATGTCTCTGAAGATATCTCCTGTTGCAACAACTTCCACGTTAAGATGCTCCTTTAATCGTGAAGCGTAAGTTCCCTTTCCAGAACCAGGTGGGCCAAAAATTATTAAATTAACCATGTTAACCACTTTTAATCAACCTTATAACATCTTTGTAAAGAAATTAAAAATGTTTACTGCGCTAACATATTATGAATAATCTATCGAATCATGAAGGATATCTCTTTAACGAGCATTTCCGGAATTATGGATTTGCCCTTTTTCTTGTTCAGCTTAACGAAACCCATCTTTTTTAATACTTGCAAGTCTTGGTAAACATTTTTTACGTTGCGTCTCAATTTTTTGGCCAAATCATTTATTGATTCCACTCTTGAGAACGCAAGTTGATATAATAATTCAATTCTTTTTGGCGTAAGTGAAGCTACATGTTCTGGCTTGAGGTCTATTATTTCCTCAACAGTGTAATCTAAGGTGCCCTCCTCCAAGTATCCTTTATAACTGTCTATAAGTTCAGCCCATTCAAAAAAGGCTCTGGTAAATCTTGGGTTAAGCCTCTTCTTGAGAAATAGTTCCTCGAAATTTTCAAAATTCATTCCAAATTCTTGTTCGAATCTTCGAATTTTTCCCTGAACCTCTTCTGGAGTTAAGTTGCGGACTATCTTAATGAGCATAAGCCTCTCACTAAAGGTAATTGGAACCTGGGCTTTAAATTGTTTAATGCAAAATGCTTAAGGGTTCGGCGAAACTTTAGAAAGCCCGTTTAAACCCAAGATGAGATGACAAAATGAGTGTTACAAAAATTGACGAACACATTTTCATGATTGACGTTGAGGCTGCCGGAATACGGAACTTTGTGGCTAGCTACATAATCAAGGGTGAAAGTGTGGTCATAATCGAAACTGGTCCAACATCATCTATTCAGAACCTCGTTAATGGATTATCGAAACTAGGCATAGAACCGGAAGACGTCTCATATGTTGTAGTTTCGCACATTCACTTAGACCATGGGGGCGGTGTAGGGACATTAATTAAACATCTTCCAAAAGCCAAAGTTTTAGTCCATCATAGGGGTGTGCCGCATCTTGCGAATCCTGAGAAACTCTGGCAACAGTCAAAGATGACGATTGGGACTATAGCTGAAATATATGGAAAACCTGAGCCGGTTCCATTAGAAAGGATTGTAGCTGCACATGACGGCGTGACTTTAAATATTGGAGAAGGAATCGCGTTAAAGGCTGTGGAAACTCTTGGACACGCATCTCATCATTTAAGCTATTATGAGCCATTAAGCAAGGGCATATTCACAGGTGATGCTGCTGGAATTTATGTTAACGAGTTTGATGTAATCGTTCCTACGACGCCCCCTCCTTTCCGCATGGATATAGCCTTAAGTTCGCTGGATAAATTGGCAAGTTTAAGACCGCTGGTCTTGTATTACACACATTTTGGGAAAGCGTTAAACGGCGCAAAGAAAATCGAGACATACATTAAACAGCTTAAACTTTGGGCTAAAACTGCAAAGTTCGCTTTGGATGCAGGTGAGGATTTGGGAGCTATAAGCCGAAGAATTATTGAAAATGATAATGCGGTTAAAAAGGCTGAGGGGTACATTAGGGCGCATAAGGTTTTGCGGGAAACTGTGTTGAAGGAGAGTGTGCTGGGAATCATCGATTTTGTTAAGAACT
>JAWCNE010000060.1:0-7434 GCA_038849025.1 Bathyarchaeia archaeon
GCACTTCACATTGGCGAATACATATATGGCTTGACTGGAGAGCCACAATACAAGCCACCCTTAACATTAAGGAAGCTTGTGCTAAGCGGATATCTTGGAGACCCTAAATACAAAGTTGGAAGCATTGGGGGATGGCGAACATACTACGGTGGCAGCCAGAAATGAAGTATAAGAGAGTAATTGTCGAAAAAGATGAAAAGGACGGAAGGCTTCTCTGGATAAAGCTAAACTATCCAGAAAAACTGAACGTTTTACACTTAAAAATGCTAAAAGAGCTTTACGAAGCCCTTACAGAGGCGGACAGAGACGACCAGGTCCAAGCAATTTTGATTACTGGGGTAGGCAAAGCCTTCTCAGCAGGAGCCGACGTAAAAGAATTAATGAGAGGCAATTTCGAAAAAGGTTTGCGATGGTTAAAAGCCTATTGGAGAATCATCGAAATAATAAGGGAAACTGGGAAGCCTGTAATAGCCGCTGTTAACGGGGCATGCGTAGCCGGAGGACACGAAATCGCAATGGCATGCGATTTGGTTGTTGCGGGCAAAACAGCTAGGCTGGGACAGCCGGAAATAATAGTAGGCTCAACGGCAATGGGTCTCGGCGTCCAACTTTTACCTCTAATAGTTGGTGAAAAAAGGGCTAGAGATTTGCTATTTACCGGGAGGCTTTTAACCGCGGAAGAGGCTTACAATTTCGGTCTGGTAAATAAAGTTGTCGAAGATGAAAAGGTCCACGAAGAGGCGAGAAGGCTGGCAGTTCACATAATTGAAAATGCCAGTCCACAAGCCTTTAGAGTAATGAAGTCAGGGTTAAAGTTCTGGACAGATTTGGCAATGCTGAACATGATGACCACCAGGGATATCACGTCAATGGTGTGGGCCTCAAGAGAGTTTAGGGAGAGATGTAAAGACTTTCTTGAAAAGAAAAAGATGAAGCCTAGAAAGTTTATTGGAACTATGCCATAATCGCCTTGCCAACATAATAGAATAAATTTATTGCGAAGTTTCTACCATAAGAATGATGGTATTTTAGATGAGGGTCGAGCTTGTTTTTGGTGACGAATGGATTAATGTTACGTTACCAGATACTGCACGTATAGTTCAGCCGTTTTCAGGTATCCCTCTGGAACCCGTTAGAGATTTGGGGTTAGCCATAAATGAAGCTTTAAGCAATCCTCTTGATGCAAAGCCTTTAAGGGAATTTGTTAAACCACATTGGAAGATATTGATAGCTTTTGATGATCCGACAGTTCCATGTTACGCTCCAGTTTGGGAAAATGCCATCTTAACAATTTTAGAAGAGTTAAAGAAGGTCGGAGTTGGCAAAAAACAAATCACGCTGTTATGTGCTAATGCTTTACACCGAAAGTTCCGCCTCTCCGAACTTGAAAACATACTTGGAACTCCAATCGTCGAAGAGTTTAAAGATAGAATTTTATGCCATGATGCCGAAGATCCCGAAGGTGTTGCATACCTTGGGAAGACATCTTCAGGTTATGATGTTGAAATTAATCGTCAGGTCGTGGATTCCGATCTTACAATCTATGTTAACACATTATCCACAGGGTTTAACGGTGGTTGGAAGTCCATATGTGTGGGGCTTTCAACATGGCGTTCCATTCGCTGGCACCACACCCCGGAAATCATGACAATGTCGCTTGTTAAAAATCCCATGCACGAAATTTTGAATGCGATGGGCGCTTTAGTAGAGTCTAAGCTTGGACATGAGAAAATCTTCAAAGTGGAAACTTTGCTGGCAAACCCTTTCGAAGTTGCCCATATATGGGCCGGGTCTGTAACCTCAACAAGGGAGGAGGCGCTAAAAACGTTGAGGGCGCGAATGCCTCCGCGGAGAGATCTCCTTCAAGAAAAGGCAGATATTGTCTGCTATGGCATCCCAAATTGGAGTCCTTACGCAGCTTTTGCTTCCATGACACCAATTTTAACCCTTATATCAACGGGCTTGGGCTATTTGGGCGGCGTTATCGAAGCTTTTGGAAAACCCGGATGTAGTGTAATTATTGCTACGCCATGTCCCAATCAGTGGGACGATGTCCATCATCCAACTCATCGCGAGATATGGAGCCAAGTACTTACAAGCTCGCTAGACCCAAATGAAATTATGCAGAAATACGCTGAACAATTTGCCACCAGAAAGGATTACATCGCCAAGTACCGCTTCGGCTATGCTTTTCATCCAGTTCATGGCATACTTGCCTTGCACCCTCTTAAACGCCTTCGACATGCTGGTCAGGTTTTCATAGCTGGAGCACAAGACCCCCGACTTGTCAAGCGTTTAGGCTTTAGCTGGACAAGAACCGTTGAAGAGGCCGTTGAAAAGGCCCAACTAATTCATGGGAAAGACGCTGTCATTGCTTGTATACAATATCCCATGATGTTTAATAGGCAGTAAATGGCGCGCTTGAGTTTATGGCTCGTCAATACAAGCCCACTTTGGCAGCCTCTTTTCTATGAAAGCTCTATGTCCCTCCTTACCTTCCTCTGTTTGTACAATATTGATTAACTCTTCGACAGCCCTTTTCAGCTTTTCCTGATCGAAGTTAAGGCTTGCCAACTTTTTAATAGCCTTGATGGACGAGGGAGCAGCCCTCATGGTGGCTTTCGCCATTCTTTCCGCCGCCAACAACAATTCTTCATGGGGAACAACTTCGTTTACAAGCCCCAGGCGCTTCGCCTCTTCAGCCGTTATGGGCTCACCGGTCAGCATCATCCAACTTGCGTTAATCCTCCCAACAACAAATGCGCCTATTACGGCTGCTACGGGTGGAATAGCCCCAATGAGCGCCTCTGGAACAGCGAATGTGGCATTTTTAGAAGCAACAACCAGATCACAGAGCATGGCAATTTCACATCCACCTCCATAAGCAATGCCATTAACAGCTGCTATAACCGGTTTAGACATTGAGACTATTTTTGTTATGGTAGGCGCTGCGAAATTCCAGAAAAAGGCTTGAAATTCTTCAGAAGTTTTTAGGTTAGAAACTTCTTTTATGTCGTCTCCAGCGCAGAAAGCCCGCCCAGCCCCCGTAATTACAGCAGCTCTTATACTTCCGCTTTTCTCGGCACGGTCTAGGTTCTCATAAATTTCTCTCCAAAGCTTTCTATTTAAGGCGTTGAGCACTTCAGGGCGGTTCAACGTAATCCAAGCGATGGAATCCCTCTCCTCATACAACGTGCACTCAAGACTCGCCAATTTATTCCCTCCAAGTTTTTATATACGCACCATTAACGCCGTATCATATGTTGCAACAACCTCATCCCGTTGGTTCTTCACAACATTTCTAAACTTTAGTATTCCTGCGCCTGGTCTGCTTTTGCTGGGCCTTGCCTCAATAACCTCTGACTCAACTCTTATGGTGTCGCCTATAAAAACAGGGGCTGTAAACCTAACGTTGTCCATTCCAAGAAATGCTAGCACTTCCAACGGTGGCATCCGCGTCGCCCGCAGGGCAAGTCCGGAAGCAACACTTAGGGTAAGCATTCCATGGGCTATTCTTTGACCAAAAGGACTATTCTTCATATATTCAGCGTTTGTATGAAGTTCAGTCCAGTCTCCAGAAATTCCAGCAAACATAACTATGTCAGCTTCTGTTATTGTTCTACCATGGGAGACAACTTTTTCGCCCACTCTAAAACCTTTGAGAAAGCTTTCCTCCGCACTCATATTAGACTCACCTTCATTATCTAGAAAATCGTGGCTTGAATCATATAGTACTTTTGTTTGTATCAACCTTTTGGGTACTGTTCTAGCTTTTGTCGAGTTAAAATGAAACGTAGGAGCGCATTTAAAGCTATACTATGGGTGTGAGTCTAACTCGACATCCTCTTGTGTTATCTGGTTCTATCACAAAAATGTTAGTTTTAGGCTTTTTACCATAAAAAATAATCGCTCCATTCTTTTCTTCTAATTTGAAGTGCATGTTCAAAATGTCTTTTAATATTCTGGTCATTTGTGAGGAGCTGGGCATGGCCACATAGACCATTAGGTCTCTTCCAGTTTTGTTTGCAATTACCGATCGCCCCATGGCTGAAGAAGCTAATGGACCCACACCCCAAACCAAAAAGTTAAGGTTGTCAGTGCTTAAAATGTGGAAGATGTTTTTGCCAAGTTTATTTGCCAGTTCCATGGCTTTTTCAAGATAAAGATTGAGATTCTGCAGTGGGTCCAGTTTCTCCTCCATTGGATCCTTCCAAACCATCACGTAAGGCTTACTTGCGTCAACCAGCGGATTCGGGAAAACAAGAATCATAGCAGACTTATCAAATTTTTCTTCCCCTGTGAAAGAGACGATTTTCTCCCTAATCTCCATCGGACCGCGTCCAATTGGTGGGACAACCATCAGACCTCTATCCCTCAGTATAAAGTTTGCGGCCGTAGGGTAAATGATCGCGTCCAAGGCTTCAAGTGGAACGTTTTCACCCAATTCATATAAAACAGAGGATCCACGCGGATAACCCTCCCCTCCCAAAATTTCATCAAGTTCCGGTATTCCACTGGGGTAGTGGGTTTTTGTGCCTCTTTGTGCTTCAAAATTTGGGGGATTTTCAGGTTTGCTCATGTTGAATGGGGGAAAAACTCGGAAGCCTTTATGAAGTGTGAATAGGAATTTTTGTTGTTTAAGCCTTGTTCCCCGTAATTTTTTAATTTCGATTTCTCTTAGAAGCATGTCGTTGTGGTATTCTCTCCTCAGAACTATGACGCCGTCGGCAACAAACTCTTCAATGCTTACGCCTAGCTTCTCTGTTCCTGTGGGGATCTCAACAATAAGGAGCGTTGTGCACTCCATTTGTCTCACGAGTTTTGTGAAGATGTTGTGCAGTATGCTTCTTGCCTCAATGGGTTCCTTAAAGGCCTGAGCCATAGCGCTAAATGAGTCTATTACAAGTCTTTTGGCGTTTAACTCTGCAATTTCGTGGAGAATCATTTCAAGAACCGTTGGCAAGCCCTTCTCCGTCACCGTGGTGAAATCTAAAACTTTTACGTTCTCGGCTTTTTCTTCAATTTCAAAACCGAAGACTTTGGACATGTTGCGGAAAATAACCTCTTTACTTTCGGAAAAAGAGACATAGATTCCCTTTTCCCCATAATCCCTTGCTCCATGATGGAGGAACTGCATGCCGAAAATTGTTTTACCGGTTCCAGGGTTTCCGGCCAAAAGTATAAGGCTTCCTCTAGGAAAGCCTCCTTCAATAAGTTCGTCAAGACCCTCAATGCCTGATGGAACACGCTTTTCCATGTAAAACCGTATTTGACTTGTTTTGACGTCGCTTATAATGCTATTGAATTTTCAATTTATATTTTCAATTCACTTTTTTGTTTAACCAAATAGGTAAATGCGTTAAAATAGTCCAAAGGCAAGCGGAAAAGTTTTATCTCAATAAAAGCTAATAGCTTAAAATTCCAATCTGGAGGGAATGAATTTTGATCGAGACCATAAAAAACGTTGCAGTTGTAGGAGCGGGACGGATGGGAAGCCAAATCGCACAAATTCTATCAAGGGTTGGCAAGTATCCCGTGACCATCGTCGACGTTAGTGATGACATAGTAAATGGCGCATTAAAATCTATTGAGGCAGACTTGAAGAGGTACTTCGTTGACAAGGGCAAGATGACAGAAAATGAGATGAGAGAAGTTCTCTCTAGGATCAAGGGCAGCACCAGCATAGCTGAGGCAGCTGGAAAAGCCGATTTTGTAATAGAAGCTGTTTTTGAAAACCTGGAATTAAAGAAAAAGGTCTTCGCGGAACTTGATAAAAGCGCCCCTCCACATGCTATTTTGGCGTCTAACACCTCTGGGTTGAGCATCACCGAAATGGCCTCCGCAACGGGGAGGCCCGAAAAGGTGGCTGGAATGCACTTCTTTAACCCGGTGGCTGTAATGAAGCTGGTGGAGGTTGTGAAAGGGGCTTTCACATCAGACGAAACAGTGGCAACAATATGCGAATTAGCCAGAAGATTGGGCAAGGAACCCGTAGTCTGTAGGGATGTAAGCTATGGTTTTCTAGCAAATAGAGCCTACGGCGGAATGATGAGAGAGGCCATTGAAATGGTATGGGAACGTGTGGCGTCACCAGAAGAGATAGACAAGGCCTTAAAACTTGGGTATAACCTTCCAATGGGACCTTTAGAGCTTGGCGACATGACAGGCTCATGGGGTTTATGGGCTTCATCCGAGCAAGATAGAATTAGAGAATTGGGACCGGAAAAAGGGAGGCTCCACCCACTGGTCAGATGGATGGTGAGAGCTGGCTACACAGGGGGACCTGGAAAAAAGGGGATCTACGCCTTCTGGAAAGAGGTCTTGTCAAAAGGACCTTAGGAGGGGAAATGTTTGATGGAATTTAAAACAATAATTTATGAGAAAAAAGAGAATGTAGCCTGGATTACCCTAAACAGGCCGGAAGTGTTAAATGCACAGAACAATCAAATGCGCGAAGAACTGGTACAAGCCCTTGAAGATGCAAGGGACGATGAAAACATTCGTGTCATAGTACTTACGGGAGCAGGAGACCGCGCCTTTAGCGCCGGCGCGGACATAAGCGAATTTCCAAAGCTTGCCCCTTCAGACTTTATAAAGAGAACAGGGAAATTGCGTCATTACGATCTCATACGCAGCATGCCAAAGCCAGTCATAGCCGCCGTAAACGGCTACGCCCTCGGCGGCGGCTGCGAGCTAGCAATGGCATGCGACATAATAATCGCTTCTGAAAACGCCACGTTCGGGCAGCCAGAAATAAGGGTTGGGGTTATACCTGGCGGCGGAGGCACACAAGTGCTCCCTCGTCTCGTGGGAGAAAAAATAGCTAAAGAGATGATTTTCACGGGTAAAACAATTACAGCTCAGGAGGCTTATAGGCTCGGGATGGTTAACAGGGTGGTTCCAAAGGAGAAGTTGATGGAAGAGGTTAACGCTTTAATCGGGGAAATTCTGAAAAGAAGCCCAATAATTTTAGCACTTGCAAAGATTGCCGTCAACAGGGCGATGGAAACAAATCTCAACGAAGGTTTGAAATGTGAAACTGACCTTTTTGAGCTTTGCTTCAGCACAGAAGACCAAAAAGAGGCTTCAAAGGCGTTTCTAGAAAAGAGGCAACCTACTTTCAAAGGACGCTAAAGTGCAAAGTTTTAATACAGCAAACCTTATTAACCCCTTTTATGTTGCGCATCGGCGTCGTCGGCCCAACTTTTCCTCCCGTCGAAAACATTACACGAATAGCCAAAAGAATTGAAGAGAAAGGTTACGACTCCATATGGTTTCCAGACCACTTGATGGGATGGTTTCCTCAAAGTATTTGGACGCCTGATATCGTTGGTCCGCTCGCAGCATACAGCCCCCACACATTTTTTGAAACTACGCTTTCTATAGCTGTTGCATCCTCATCAACCCAAAGGATTAGGGTAGGAAGCGCCGTCA
>JAWCNE010000061.1:0-7154 GCA_038849025.1 Bathyarchaeia archaeon
CGCCTTTATGTAGAGATGTCCCGCCTTCTCCCAGAGAAACTATGTTCATTCTATTTGCAAGAGGCAAAAGCTCAAAATACTTCCAGACCCCAGGTATTCTTCGCTCGAAATCAATGGGTCTAATATATTCATTTAACTCTTCTAATGCATAAACAGCTTCCAAAACCCCATTGCAATGAAGACAAGTTCTAACACGCATTTCTGGAAGATACTTCTTACCACATTGCGTACATTTCAGTTCTGAAAAATGAGAAGACATTTAAGTTCGCCTATATATAGGCGCAAACCTATATATTTCTTTTATGTTTTCACAATTTTGAATCGTTAAAAGGTGGAACGCTTGAACAAAACCTACATATTGATCTCTTTGTTAGTTACTGCTTGCTTTTTTGTGTTTGGAGCTTCGATGCTTAATATGCTATATATTCTTCATGAGATGGGTGTGAATTCTGTGTTAGCTAAAATCAGTTTGAGCGACCAAGCGAAAATGTATGTTAGCTTGCATCTGACGTTTTCTTCTCTCAGCCTTGGTCTTTTGGCTTTTGGAGTTTTCTTCGCTTGGAGCGGTCTAACTTACCGTGCGGGCCTTCTAGCAGCCTTCGGCAGCATCATTGAAACATTGCCTCTGGTCTCATCAAATATTTTTGGCTTCACTTTGCCTCTGAGTGGAATCTTGGCATGCATCTTAGGAATAGCTTCTTCAGCAGCCTCCACAATACTGGGCTTCTCTATTTCTTCAGTCAAAATTCGCAGGGAACCCTTTATCTTACCTTATCAGATCGCCGTAACCTCTGTCTTATCCGCCCTCACTGCAGTTATAACAATTATCACGGGTTCGCTGGTGCCTTCCCCCACAGGGGGTTATACTCACATAGGAGACATGGTTATTTTTGTTGCAGCTATGCTTTTCGGAAGCAAAGTGGGTGGACTTACAGGAATTATAGGCAGCGTTGTGGCCGATTTTTGGCTGGCTTACCCACGTTGGTATGTTTCCATTCCAGCTCATGGACTTGAAGGAGCAATCGCTGGATTTGGAAAGAACAAACCACTTGCAATTCAGGTAATACTATGTATATTTGCTGGATTTATTATGGCCTCCACTTATTTCTACGTAAACCTATTCATAAAAGGATATCCGCTTGCACTTATCTCGTATGCAAGAGACCTTTTTGGACAAGCAGGAGTTTCGTTGCTATTGGCGATCGGTATCAGCAAAACAGTTAAGAAAATCGGATTATGTCCACGATGAAGCAAGTGAAGAATTTTAAAAAGGAATTCCTTCTAACCCATTTAGCCATACGTAAAGCAAAACTGCAAGAAGTGGACAAAATACATGAAGTTTTAAAACAAGCGTTCAAAGGGCTCGAAGGAAGGGGATACTCCACCCAAGCAATAAAAGCAGCTGTAGTTCCCATTAAGGAGATTGCGAAAAGGATACGCTTGGGAGCAGACGTGCTCGTTGCTGAGTTAGGCGATGAGATCATAGGCACTGTGACAGGCTTTATGGAGCATGAAAGCATGTATGTTTGCTCGCTGGCGGTGCATCCAGCTTATCAAAATCTAGGAATTGCTCGCCAACTTATGAGGAGTTTAGAGACCATCGCTCGCAAAAAAAGCTGTTACAAATTGTTCTTATACACAGGTTGGGCTATGAAGGAAGCAATTGGGCTTTATGAAAGTCTAGGCTATGTAAGAGAAGGATATTTGAGCAGACACTTTTATGGTGAAGACTTGATAGTCTTCAGTAAAATTTTGAAAGGCTAGAGGGATGATATATCAAATTTGAAGCCCCCAAGACTGATTATTCTGAGATTGCCCATTACTATGACAAGGTTCGAAACACGTCCATAGATCCTTGGTTATCGAAAATCATTGACTATGGAAGAATCGACACAAACTGTTCTGTCCTAGATGTTGGGTGTGGCACAGGAAGATTCACGTTAGGCTTATCGGCTGTGAAGAACTTAATGGTTTGCGGCTTGGAACCTTCCATCGAAATGCTGAAGCAAGCTGCTAAAAAAGACAGCTCTAAGCATGTATTATGGGTTCGAGGAGATGGACAAAGGCTGCCCTTCCGCAGCGAGACTTTCAACTGCATCTACATGACAATGGTAATTCACCACCTCCAAAACAAAGTGGCGGCTCTCAGAGAAATTTATCGCACGTTAAAGACAGGCGGAAAATGTGTGATCATGACAGTCTCGCATTCACGAATCAAAGAGTATATTCTTCACGATTTTCCTGGCATTGCAGTGATGGATCTAAAGCGGTTTCCAACAGTGCCATCTATCAGGAGAACCATGATTGACATAGGCTTCAAAGATGTTCATTATCATGTTGTTCAACATGGCGAGGGATACATATCCGCAGACGAGTGTTTAGAGAAGGTCAGAAACAAGTACATCTCAACTCTGACTCTGCTAGACGAAGAAGCATTTCAAAAGGGGTTCAAGATTTTTAAGAAGAGAGTGAGAAAAAAGTATGGGACAAAAATAAAGTGGACTAACAAGTTTAATTTTGTTGTTGGACAGAAGTGATTTCGGTGTAATCCTATCTGAGCGCCTATGATGGCGCTCTGTTCATATGTATAGAAAAAAATTGGTCAATGTTTTATGTTGGCATCGTCCTTTTTTGTTCCAATAATTAGAATGAATTCCCTTTGAATTTTCTTATTCTTGTTACATCGTTGCAAATCTTTCCATAATTCTAAACTAACTATTTTCAGTTTACGTAATTCATCTTTCGACCTCACATAACTCTTTAATTTAAATGGAGCACGAAACCGTATACGTCTGGTCTCTTGAATTTCAAAACCTGCTTTCATCATTTCATTTAATAAGGATGTTTTTTCTCTGAGGAAAATGTTATATCGCTCCCCAAACAAGGGACAGATAGCTCTCTTAAACTTCCAATGCCCATCCCTCAGTGAGTAGTCTGCAAAAAGAAAATGGCCGTTCTCTTGTAGAACTCTATGGGCTTCATAAAAAATACCTGCCTTATCAGAATAGTCTGATGCGACAAATAGACATGTAATAACATCAAAGGAACTATTACGAAAAGGGAGATTGAAGGCACTTCCTTGTACTAAGGAGTGAATACGGCATCTTGCATTTTTCAACATTGAAACCGAAAAATCTAAGCCGATAACTCTCGAATTTGGCGGGAACAAACTTGCCGCTATTCCAGGACCGCATCCTACATCAAGAACGAGTCGACCCTGAAGATAAATATGAATATTGTTGACTATTTGCTTTATTCCTTCTAAGCGAATAGAGTACTCTTTCTCGAATGATCTAGTCTTACCCTTCTCTTCCCAAAATTCCTTCAAACCAGCAAAAGACCCTGTATAATAATCCTCCGTCATGATTTGACCCATCATTCTAGTGGCAGGGTTTTCTGCATATCAGGTATATGTGCCTAGCTATGGAACTCAGCTCTTCAATTTCGCTCATTTTTTCCTCAAGGGCTTTCAGTCTCCTAATATTGTGTAGGGTTTCAGGAATGTAGTCTGTTACAACTTTTATTCCTTTAACACATAGAATTTCAAAATTCGCATTTAAGCATAAATTGACTATTTCGCTTTTGGTGAAGGTTTTGATTTTGGGCAATCCCTGGGGAGCCTCGAAGAAGTTTTTGGCTTCTAATATCTCTTTAACCTTGGAAAAATTGCCTTTTAAGCTCTCTTTGATGCAGTAGAAATGTTTGTTTGCCACTGTAAGGGAAAGAAATCCGTCGTCTTTCAACACTTTGTAGAATTCTGAAAGAGTTTGGGAAGGCTCGGTATATCCGAAGGCCAGATGACATAGGATTGCATCAAAACTGGACTCTGGAAATTTAAGATGAGCCATGTTGCCTTGAACAGTTTTTACTTTCTTTGAGACACCATGTTTAATTGCACTTTGTCGGGCTTTTTCAAGCATTTTTTCCGAGACATCAAGAATAGTGATTTCGTGTCCCTTTAACGCTAAAGGTATAGAGTAGAAACCGGTGCCTCCCCCAGCATCCAATATTTTACATGGTTTCTCAGGGATAAACTTGTCAAGCGCGCGGAAAATTATCCAATTTCTTATTTTGGCTCCTAAGTTAGAGTGAATTATCTCCTCATATTTCTCTGCTAGAAGATCATATTCTGTGGCAAGTGCTTTAGTATTTTTCTTACTATTCATTTGCCTCATCCCTAAACAGTAATGTTATCTTAGTAACAATTATCCACAACCAAAATATCGGGACAGTATGGACGCAGGAATTTTCTTGTTTCGAAGCAAAGGTGACATTTGTCTGCGTATCCTTCTAACGGTTGATAGCCTTTTTCAATGGCTAGTTTAAGTAGTCCTACTGGTCCATCGTTCACAACAGTTCTGATGATTGGATTTTCGTTGTAATCGTATTCTTGCACGATTTGAGACAAAGCATCCTTTTTTGCGTTTCCAATGGCTATGCCAGTGCAAATCCAGACCCATCCATTGGGTTCTATTTCTAGGCCTGTAGGTTCTTTAAGCGTACCATAGTAACGGATAGAAACGCATTTGTCTTCGGGAATTACCTTGTTTGGAAGATGAGGTGCGAGCTCGTATGCTGCTCTACCATACAAATGAACAGATTCTACATCAATTTTGACGTTAAACTCTTTTTGAATCTCTTTCAACAGCGCTTCTGTTTGTTCATTCCAAATGTTCTGTTCCTCTAAAGTGCCGAGGACCTTGGCATCTACCTCAATATCCTTAATTCCTCCATCCATAGCCGTCCGCAATACGTTTTTCACAGCCTCAAGCGAAATAAATTCTTGGTGGAAAGCATCAACACTAACAACGAGCGCATCTAGACCCGCATTTTTGAGGTCTCTAACATATTTTTTGGCAAGTTGTTCATCCTTGCCCCAAAAACCATTGGTTATGACGCTTACTCTAGGAACATTGAATTTCTTTACTTCTTTGACAACATTGAAGAGTAATTTGGGAAAAAGAAGTGTCTCTCCACCAAATATGCAGATCCACTCGGGAAGCTGGATTTTTGATAATTCTTTGAGGTAGGTTCTCACTTCCTCTACTTTCATCAATGTGTCTCTGTACGGTGCTGCGCCGTAGCAACAATGTTTACACTGGTTTGTGCAATGATAGGTTAGAATTAATGTCACACCTTTAATCATGCCTATCACTTGTTAAAGCAGGCAGATCTACGATGAGTAAAGCGAAACCAGCGGTATATTAAAACTTTAGCCTTCATATAGGAGTTTAGGTTCCGTTTATTTTCTGCCCTAGCGAAACACTAGTCGCAGGAATCTTGCCTTGGAACCGTCCAAATTAATTTCCTTTGCAAATGGAGGTGCAAAAGTGCGGTGTAAGGTTTACATCTTAGTTTAAATTCTTGCAGGATTTTTTATAGAGTATGATTACATGCCTTTCCTTTCACCAAACAAACCCCTGTAAAGTTTGACAAGCTCGAACATGTCTTGCCCACCATTAGACTCTAAAATTTTAATATACCTATTATGATATAAAACAAGTATAAGAAAAGGAAGTTCATTTCGTTAACAAGTCTAAAGGGATTCAGAAAATTATGAGGTTTCGTGGAAGCTTTCAGGAAGTTTTATCTCTTCCCAAGGATTTGAAGTTGATATTCTTCGCACATCTGTTATGGACTTTTGGCGAGGGTCTATATTTCTTCATCTTGCCTGTTTATGTCTTGGAGCTTGGTGGGACGGGAATGGATGTAGGTTTTCTATATTCGTTTATGTTTCTTGTCTACACATTGTCTGTTCTACTAGGAGGCTTTGTGGCCAACAGATTTGACAGAAAAAAGCTTATAATCTACATATTTATGTTCGGTTCATTTTCTTCGCTGATTTATTCTTTTGCCACTGAGTGGTGGCACCTAATTCCCGCCATGCTAGTTTATTCCCTTGCAACTATTGGTGGACCAGCAGAAGAGTCTTATATTGCGGCGTTGGTTTCAAAGGAAAGGATGGCTAGGGCGTTTACCTTCACGGAGATGGGTTATTCTTTTGGGCTGATTCTTTCTCCTCTTTTAGGCGCTTATCTTCTTACTTTCTGGAATATGAAATGGATTTTTAGGCTCAGTTTTGCGTTTGGCTTACTCGCCGCTTTTACACTGTTTTTCATATCTCCGCAGATTCCTCCAAAGGAGGAAAGATCAGGCGGAACCTTTGCAGACTTTCACGCTTCTCTCAAAAATAGGAAGTTCATATTATGGATGCCCCTCTTTATGGCGTTTGCTTTTGGTTTTACCCTCTTTTCACCCTTCGTTTCTGCAATGCTTAGTGACAGATATGGACTTGATGAATCAACAATTTTAGCAATGGGCTCCATCTCCTATGCTGGGGAGGCAATTTTAGGGATGATCCTTGGAGGAATGGGAACAAAAGGCGCCAGCAGCAAAGCTCTCTCTCTGAGTTTAATAATAGTGAGCGGGTGTGCGCTACTTTTTGCCTTTCCAAGTCCTTTTTTCCTAATTCCATTAGCTATTTTCATGATGGGAGGCGGCAGAGTATCATCTGCTCTGGCTAGATCCATCGTTGGAACCTGTTCAGAGAAAACGTCGGCAGGTGCCATGTTCGCTTTATTCACGGTCCTTATGGGGACAATTCAAACAGTAGCAGCCGAAATTGGAGGCGTCTTATATGAATCCTTTCCAATTCATCCATTCCTATTTGGCGGTCTGCTTACATTATCAGTTGCGCTACTTGCAATAACCCTGAACAAGAATGCTTTCAAAACAGCTTCTTTGTCGTAGTGCTTGGGTTAGGTTTAGTTTCGTTTAAATCTCAAAATTTTGTTTTAAGCAACCGATTCTAAAAGGCATCGTGCTTTCAGTGTTTGCGAGTTCGTGACGTTCGAAACACTAGAATAATAAACAAGCAAGGGCCAACAATCTTTTGAGAAACATTGGGGAAACCGACATTTAAGGAGAAAATTCGGCTTTTATTTAAAGCCGTGTTTGCAACTCTACTATTCATGATGCAGAGTGTAGTCTATGGTGGTTGGGCTATAAGCGTAATGTCTATTCCATTACTGCCCTATCTAATCATGCTTGCGACTGGACAACTGAACTTGGAGAGAGATATCGATTTGTTATTTTTTGCGAAGGAGTTTATTGTTGGCAGGGTAATAGCTTTGATTGGATTTACATTGTTTTTG
>JAWCNE010000062.1:0-7097 GCA_038849025.1 Bathyarchaeia archaeon
GTCGCTGGAGAGAATAGAGAAAAAGTTTGGTTTATAAGTTTTCTTGGCTTTTTCACGTCCATTTTTCAACGTGGGATTTTCTTGAGAGATATAATCCTATGAAGACGAGGGCTGCACCCGCAATTTGAATAGGGTTCATGCTTTCAGAGAGGAATATCCATGCTGTGGCTACGGCTATAACCGTTACCAGATACTCGTAAAGGGATGTACGGGCGCTACCGATGCGGCTTACACCTGTGTACCATATGGCGTAGCCTAAGGCTATGGCGAGACAAGCAGAAAAAGCGAGGCTTAGCCATCCTTGCGTTGGAATGGCACTCCAGTTTTGTACGCTTATGGATGGAATTGAAACTAAAACCAGCAGCGGGGTGCCCATAGCTATGGTTAAAGTGGTCAATTTTAAAGGAGTATAACGCACTAATAATGGTTTAGACAAAACTGTGTATATGGACCAGCACATGGTACCCACCAGTATAAAAATGTCTCCTATAAGACTTTGCTCCGTTAACGTTAACGGTTTCCCAGAGCCCAAAACTATTAGAGCTACGCCTAAAAAGGATATGATGACGCTTTGCCAAACTCTGCGTCCCACTTTCTCTACGCGCAAAACTGAGCTGAAAAGTGCCACGAATATGGGTGTCGTAGCCAAAATAAGAGAAGAGTTGCCAACTGTAGTGAGGAAAATTCCATGAATAAATAGAATCTGGTATACAGAGTTTCCTATTATTGCCAAAACTACGAACTTTTTCAAATCTTCCCTACGGATGCTTAAACTCCGTTCTCTAAGCCGCAATAAAACAAGCATGAAAAGGGAGGCGATGCTGAAGCGTAGAGCATTAAAACTTAACGGTGAATAATGAACCAAAGCGGTTTTCACAATGGCGAAGTTGAAACCCCAAACAAAACTCATAATTATGAGCATAAGATCTACAGGATAAAGCCTCAATTTTGCGAGCACTCCCTAACCGCTCCTAGCCATTAGAAAACCTTCACTCACGTCATAATACTTAACTTAATGTCAGCGGATATGCACATATCAAATTAAAGGTTTTGGATATCTTTACGGTTTTAAAATGAGTTAAACCGTTTCTCCAAACGAAGTTCACAAGCAGCATGGACTCGATAGCGTCCGGAAAAATTACTATCCAATGAAAGTTTCAGAGGGAAACGGGATGGGGCGTGATGTCGGTGTATGGGGCAACGTGCGTCAAAATCTCCAGAAAGCACATATACTTGCATAAACGTTGTATCTTTTAGTACCAATAGTTACAATTTTTGTTAAATAACAAAATCTTTAAGTAAATGCAACAAATAATTACCTTCAGCGAATAAAGGAGGGTTGAAAGGAGAGTGAAGAGAAGAATCTCGCCTGTTACATTTTCCATATTTATACTTTGCAGTTTGCTGTTGACCATAACGGTGGGACTCACCAAAGCAGGCAACCCGGCCTACTCAATCATAGAATATCCAAGCATTAACACAGCTACTGTGGACGGGAAATGGACTACTTCTGATGAGTGGACCGACACCCCAGCTACTCCAATGTCTGGCAACGCTACCGGAATGTTTGGATATAACATACAAGACTTCACTAATTTTGGTTTAGAATGGATTATTGAAATTTTCACCGACAACACTGATGATGTCGGCGACTACTGGCAAATCTGTCTCGATGACAGCAATACTGGGGGCACTGCCCCTCAGCCTGGCGACTACATGATGGAAATTATTGGACACACCACACTTAAAGTGTATCAAGGAACTGGTTCAGGCTGGAGCGAAGTTACCCCAGCCGCCGGAGAATTGACATGGAGCAACACTATTGATGCTTCCCCGTGGAATAGCACACCCCACTGGATTCTCGAAATTGTTGATGCAAGCAAAGTAACAGGTACGGTTCAGGTTCCCAATCCACCGCCCACGGGAATGAGAGTTGCAGCCTACGACGCAAGCACTCACACACTTGCAGCATGGGCACCAAATAGTAGCGCAAATGTTCCAGATGAATGGGGAGTAATCTCAGGATTTTCAACAACGCCGATACCTGAAGGCTTTAACTTGGCCTCTGTTACACTGTTATTCTCTTTTACGGTTGCTGTTAGCGTCTACTTTTTGAGGAAAAGCTCAAAAATTGAAAGTTACTGTCGAAAACAAGAGAAATAAAAACATGTCCCTAAAAGTACAGGCTTCACCATCATAGTAACGTCGCTAGGTATAGTGAAGTTTAACCCCATTTTTTATAATATGTTGTAAACGCTTACGGCGAATCCCAGACTGCAAAGTAACGCGTGCTAATATAGCCTAGTTCGAACGTTCTGAAGCTGGGAAACGAAGCCAGCAATAAGCGTTTGTCAATAATATACTTTGTAGTTTCCTATTCACGCGGCAATCGTTAATGTGGTCTTTTGCGGTATGCCCTCTAATTTCAACACCGAACCAAAGAGATGCGCCAATAAAGCCTCTCAATGCTTCCCAAAACGTCAACAAAGGCTTTCGGAGATTACCCCTTAAAAGTATTTGCAAGATCTTTTCAAAGATCCCGTAGACTAATCGCCAATAAGCTTGGAAATCCACCATGGAATATCATAAAACCAAAGAATTCTCTACCTTAGAAGCTGCTTGGGCATAAAACATCAAAAACACCCTCATCTACACTCAACTCATAGACTTTGGAGAAGATGAATACGTCTGCAAGACCGCCAGAACCATTGAAGAAGCTAAGCAGCTCATAGAAACAGGCTTTGAATATATCTGCGATGTTGACGGAGCAAAATTATTCAGAAAACGCAAATAGCAAAACCTCCGGCAATACGCGGGTTTGTCTTATAAGCCGGGGGTGGGAGTTGAACCCACCACAGCATGGAGATTTCTCCCGCAAACCCCCTCTTTTTCTATTTTTACTATAATTATCACTCAAATATTCGTTTATCTGCAACTAATCGAAAATGTTAGTTTACAATTTGATGTATTATGTCCCAACGTTCATGATGGAATCTTTGAATTAGGTTGCTATTGATAAATCTTTTTTCTGGTGTCTATTTTGGCGATGACTATTATTTTTTCTTGCTCGTAGACCTTGAATAGTGCTCGGTATTTTCCTACGCGTAGCCTGAAGGTGTTTGCCTCGCCTGCAATTTTAACTATGTCAAGTTTGACGGCTGGGAAATCCTCCAGCTGTCTGAGCTTGTCAACTATGTGTTGCTTGTCTTCGAGGGTAATTCTCTTTAAAAATTCATCTGCCTTTTTATGGAGGAAAACTTTAAACTTCATCGAGAGATTTCAACTCGTTAAAACGCTTCTTCTTGATTATCTCATCAACCTCTTTAAGCAACACGCACTCCTCAGCAGTTAGAAAAACATCCTCAAGAAAATCCCTCAACTCATCAAGCTTCCTACCGATCTCCTCAACCTTCTCCAAAACCGTTTCACCCAAAAAACCACCCAAATAAACGAATACAAACACATCCTAATAACACTTACTTCTCCTATCAGAATAGTTCCGTTATCAGCGACTAACAGAAGTATAGTTTTAGTGCTGATATCAAAATGGCTTTAATAGAAGATCCTTTCAGCAAATTTTTAATTCTTTCAACATGAGATACGATTTGCAGGTTTATTGAAAAGGAATGCTTGCGAGGTATTTATGAGATGGGCTGAATTCGCCGAATATTGCTGTAGGAAAGGGAAGAGAACACCTTGGAATTTTGATGAGTGGCTTGGTGAGATGCTTTTTACGCCTATATGCTGCCATTCGAGGTAAAATTGGGGATTTAACATTCGCCACAGGTGGGATTAGAGTATGTGATTTGGGGAAGGTGATTTCAGAAGTTAAACGGGTCACTAAAAAATGGTTTATTGTAACGTTCACTAGTGAAAAGTTCAAGTGTAAACTTCATTACAGGCTAGGCTTAGTTCATTTAAGATTTAGTTTCAACTCTCAGTTTCCAAAGTTTTTAAACTTTGGACATCTACGTCTGCCCAAATGGGGCTCACAAAATTGGAACTATTTCGAATAAATAGAGAGACGTTGAATGGGGGTTTTAGATAAAGATTTAATTTTAGATAAAGATTTAATAAACAATGATTTTTCGCTCAAGCTGAGCCTAATTCCTCATCCGGAAGAATTTGGGTCAATGTTTGTCCGGTGATGAAGTATTATTGCACGCCCTAAAATTGGCTTGAAGGGAAAGTGAACAATATTTGATGAATTTTCTCGCCAAATAGAAGGTTGCGTTCTTTAGGTAAGCTTTATACATTTCTTCTTGGATTTCTTATTCCATCCCAAGGAAATTCTTCCTTAGGTTGAGTTCTTATCGCATACTCATTACTTTCTTTTAAAACCAGGAACAAGTCAGGTCTTGCTATCACGAACAAAGGATTTCCTTCTTCTCCATATTTTACAATTTCTCCCTTTTCATTGATAACCGTAAATATTGCATAGGGGAAGGCTGGATGATAATCTAAATTCCCATTTGTATATTTGCCTAGAGCATCACCAAAAGCAAAATAGCCGTATTTGTGAAATAGCCGTTAATGTGAAAGCTGAGGGGGAGGGGGTCTGAAATGTGGCCCATTCAGCGCTTCAAGCGTAAACACTTCAAGCTTTACCTAAACCCGGAAGTTTACAAGGACAGGCGAAGGGTTAACCGCGTAATTGAGGCCTTTATGGTGGCAGCCATCCACAACCCCGCCTTGTTACAGCTTGTCTTCAATATAGCTGAGAAATATGCACCTTATATTTTTCATGAGCCATCTGAAAGGGAGAAGCTGATGGAAAGGGCTCAAAAAATAATGGACGAAGTCGAAAAACTGCTCAGTTAGGCTTATCAGAGGATGGCTATGGAAGGCGGTTCAGCAAAACCGCTCGGATGCCCAGAATGCGGCTCAGAAAGGCTATGCAAGGATGGAATACGCTATTTGAAAGACAACAAAACCATCCAGAGATGGCTATGTAAAGAATGCGGCAGACGCTTCAGCGAAACCAGCTTCAACGATTCAAACCAGCCTCAACATGTTCAGAAAATTCATACGCAGATTTTAAATTCGCCAAACACCTTAACTACTAACTGCCAATGGAGCCATGAAGCCCAAAACAGAGCGCCCACCGGCTTGTCCAAGCTGGTGCAAACATTGGCCGAAGTGGAAAAACCGTCTAAAAATGGGCAGGCGGGAGCCACAGAAATATCCACATCAAAACCAATAACTGGAAAAATCCTAGAATACGCGTGGTGGCTAAAGAAAGAAGGCTATGCTGAAAGCACAATAACCGGAAGAGTTAAGCTACTAAGACGACTGCTCAAGCTTGGCGCAGACCTATACGATCCAGAAAGCGTGAAATCCACCATAGCAAAACAGGAAAGCTGGAGCACTGGCAGAAAAGAGCTGGCAGCTGAAGCCTACAGCAGCTTCCTAACAATGATTGGCGGAAAATGGAACCCTCCTAAATACAGGCGTGTTTCAAAGCTTCCATTCATCCCCCAAGAAAGCGAGTTAGACCAGCTTATCGGATGCTTCGGAACCAAAATGGCAGCTCTACTGCAACTGTTAAAAGAGACAGGCATGCGCCTTGGCGAAGTAGTTAACCTCAAATGGGGAGACATCGACTTTGAAACTGGAGCCGTTAGGGTTACACCTGAGAAAGGCAGTAATCCCAGAGTTTTCCGGTTAAGCGGAAACCTGCTTGCCATGCTTAGAAAAATCCAGTCAAGCGCAGGAAGCGTCAAACTGTTTCCTTCAAAGTCATGTGTTGAAGCATACTTTTACCGGAAGCGAAGGCAAATAGCTGCAAAACTGTGCAACCCAAGGCTGCTGCAAATAAGCTTCCACACTTTCCGCCACTGGAAAGCTACAATGGAATACGCTAAAACAAAGGACATTCTCCACGTCATGAAAATGCTGGGACACAAGAACATCCACAACACCCTAGTTTACACCCAGCTCGTCGACTTCAAACATGAAGAATACGTGTGTAAAGCAGTGAAAGACTCTGACGAAGCATCAATGCTTGTTGAGACAGGCTTTGAATACGTGTGCACAACACCCGACGGAGTAATGCTGTTTAGAAAGCGAAAATAACCCGAAACTACAGGGGGTTCAGTAAAAAGTGCAGGGGGTGGGATTTGAACCCACGAACCCCTACGGGACAGGCTCCTGAAGCCTGCGCCTTTGACCAGGCTCGGCAACCCCTGCTCGGCTGCTGCGTCATTATATGGCTATTTTACGAAAAGGTTTAAGAGTTGCTGTTTTAATTAATGGTTTTGGAGGTTTGCTGTTATGCCTACTCATGGTTCGCTTTCGAAGGCTGGTAAGGTTCGTTCTCAGACGCCTAAGGTTCAGCCTTTGGATAAGAAGAGGGCTGCGCCTAGGTTTAGGAATAGGCGGAACTATGAGAAGCGGGTTATGCTTCAGCGGAAGCCTGGGCAGAACTGGGTTTAATGGTTAACCTTTTATTTGTTTTAGGCTTTAGTTTTTAGGCTATGCAACGTGCAGAAATTGTTATTGTAAATGCTAATGTTGTTACGTTGGATGCTGAAAGGCCTAGGGCTGAAGCCGTAGCAATTCGTGATGGCAGAATAGTGGCTGTTGGTTCATATGCTGAAGTTCAAAAATACATCAACAGCGGAACAAAAGTTTTAGACTTTAAGGGCAAAACGGTAGTTCCAGGTTTTGTTGATTGTCACGTCCACATGACTGGTTTAGGACAGCAGCACTTAAAGACGTTAGATTTGCGGAATGTTGACTCCATAGAGGAGATGAAGCGGAAAATCCGTGAATATGCAGATAGGCATCCGGAAAAGAGCTGGATTCTTGGTGGGAGATGGGACCATGAACGTTTTAGTGAGAAGCGTCTTCCTACCCGTTGGGATTTGGATGAGGCTGTTAGTGACAAACCTGTCTTTCTAATCAGGGTTTGTGGACACATTGGCGTTGCGAACACTAAGGCTTTAAAGTTGGCTGGTATCGGTAGAGAAACAACTGTTGATGGCGGTTCGGTGGATAAGGATGCTGCTAGTGGTGAGCCAAATGGAATTTTGAGGGAGAACGCTTTAGACCTTGTTTGGAAGGTTATCCCGAAACCTATTTTGACAGAGCTTGAA
>JAWCNE010000063.1:0-6999 GCA_038849025.1 Bathyarchaeia archaeon
TATCCGCATTCTACATTAAAGGAGTCCCTGGAATAAAACGGGTTTTAGTCACCGAAGAACACGGCGAATGGGTTATAAGAACAGACGGTTCAAACCTTCCAAAAGTATTGGAAGTTTACGGTGTGGACACGTCGCGAACAACAACAAACAACGTTCACGAAATAGCCAAAACCTTGGGGATAGAAGCTGCAAGAAACGTTCTAATACATGAAGCAAAACAAGTTCTGGAAGAACAAGGGTTGGATGTCGACGTGCGCCACGTCATGCTTGTTGCAGACATGATGACCGCCACAGGCGAAGTGCAGCAAATTGGAAGACACGGCATAAGCGGCAAAAAGTCAAGTGTCCTAGCTAGAGCAGCCTTTGAGATCACCGTTCCAAACATTGTTGACGCAGCCATCAAAGGGGAAAGCGACCCGTTGGAAGGCGTAACTGAAAACGTTATAGTTGGCCAATCCATACCTGTAGGCACTGGGCTTGTGGAACTGTTTATGTCTACATCTGAGTTAAAGAGGGAGAATAAATGATAGATGTAGCTAAGGCAATAGCAACAGCGGTAAAAACAGGTAAAGTTTCCTTCGGAGCCAATTCAGCCATACAAAGCGCGAGAACTGGAAAAGCTAAAATGATAGTTTTAGCTTCCAACTGCCCAGCGGAAATCCACGAAGACTTGGAATACTACTGTAAGCTTTCAAACATTCCCTTGCTCGTCTATAATGGTTCATCAACGGATTTAGCCGCGGTTTGCGGTAAACCCTTCCTTCTCTCAGCGTTAACTATAAGAGAGCCCGGCGACTCAGAAATTCTTAAATTAGCAGAAAAAGAGCAAAATGAGGAGCCATACGGAGGAAGCGAATGAGCGGCGGCATAAAATTCACAGGCACAGAAATGAAGTATATAGCGCTTTTTGAGAGCATAAGCGGCGCAAGCGTCAAAGACTGCATAGTTGACGAAGAACAAGGACGCGTAATCTTTGTTGTTAAAGAAGGTGACATTGGCGCAGCCATAGGCAAAGGTGGAAGAAACATAAGGCTTTTAGAGAAAATGACCGGCAAAAAACACGAGATAATAGAGCATTCAGACGACCCTGTCCAGTTCATTAAAAACACTTTAAAACCTGCTGTGGTTAAAGAAGTTCGAATAACCGAAAGACCAGACGGCAAAACAATAGCTGTTGTAACCGTCCACCCAAAGGATAAAGGCGTTGCCATAGGTAAAAACGGGAGAAACGCTGAACGCCTCCGCTTCCTAGTGAAACGGTACTTCCAAATTCAAAACGTAAGCATAGTGTAACCGTTAAAGAAGAAGCACCATGCGTAAAAAGACTTTGCTAATGTTATACGCGTTTTCTTTGCTGTTCACTTTGTATAGAAGTGTTTATGCAGAAAATGGGTCTATACAAAACCAGTTTCTAGGCAGCCCTCTTCTAATTCTCATCGTAATAATCGTGATCGACGTTATAGTGTTCTTTTACCGAAAACTAAGACGTTGATTTTGGCTGGGTTTCAGCGCCTAAAAGTAGGTCGATGAGGGCTTTTTGATCTACTTCCGCCCGGGTTCTCCAGTCCAGGTATAACTGCTCATTTTCGTCCTGGGTTAAGTATCCGTAGCGTATGTAACGATCCAAATTGAGTCCAACTTTCCATCCCGGCAACTTAGCATGTAGCAGTTCCTCCACTTCTTTGCGGGGCGCCTTCCCCTTCTTTGATATTATGTAGGCTATGGCTATGGCTAGCCCTGCCAAGTCGTCTATGCGCCAACCAATCATCTTAGCCTCTTTAGGTGTTAAATCGCCTCTAAGGGTTATGTAGAATCTCGCCTTGTCCAACTGTTCCAAGGTGGGTTTTTCAACGGTTTTTTCCTCTTCAAAAACGGTTTTAACCTGTAAGTCTAAAGCCTTCAAGTAGTCGTCTAAAATGCTTAGGACTTTTGGATAGTCTGAGCCTAAGACCTTGCGGAGCTCCCAGCCTTTCACTCCAGGCTTTTTATGTCTTCTGTAGAAGAGCATGTGGACTGCCCGTTTTAATTTGCTTGCATAGTAGGCTTTGCGTTTGCTCATGAAGCTTCGCCTCTTTTCCATTTCCTCCAGTCTTCAAGGGTTATAGCTATTGGAATCGAAACTAGCTGTTTTTTGGCTGCTATTTTCAACTGCCTTTGGTATGGCTTAACGTAAATTTCCCCTTCTAGCGGACGGATTTCAAGGGTTGCATAGCCATATGTAACCAAAAAGCTTGTCATAAAGGCTCTCTGCACTGTGTCCTCATAGGTTTCCGCACCTACAAAATCCCAGTAGCGGATCTTTCCATCCACGCCTTTAGTCTCCACCTGCTCCTTAAGCTCCATCCAGAAGTTTTCAAGCTCTTCCGTGAAAGCTTTTTCCCGCAGAATTCTCTGTTTTATGAGCTCTTCCCTCGTGGCAGAACCCGCTTCAGCTTCCGGCTGTGGAAAATCCTTCCATCTTTCATTTAACGGTAGCAGATTTTCCCAGTAGCGCCTAGCTTCTGCCAAGCTGTGGAGGGAAATCTGCTCCATTTCCACTACTGGATGCCAAGCCTTGAGGAAGATGTTAACTATTTCCTCTTTTTCTACGCTTCTAATTTTCTCTTCTAAGAGGAAGGGGTCTGTGTAGAGGGATGTGGAACGGTGTTTAACCCATTCGCTTTGAAGCTTAATCACCGAGGCTAGGCGATGAATCGTTTCAGCGTCCAAACATAAATCTTCGGGCTGCTCCCAATCGGGAAAATATTCTCTCACGATTTTTATGATTTCATCAACATTTATCATGAAGGGGTCTAGGGAGCGCTCCTCGATAGACTTGCACATTTCAATTATATGTTGGAGTCTTTCCCTTCCAATTTTGACGCGCTCTTTTTTAGACTGCATTAGGCAACCTCTTTGATTATAGATTTCCCTTCAACGTTTTGAACAGTAATTATGTTAACTTCATCCTTCGTAAAAGTCACTTGGCTTGGAGTGATAACCACATATTGGGCGTTCGCATTTTTCACCGTTGAAATTAGCATTTGCGCTATTATTTCGCGGTTTTTCGGATCCATGTGGACATCATACTCGTCCACGGCGCGGAATGGCGAGCGCACATGCTGCTGTAAAGCCAATAGAAAGCTCATGGTTGCTGTTGTTCTTTCTCCGCCGCTCTGCGTATAGGCATTCAGCGGAACTGGTTTTCCGCCTTTGAAGCCCACGAGAATTTCAAGTCCAGCAACCTCTATGTCATGTCCATTGGCAAGCCTAACCTCTCCAACCGCCTGGGATTGAGCCAAAATCTTTTGGTATTCAAGGTTTACACGGTCTAAAAGGCTTTGAATTACCGTTCGCCAAGCCTGCATCCGCGTTTTAACTTCTTCTAAAGCTTTTTCACGGTTTTCTGCAACCAGCTGCGCCTTCTCCTTAAGTTCAAAGTAAAGTTTTGAGTATGATTCATACATGCGCTCCACGTCTTCTGAAACAGCGGATAAAGCGGCTAAATGTCCGTCTGTGACGCGGATTTCCTCGAGAATTTCTCCAACGCTTTTTATAACCGCAATTCTAGGCCCTGTTTCTTCAGCTTTTTTCTCAGCCATTGTTAGGTAGGCTTTTGCGTCTTTAAGCTCCCTTTCAATTTTTTCAACGTTTCCCTTAACGTTCTCCATGCGGTATTGCAGTAACGCCAGCTTAACCCGTGTGTCCAAGACGTTGTTTCCAGCCTTCTCAATCGCCTCTTCGAAAATTTTCACCTTCACTTGATTTTCGCTTATTCCTTCGTCCAATTTGGAGAGTTTCTGCTTGGAGTTTTCTATGAGTTCTTTTAGGCTTAGGGTTTTCAGAAGCTTAAACTGATTTTTGCCGCTTTGGATTTCGTTTTCTATTGCGGCGGCTTCCATAAGCAGCTGCTCGCACAGTGCGATTGTGGCTTGACTTCCAGCTTTTTCCCGTTCCAAGATTATGCGTTCTTCGAGGCCCTTTTTCCACTTATCTCTCAGCTTTTCAAGTTGGTCTCGCTGAATCTGAAGTTCTTCTTTCGCTGTTTTGGTTTCCTCTTCAATTTGTCTTAAACTGTTTAGCTCCTTTTCACGGTTTGCCTCCAACTCTTTGACCAGGCTTTCTCTGCGGTTTACTTCTGCCCACGCCAGCTCCCGCTCTAAGAAACGTCTTTTGGTTATAAGTTGCTTTTTCTCCTGAAATCTGTCGTACTGCTCTCGCCAGTAATTAAGTGTCTGTTCGGCTGACTCCAAAAGCTTGTTTATAGACTCTTCTTGGCTTAGAATGCGTGTAAGCTTTTTCTGGGCTTGAAGCACGTTCTCCCTGTAAGGCTCAAGTCCCACAGCTGCCTCGACCATCCGCAACTTTTCCTGAGAAGAAAGCACCGTGAACTCTTCAACCATGTTCTGATGCATAATAATAAGCATGTTATCTGGATCAACGCCTAACTTGGCTAGGAGCCTTTCCACATCTTGTTTGGTGGCAGCGCGGTTTTCAAGTTCAAACCAGTATTTGCCATCTCGCCTCAAAACCCGCGTCAAGAAAATCTGGTCTTTGTTAAACTTTGGAACAGGCCTTTTACCGCCCTTTTTAGAGTTATCCAATATAAGCGTAACACGGGCCTGGTCTTTTCCCCAGCGAATCAAGTCGCTGAGCTTTCTGGAACGTTCCGTGTAAGACTGTCCTAAGGCTACGGAAATAGCCAACAAAAGCGAGGATTTTCCAGCGCCGTTGGGCCCGCAAACAACGTTCACGCCGGATTTAAACGGTACCCTAGCGTACTCGTAGCTCATGAAGTTTTCAAGGATAACCTCTTGAATCAGCATTGGAATTCTTTTGCCTCTTTAAGCGGTATTAAATAGAATTTAAAAACTATTATTAAAACAATTATGCAGCCTTCAAACAAAAACCACATTTTTGGAACGCAAAACGCCAAAACAGTCCATCAACCAGATAAGGAGACACTAACGGAATATACATGAATGCCTCCCCGAAGTCTATTTTGATAAATTTATCTCCCACTTAAAACTCGCATTATGAACTTGTGTAAATGTTAAATCAGAATACTAAGGACGTGCTTGTTGTCGGTGAAGTTTTTGGGTTGTTTGGCTTTCATGGGTGCTTTCTTTATTTTTGCGAAGTAGAAAACAAGAGCGGCTCCAATTGTTGCTGTTGCGGCTGCGACCCATAATAATGGGAAAGGTTCTGATCTTTGAGTTTTTATGCTGAAATAGATTGTTTCAGAGGATCCAGTGTTTCCAGCGGTATCCATCGCATAAACAATTAGGTTATGTTTCCCGTCAGGCAATCCTGTTAATGTTATGTTTCCATAGATAGTCACGTTTGTTTGTCCATCCAAGCTGTAACCCACCCATGAGGTTGGCTCGCTTACTGTGAATGTCAAGTAGACATCGTTTACCGCATACGTCTTGTTTTCGGGAGATATGACAGAGATGATGGGGGATCTTATGTCTGGTAAAGGTTTGATTTCTAGTGGAGGAGGAGCGCTGATTGGGTTCATTAATGGATAGCTGTCTTGGTTTTTCTCGTTGATAATGTATGGCGTGTCTCCTATCCCATCTTGGTTGTTGTCTGTTCCGTTATAACTGCTCCAGTAGTTGCCTTCTCTACCACTATTCCAAATGCAGATGGAGGAATTAGGAATCCAAGGAGGGTAAAGCCAACCAAGGTCGACAAACACTATTTTGCCAATGAAGTTGTTATGGTGGAAAATGTTGTTAGGAGCATAAGTAAACCACATGGTGATAGTATAGCCTGTTATATTGTTTCCAACGAAGGTGTTATAGGAGGAATCTCTAAGTTCGATGCTCACTCTGTTATTGGTTATGTTGTTTCCGTATATGGTGTTGTTCCAGCCTTGAAAGAAATCGATGCCAACTTCGTTGCTTGATATTTCGTTCCTTAATATGCTGTTAAAGTTCGGCTCATACCCATAGCCCTCAAATCTGATACCATAACCTGAGTTCGAGCGTATTTTATTCGCCGCTATAATATTGTAAAAAGACCCGTATAGACTAATTCCGTAGGAGCATGCGGTTACTATGTTTCCAGAAATGTTACAACCTTTTACTGAGCGCAGCTCAATTCCTGCTCTCCACTCTCCAGAATTTCTTATCATAAAACCCGACATGTTTACCAAGTTCTGGTTTATTATAACGCATGCGCCAACTTTGCCTCCATCGATTATCGTTGCCTCTTTATCTTCACCAATAAGCAACAATGACTTGTTGATTTGAAGATGCTCGTAATAGACACCTTTCTTGACAAATATGGTGTCGCCTAAAGAGGCATTTCCAATGGCTGCTCCTATGGTTGGATAATCATCAGGGACAACAATGGTTTTAGGTTCCGCTTTAGCTGGTCGAGTGTCAACCACGCATAAAGTTATCGTGATAAGGAAAACTAGAAAGAGAACATTGCTTGTTTTCACGTCACACCCTCAACCATCATTTTCGACTTTCCATTAAAAAAGGTATACTCTCGACAACAAAAATTGTTTTAAGTTATAAAATTTTTGCAACCAGAAATCAAGCCCACGACGCAACTTGCAAAGTTAAATTTCTTTTAGAGGTAACTAATGGAACATTAGTCTATGCGTATAAAATAGAGGGTAATAAAAATATGGTTGATAATTTAGGTTTTCTTCTTTATGAGAATAAGAGTTGCTGTTGAAATTATCATCAACGGTAGATAAGCGGCAAATGGGAATTCGGATATGACGTTTGTTCCTTGGATTGTTATGGTTTTTGTGCTGTGTGTGTATGTGAAGTATAGATACGTGTTTTCCTCGTCTGAAAGTTCCAGGTAGTTTTCAATTTTTTGTTCGTTAACTGTTATTTTCCAGCTGTTTTCTGTCCATAGAACTGCCTTTGGAATTGTTATTCTGCAAAATCCTGTTGTTCCATCTAGCCCGGAAACATTGAATCTCAGGTATGGTCCTAGTTCAGGGTTAAAGAGGATGTCTGTTACTGTGGAGTTGCTCGCAATACCTATATAATA
>JAWCNE010000064.1:0-6787 GCA_038849025.1 Bathyarchaeia archaeon
CATTTAATGCGAACATTTCTTAGAAAATTTTTAAATAGAAATGAGGAATGTAAGTTCCCCCGCACAAAATACATAAGTTATGAAAGCAAATCTGAATCAAAAGTTCATAACATAACTTTATGGTTTACTCTGTTTTACCGCAACCCTTAAAGCTCTAATACGCAAAACAACACATCTCCATTGAAAAGGGGAATTATAATATGCGTTCAACTGGAAAAGAGGAAAGAAAACCGACGGTTGAAGAACTCCTTGCCAAGGCTAAAAAACCTTCACAGCTCGCACCACCCATGCATAAGTTTTACGAAGGCAAGGTTCAAGTTATGCCAAAATGTGCCATAACAAGCCCAGATGATTTTGCAATATGGTATACGCCGGGCGTTGCAGCTCCGTGTAGAGAAATTCAAGCCAATCCTGAAAAAGTGTTCGAACTAACAAACCGTTGGAACTACGTAGCTGTTGTTTCAGATGGCACCCGTGTTTTGGGCTTGGGCGATATAGGTCCAGAGGCAGCCATGCCAGTAATGGAGGGAAAAGCCCTTCTCTTTAAATATTTAGGCGGTGTTGACGCCTTCCCCATATGCCTAAAAACCAAAGACCCGGAGGAAATTGTCCGAGCATGCGAGCTCATAGAACCTTCATTTGGCGGAATAAACCTTGAAGACATTGAAAAGCCAAAATGTTTCTATGTCCTAGAAGAAGCCCGAAAAAGGCTGCAAATTCCGGTTTGGCATGATGACCAGCAAGGAACAGCCACAGTAATTTTGGCTGGTTTGATAAACGCCTTCAAAATAGTCGGTAAAAAACCAAAAGAAAGCCTAATAACCCTCATAGGCGCCGGGGCAGCCAACATCCGAACGGCCTACGTCCTAATAAGATGGGGAATGAAACCTGGAAACATAATAATGGTAGACACGAAGGGCATAATCCACGCCGGAAGAAAGGACTTGTCAAAAGAGGAAGACCCATGGAAGTACGAGCTAGCCCAAACAACAAATGCAGAGAGCAGAACAGGCGACATAACAGAGGCCTTCAAAGGTGTAGACGCTGTCGTGGCAGCGTCAAAACCAGGACCAGGAACGATAAAGAAGGAGTGGGTCTCCACAATGGCTGATAACGCCATAATTTTCGCATGTGCCAACCCCATACCGGAAATATGGCCTTGGGAAGCAAAGGAAGCCGGGGCACGCATCGTGGCAACTGGAAGGAGCGACTTCCCAAATCAAGTAAACAACAGTTTGGGCTTTCCGGCAATATTCCGCGGAGTATTGGATGTGAAAGCAAAAACTGTTACCGATGACATGTGCATTGCAGCCGCGGAAGAGCTTGCCAAATTCGCCGAGGAAAGAGGAATACACGAAGACGACATATTGCCTAGAATGGAGGAGTGGGAAGTCTTTCCACGCGAAGCTGTGGCATGCGCTCTCAAATCTATAGACCAAGGTGTAGCCAGAGTGAAACTTAACAGACAAGAACTCTACGATAGAGCCGTATCAATAATTAAAAACGCCAGAGAAAGCCTAAAAGTCTTAATGAAGGAAGGATTGATAAAGAAGCCGCCTCCAGAAGAAGAATTACTAAAGTAAACGGCTAAAAAGCCCTAAAATCCACCTTCTTTTCAGAATTCTGTAGAAAATTATTTAAACGGTTTTATGAGACATAGATGGCTAGGGAGAAAAATGCGCTCAGATTATGCCCTGTACATATTAGCCATAATATTCTTCATAATAACTGGAATAGTGCTTGCCTATCAAGTGCAACCAGTAGAGATATTAACTATTATAACTGCCATTATAGGGATTTTCTTCATAGGGCTCGGTTATACCCAAAGACCAAAAGCGAGGGCGCCAACTCCGGCAGCTGCACCAGAGGCGCCTCCACCTCTGCCCGCTCAACCATCACCGCCAGCTCCAACTCCAACGGAAGCTGTTGAGGAAAAGGCCGTGGAAATTGCTCCTCCCGCAGGGACACCACTAACCCAGATTAAGGGCATAGGCGAAAAAAGAACAGAACAACTTAAAGCCCTAGGCATAAACACTGTTGAAGAGCTCGCAAAAGCTTCACCAAAAGAGCTAGCTTCCAAACTTAAGGTTTCACCGAAAATAACGCAGAGATGGGTTGAAAACGCCCAAAAGCTGACCGAAAAGTCTTGAAAAGGCAAGCCTTAAAAGAGAGTTCATATGCTTAGAATTTTTACTATGTTTCTTCTCTCCAGCCTCTTTATGGCGTCTAAAAATTCGTTACGCTTTTTCCCAGACAACTTGAAGCTTTGAAGCATGTCCGTCAAAGGTGTGCCGAGCTTTCCAAGTCCTGTGCTTTCCTTATGGAGATGCTTAACTATTAGCCTCTCAAGTTTTCCACATCTCCACGTTGTATTACGGATAAGCACAACTATAGCCCTTCTGAACCTTCCCCTATCCTTCTTCCGTTTTTCCTTCAAGCCCATCCTTACATTTCGATTATAACTTTGATACTTTTAGAGTTTACGTTTAACCTTTAGAAACCTATATCTTTAAATTTCCAACAATGTTAGCAATGCCGAGGCTGAAAATATGCTTGAGGGGAAAATTGGAAAAATAGTTTTCTCGCGAATGATTGAAGGCGAAGACTTGGCGGAAGCCATCAAAGAAAGAGCTGAGAAAAGCAAAGTGAAAACCGGCCTAATAATCGTTATTGGCACCCTAAAAACGGTTGTGCTCGGCTATTATAGGGAAGGCGAATACAAATATATTCAGTTAGATGGACCTTTGGAAATCGCTTCTTGCACTGGAAACATCGCCATCGACGAGAAGGGTGAAACGATAATTCATGCACACATCGTTGTTACGGATGAGAATGGCAAGGCTTTTGGAGGTCATTTAATGAGAGGCTCTATTGTTGGCGCCACAGCAGAACTAGCTATAATTGAGGCTTCAGGCTTAAACCTGCAGAGAGCCCTTGATGAAAAGACGAAGCTTAAACTTTTAAGGCTGGGCTAGCGCTTTTTCTAGTAGTATTCCGTGGGCATCCCCATAATAATGGTGAAGTCTTCCAATTTTTCTGTAACCAAGCTTTTGGTAGAGGCTAAACGCTGCAATGTTGTCCTCCCTCACTTCTAAACGACAAATTTTTGCATCTTTTTCTTTGAAGATTTTCTCCAATTCTTGCAGCAGTTTGATTCCTACGCCTTTGCGGCGGTGACTCAGGGAAACATCTATTGTCAATATATGCCCAGTCAAAACGTCATCCTCATCATATACCATTCCTATGACAAAGCCAACAATTTTGTCATTTTCCTTTGCAATTAGGCTTATGCAGTTCTGGTTTGTGAGCAGTTGAGCTATCTGCTGTTTTGTGAAGGCTTCATTTTTAAAACATTCCATTTCAATTTCAAAAAGCCTGTCCAGATGCGTTATTGAGGCGTCCTCGATTTTTATCGTTGCCGACACCTTTAATAAACAGAGAAAAGGCGAGATTTAGCCTTTATCGGTTTTAGCAGCCTTAAGCGACGCCTTTATCGCTGAGATTTCAACCCATTGTTGGATGGCAAATCCTACAAAGAACTTTAGCCAAAGCGACAAAATCCTAGTGAGGATTGTTGCTGTTGCGCTTACATCGAACGGTATGCCAAAAACCACGTACAACGTTGTCATGGTTATTTCCGGCAGCCCAACCTCAAAAGGCACACCTATAGGAATGGACTTCACAGCCGTTGTTATAGATTGAGTCACAAAAATTATGCTAATCATGTTTAAGAGGGAGTCTTTAAAACCTATTGCGAGAAAAACTATGTGGCAGATAGCTAAATAAGAGAGCCATGAAAACGCGGATAAAAGTATGGAGGTTAAAACGACTCTTGGTGCATGGGCATATTCATTCATTGAATCATGGAACATCCGAACAGTTTTAAAGGCGTCTTCCCTTGCCTTAGCTAACTTCCATCGCCATCGATCTCCGCCGATGAATTCAAAAACTTTGATTAGGCGGTCTATGATTTTCAAGGTCCAATTTATTTTAACACATAAGATGACAAGCAAAATGATAAAAAATATTGTTGCCGCGGTGACGAAAACGCTTAAATTAAAAATTAGCGGGTTAACAGGCGCCATTAAAAGCATAACTGTTCCAGTTCCGATTGTCGCGACGCCAACACCCATACCTATTAACCGGTGGGCTACTAGGGATGCGGCGACCTTGCCACTTACCTCGTTTCCCTTCTCTCTTATGATTAGGTATGCCCTATAAATTTCTCCGCTTATGGATTCTGCTGGAATGATGATGTCCATAAAATTTCCATACCAAACGTAAAGGTAGGATTTTAGGACGGAAAGCTTCACCGAAATAAATTTAAGTAAAGTGTGCCAAGCCGCCGAGTAAAGAAACATTTCAACAAAAATGAGTGAAGCGGCCAACAGGTAGATGGGCATGTTTGCCCTCTGAATCTTTGCGATGATTTCAGGTATGTCCACACGTAATATGGAAAGATAAAGTATGAAGGCTGCTATGCCAACCAAGAGCATGATTAAGGTTTTCCATGTGATTTTTGGTTTGACGGAAGCCATCTGCATCTACATCTTACAATGACGCAGAAACTTCTAGCCACGTTATATATTTTATCCAACTACGTGTTTGCAGCTTTCAGCAACTTCAAAATAGAGCTTAAGCCATAATATATGTTGCTGGTATTTGCATGAATTTAAAGGGTGTTCACCTTCTCCTTACGTATCGATGCGATGTTGAATGTGACCATTGCTTTGTTTGGGGAAGCCCAAATGCCAAAGGAACATTCACCTTCAAACAAGTCCACGAAATATTGACCGAAATTAGGAAAATTAGCTCGGTTAGTTATGTCTCAATAGAAGGCGGTGAACCGTTCCTCTACTATCCGATAATGGTTAAAACTGTGAACAGGAGCGTTGAGTTAGGCTTACGTGTTGAGGTTCTTTCAAATTGTTACTGGGCTACATCCGTTGAAGACGCCGTTGAATGGCTTTTGCCAATCGCTAAATCAAAAAACGTGGAATTGAGCCTAAGCAGCGACCCATACCATGGCGACAAATGGGTAACGGAAGAAATTAAAAACGCTGTTAATGCTGCAAAAGCCCTAAACATGAAGGTTGGAGTAATGGCTATCAAATGTCCAGACGTAGAGGCGCCATGCCCAAAAGAAGTTGATGGGGTAAAAGTTGGCTTGTACGAGCTTATGTATCGTGGTAGGGCATGTTCTAAATTGGCGGGTAAGGCTGATAAACGATGTTGGCGTGAATTTACGAAATGTCCTTATGAGGATTTTGTTAATCAGGAAAGGGTTCACATAGACCCCTTTGGATATGTGCATGTTTGTCAGGGAATATCCATAGGGAATGCTTGGCAAAAACCATTATCAAAGATAATTGAGGAGTACGACCCTTACGCTAATCCTATACTTGAGCTGTTAATTCGTGGCGGTCCAGTAGCGCTTGTTGAAAAGTACAACTTGCCCCATGACGAGTTTTATGCGGATGCATGTCACTTATGCTACACTGCAAGGCAAATGCTGCGGGACAAGTTTCCAGATGTACTGGCTCCAGACCAAATGTACGGGGAAGGCTTAAATGGCTAAGGCCTAGAAATGCTTAGCTGGTGGTATCCTATGCTTAAGCGCGAGGAAGCCCTAAACCTTGTCAAACAGCATGTTTCTAAAAGAAACATCGTTTATCATATGCTTGCTGTTGAAGCCATAATGCGAAGTCTAGCAAGGCATTTTGGAGAAGACGAGGAAAAATGGGGTTTGGTTGGCTTAATCCACGACGTTGACTATGAAAAAACAGAAGCCACACCAGAAAAACACAGTCTCATCGCCGAACAAATCCTCAAAAACGTCATGCCAGAAGAGCTATTAAGAGTGATAAAAGCCCATAATTTTAGGTATACTGGCGTACAACCTGAAAGCCGGATGGAGAAGGCCCTAATCGCCAGCGACGCCGTTTCAGGCTTGTTAGTAGCATGCGCCCTTGTGATGCCCTCCAAAAAGTTGGCAGAAGTGAAGGTGGAAACAGTTTCAAAAAAGTTTAAGGATAAGGACTTTGCAAGGGGCGCTGAAAGGGAGAGGATTTTGCTCTGCGAGGAAATTGGGCTTCAGAGGGAGCAGTTCTTTGAGCTAGCCTTAAACGGATTAAAGGAAATAGCCAATGAAATAGGTCTCTAAAGCTAGAATTCAGGCTTAGTTTTTCCAAGCTTCTTATCCAAGCAAGCCTTAACGAAGCCATAGTATTCTGGGTCCGGTTTTCCTGGGCGGCTTTTAAATTCTCCGTGGAATTGGGAGGCAAAAAAGAAGAAATGGTTTGGCAGTTCTAGGATTTCCATTCTTCTTCCGTCTGGACTTCTCCCAGAAAAAATCAATCCGTTCTTTTCCAGCTTCTCAAAGTAGTCCATGTTAACTTCGAATCTGTGGCGGTGGCGTTCATAAATTTCAACGCTTTTGTAAAGTATATGCGCTATTGTGTTTGGTTTTATGATAATTTTGTGGGCGCCTAGACGCATTGTAGCTCCCTTGTATTCTATGCCTCTTTGCTCTGGCATAAGGTCTATCACCGGATTAGGCGTTTTTGAGTCTATTTCCGTGCTGTTTGCTTTCTCCAGACCGCAGACATTTCTGGCGAATTCTACAACGGCTAATTGGAAGCCGTAGCATATTCCTAGAAATGGGATGCCATTTTCTCTTGCAAATTTTATCGCCATAATTTTTCCTTCGGTTCCTCTTGGACCAAAACCGTAAGGAACAAAGATTCCGTCAAAGTCCTTTAGGGTTTGAACCTTGCTGGGGTTTTTC
>JAWCNE010000065.1:0-6749 GCA_038849025.1 Bathyarchaeia archaeon
AGATTTCGCGGTTAAAGACCAAGATGGATATATATGGGTTTTAGGAAGAGCCGACGACGTCATCAAAGTTGCAGGCCACAGAGTGGGCACCGCTGAGGTTGAGTCAGCGCTTGCAAGACATCCAGCTGTAGCTGAAGCAGCATGTGTTGGAAGAAGCGACCCGGTGAAGGGACAAGTGCCTGTAATTTTCACAGTTCTTAAGAAAGGTTTTTCACCAGGCCAAGAATTTGAAAACGAGTTAAAGAAGTACCTGCGTGCAACAATCGGGCCTGTGGTGGCTTCAGACGCGATAATCGCTTTTGTTGAGGCAGTTCCAAAGACTAGAAGCGGCAAGATTATGCGAAGACTTCTAAGAGCTGTTGTTGAAGGCGCCACTACAGGAGACGTTACAACATTAGAAGACGGAGTGGCGGTTGAAGAAGCTAAAAAGGCTTACGAAACCATTAAATCAGCCATTGAACACAAAACAGCCCAATAAACCCATTTACACCTTCAATTTTCATCGTCATTTTCTAAAACATTTCACGGGTATATCCTTGTCATCGTCCTCGGAAACGGTATAGTTTCACGTATGTGCTTAAGCTTGCATATCCACATTAAGGCTCTCTCTATTCCAAGCCCGAAGCCTGAATGAGGCACCGAACCATACCTTCTTAAGTCCAAGTACCACTCGTAAGCCTTTTTGGGTAAGCCGAATTCTTCTATTCGTTGCTCAATCATTCTCAAATCATGTATTCTTTGGCTTCCACCAATTATTTCACCATAACCCTCAGGCGCCATTAAGTCTGCGCATAAAACAACTTTGGGATCCTGTGGGTCCGGCATCATGTAAAAGGCTTTTGCTTTTGCTGGATACCTATGAATAAAAACAGGTTTTTCAAACTGAAGCGAAATAAACCTCTCGTGGGGTGCCCCAAGATCTTCTCCCCAATCTATTTGAAATCCGCCCTTCTGCAACATTTCAACAGCCTCCGTATAGCTTATCCTTTCGAAGGGAGGTTCAACCTTTTCAAGCGGCTTTATGTCCCTTTTCAGAGTTTCCAATTCTCTACGCCTTTTGTCCAAAACCGTCTTGATTATGTAAGTTATCATTTCCTCCTGTACTTTCAGGCTTTCTTCAAAACCGCAGAAGGCCATTTCAGGCTCAACCATCCAGAACTCTGCTAGATGCCGAGGAGTCTTCGACCTTTCCGCCCTGAAGGTAGGCCCGAAACAGTAGACTTTGCCAAAAGCTGCAATTGTGGCCTCGACATAAAGCTGCCCGCTCTGGGTTAAGTAGGCCTTCTCCCCAAAATATGGAACCTCAAATAATGTTGTTGTTCCCTCAACAGCTGACGGCGTGAAAATCGGGGCATCTGTTAAAACGAAGCCTCTTCCGTCCAAAAAGTCTCTGCAAGCTTTTACCACTTCAGCTCTGATTCTGAGTATTGCGGTTTGTTTTGGACTTCTTATCCACAACTGCCTAAAATTCATAAGGAAGTCTACGCCGTGCTCCTTTTTTGCTAGAGGATACTCCCTCTCTGCAAGATGGACTATTTGCAAGTCCTTAACTCTTACTTCGTAGCCGCCTGGGGCTCTCTTGTCCTCTATGACAACGCCTTTAATCATAACGGAGGATTCCTGCGTTAACTCCTCTGCTTCTTGGAAAACCTTTGGGGCAACTTCGTCTTTATGAATCGTGGCTTGAATCAGCCCTGTTCCGTCTCTCACGATTAAGAATTGCACGCCACCACTGGAACGTTTAGTCACAAGCCAACCTTTTATTTCAACCTCATTCCCGTTTAGCTTCCCATCTAGAATGTCGCTTACACACATCAGCACAAACCTCCTTCCAAGCTTTCATGGGAAACAAATCTACAAACTTGAGTGGAAACCTCTGGAATTTTAGGCAAAGTTAAAGCGTTCACCTTGCATTTTCAATACTCACATAACATACGCTGCTTCAATTTTAAATTTTTTGTTTTCAAACCCTTTTTTCATTTACTGATATCGCGGTTTTTATAAAGGCTCTTTCACAACTCTTAAATCTTTGACATTAAGCAATCTGTTTGATGGGTAATGCTCAGTGAAAAGGAGAAACTTGGAGCTTTAAAAATATCGACATTTGCCATAGCAAGCGTTGTTGTTGTGGAAATGGTTTCAGGCTTGATTGCGGGCAGTTTGGCAATTTTAAGCGATGGTGCACATGCATTACTTGATGCCTTAACGATGATTGTGCTATTTTTCACCACAAAGGCTTCTTTTAAACCGCCTGATGATGAGCATATGTATGGCCATGAGAAAATTGAGTCAATAGGCGGTTTAATCGGTGGAATCGCTCTTATTGGTATAGCTCTATTAATAATGTATGAAGCAATATTAAGAATTACACAGAACACATCTGTTAATTTGAATTTAGAATCTGTTGGTTTCGTTGCAATAGGCTATACATTGTGTATAGACTTCATTAGAATTGGCATCTTTAGAAAATCAACTAAAATCGAGAGCTCCACAGTGAAAGCTGGATTTTACCATGCGCTGGCGGACTTCAGCTCTACAATACTTGCCCTCTTAGGATTCGGCTTGGCAACGATAGGATCTTATCCGAGTGGTGATGCAGTTGCATCTATTGTTCTGAGTATTCTACTGATCTACTTAAGCTCTAGAGTTGTATGGAGTAGCGGAATGGAGTTAAGCGATGCTGTATCAAAAGATGTTGCAGAAAAAGTTAGAAAGGAAATCGCATCCACGAAAGAGGTTTCTAAGATTGAAAGCCTTAGAGTCAGAAAAGCGGGAACTAAAACATTTGTGGAAGCCGCCATAAAAGTTCCAGATTATCTGGGCTTTGAGGAGTCTCACGCATTAGCCTCAAAAATAGAGGAAAAATTAAAACGTCTCTTGAAAAATGCCGAGGTCGTGATCCATGTTGAACCGTTAGGAAAAGAGATGCCAACAGAAAAACTTGTGGAAAAATTAGCAAAGGAAGTTGAAGGAGTGATAGAGGCCAACGAAATAAACGTTGCTTACGCTCACGGCAAATTATATATAACATTACACGCCCGCGTAGACCCCAAGCTGTCAGTGCAAGAGGCTCACGAGTTAGCTGGGAAAATAGAAGATAAACTGAATGAAGAAATAGAGAATATTGAAAATGTAACTGTTCACATTGAACCTTTCGATGCTAGGCTTCAACGGGGACCAACTGTAGACGATAAAGAAATTCAGCAAATAATCTATAAAACGGCAAAAAGCCTCCAACAAGTTTTTAGTGTGAAGCGAATAATAACCTACGTCATTGGCGGAAAACGCTACGTAAACATAGACTGTTGCTTCACAAGCCATATCTCAATTGAAGAAGCACATAAAGTTGCGACGAAAATTGAAAATGGCGTGAAGAAAAAGTTTACAGAAACTATTGTCACCGTCCACATGGAGCCAAAAAAGGAGGATAACGTATTCTAGAGAAAGGCAATTTCGTTTATTAATGAAGATTCCTCCAGGCTTTTCATCTTTCAGACACCTTCCCCCCCCCAAAAAATGCGCCTATATCTTGCGACTATTTTGAAGACATAAGCGCCTCGCTTAAGCTGCCATAAGAGGTGATGAAAGGTTTAGGCTGTTCATGAGAGATGTTCCGCTCGTTAAGGTTGACAGAAGGCTGTTGTGGTTGTGACTCATGAAATGCTTCCTATAGTTTATTTCATGTTGAAGCGTGGTGAGCCTTATCCTGGTGAAAAGCGTGACCTTTCATGGAGAAAGTTTAAGCGGTTGGAGCGTTTAGGTGGTTTTGGCTTGCAGGTTTGATGGGTTAGCTCCCTGGCATCCTTGGCCGTTTCCCAATTGCGTTTTCAATCGAAGCGCGCGGTTTAAGTCAACCAACTGTTAGGCGCAGTTGAAGGATTTCTAAACTAATTTTTAACTTAAACTTCCTATGCTGAAAGCCATTAAACCTACAAGAAACCAACATAATACCATGTTTTTCACTTTTTTGGCATTTCTCCTAGAATAATCTTTCAAAAGCATTATTGAGGACGCCACCAATCCAAGATCTGTAATCACGGCTAAAGGTATAAACCAGAATGAAACGAGGTTTAAGAAAGGCGGTGCTGGCGTTAGGGTTACAGCAAGAAGGTAAAACACCGCAGCTGCAATTGCTGCTTTACGTTCCCCGTAAAGAACTGCCAAGGTTTTGATGTTACGAGCTTTATCTCCTTGAACATCTACTATTCCTTTAGTTATCTCCCTGCCAGTGTTTGAGAGGAAAACCATCAAAACAAAGATCCAGACATTCCATTTTATCATGTCAGCGACAGCTAGGCTTCCGTAGACAAACGGTGCTGAAACACATGCGCTTACCAGGAAATTTCCTAAAAGCCCTGTCTGCTTTCCTAAGGTGACATAGCTGGCTGAAACAATCCAAAAAATTAGAGCAGTTGCAAAGCAGGAATAGGTTGATGTAGCGCTTGTTAAGATTGCAGCAGCTAGTCCCAGTATGGTTAATATAGATGCAAAAGCTAATGCTTCTTTCGGTTTTATTCGACCGCTTGGAATGGGCCTAGACGGTTCATTTATAGCATCTATCTCTCTGTCATAGTAATCATTCAGTGCCATAGACGCTGCAGTCAGTAAAAAACTGGTTAAAAAACCATAAAAAAGGTTTGGCCAATAATTATTGAAAACAGTGGAATTCGCAATGACAGCGCCAACTATGACTGCAAAACCCATAATTAAACTGTTTATGGGACGCATCAACTGCACGTAGCAGGCAAGTTTTCCCATGTTTAAACCTTATGTTAAATAGACTTCACATTAGTATAAGATTTGACTTTCTAAAAGTTTAATACCATCGATATTGATACCATTAAGACATACGCAGGTGGGAGTCTTTTGCAGCGAAATTATGAACCGGAAAAGCTGGTGGTCATAATTCCAGTCGGCGGAAAGGCTACACGCCTTTTGCCATTGACAGCTGAAACAAGTAAGGCTTGCTTGCGCTTGTTGAATAGACCCCTAATTGAGTTTTCACTTTTATCTCTGGCTCGTCAAGGAGTGAGAGACTTCATTTTTGGAGTTAAAGGGTACACGAACTATAGAGACTTGCATGACTATTTTGAGTCCGGCTGTGGTTTTTCAGCGCGTTACGGCATAACCCCCCAAGTTCACATAAAATACCAGCCTAATGTGGATGATTTGGGAAGTGCAGATTCCACAAGGATAAACATCGAATACTATAACGTGAGAAATCCTATTTTCGCAGTGCAAGGTGACAATATTTTTGACGTAAACTTAAGAGAGCTTGTAAAATTTCACCAAGAAAAGGAAGCTGTGATAACAATAGCTCTAAGGGAGGTTAAGGACGTTGAAGGTTATGGAATAGCCGACATTAATAAGGACTATAGAATTTTGAAATTTGTTGAAAAACCCATACCGAAAGAGGCTCCTTCAAAACTTGCCAACACTGGACTTTACATGGTGTCGCCGGAAATAAGGAAAATATTCAGGGAAGAAGGCATCAAAAAGCTGATGAAGGAAAAGAAACGCCTTGACTTCGGCTACGACTTCATCCCTTACGTTTTAGAAACTGGAAGACCAGTTTATGGCTACGTGTTAAAAGGCAGCTGGTATGATGTCGGCAATCCTGAGCGCTATTTGGAAGCGATGAGAGACATGCTTGAAGGCCGCTTTCCTTTGTTAATGGATTTTGAAGGAAGAATCAGCGAAGATGTGAGAATCTGGGTTCAAGGAGGAAGCTTTGAAGCGGTTAGACGACGGGAAGAAATTGTAAGAAAAATTAAACACGGGAAAATCAAAGTTGAGGGTTCCGTTTTAATTGGGAGACACTGCGAGATAGAAGATGGATCTCGCATAGTTAACTCATGTATCGATAACTATACAAGGATAGGCCGGGGAGCAAACATAGAAAATTCTGCAATTATGGACCGAGTTATTGTAGGGGAAAAGGCTGAGGTTAAAGACAGCATTTTAGGCAGGCATGTAACTGTGCGTTCAAATTATAAGAAACCTACGAAGATAAGTGCAGTTTCAGTCATAGCTGATGATGTTGTAATAGCAGAAGGATGCACTTTAAAAAGCGTAAAAATTTATCCCCACCAGTATATTAAGGGTGAATTCGAAAAACAAACAATAATGCCTAGCTGACCCTCAAAAGTGATTCTCCGTTCTTAAGCATGCAGCAAATGGTTAAGCTTTGAACCATTTAAATATCAAATATTTTATTTTCTCTTTCTCTAAGTCTGGCACCGCGATTATGAACCTTTTCCGTACAGTTGTCGCTAATCTTCCAGCCTTCACTATTTCTGTGGCTGTTAATTCGGATGAAGCCTTCTTAACTGAAACCATGTAGGGCGCGTGTTCCAGTCCCGGTCCATGCTTGTAAACTGCGAAGTCGCATCCAAACTTTATTCCCGGCGTGACAACCATTCCGCTGTCTCGCAAGTCACGGTAAACAGCATACTTTTCGTCAAACTCTTCATATAATGTTCGAGCTTTCTGCCGCAGTTTTTTGAGGCTTACACGTTTTTTCCCCGCGCCTTCGTAAACGGTTATTATCCCCTTTTCGGCAAGGTATAAACCCTCCATCAAATCCAGAATCAAAGGGACATTAAACTCTGGAATTTTCGGTTTTGGTATCCCAAGGGGCTTGCCGTAAAAACCCATTTTATAAAGTTCAGACCCTTCTCTCGGGTTCCAAACTACCAAAAAGTTTTCGATAAACTCTACTTGTATTTTTTTCGGCACTATTTGTCCCT
>JAWCNE010000066.1:0-6684 GCA_038849025.1 Bathyarchaeia archaeon
ACTTTTATCTTCTGATGCTTTACGTAAGGTTTTGACGCCTAAACCAGCCTACACCCTTGAAGAACGTGACATAGTTTACGCAACTCTTGTTTACATAGCTCAACTTTTAACTCAAAACGGTGTGAACGTTGTGATTGATGCCACTGGCAATTTGAGGCGTTACCGGGATAATGCCCGAAACCAAATCCCGAAGTTTATGGAAGCCTACCTAGAATGCCCGCTTGAAGTATGCATTGAACGCGAATCACGGAGAGCTGAAACCCGACAAGCGCCAAAACAAATCTATGAAAGAGCCTTGAAAGGTGAAGCGCCAACAGTGCCGGGAATAGGGCAACCTTACGAACCGCCAATAAACCCAGAAGTAACAGTGAACACCGCCGAGTACACGCCAGAGCAAGCAGCTCACAAAATATTAGAAGCTATTACTGGCAAATGGAATGGCGCTCAGCAAAATTGACATGGTTTATGAACTTTTGTAGCGCTGTTGAGAATGGTAACGTTTATAACTTTAATGTCTCATTCCTAGAAGACGCGAAGCGGAGAAATAATGGGTCACCGGAAACAGCACGGTCCAAAACGCGGTTCGCTTGCCTATTTGCCTAGGAAACGGGCTAAAAGCATATTGGCTAGAATACGCTATTGGCCAAAAATAGAGGTTGAACCGCCGCGACTTCTTGGTTTTGTTGGTTATAAAGCTGGCATGACTTACGCCACAATGGTTGAAGATAGAAAACGTTCTCCAAATTTTGGTAAAGAGGTAATTCGCCCTGTTACCGTTTTGGAAACGCCGTCCCTTCTTATCTGCGCTATAAGAGCTTACAAGAAAACACCCTATGGACTGCAAACATTTTGTGAGGCTTGGATGGAGAAACCTCCGGAAGAACTTAATAGAATATTAACCATTCCAGAAAAGTTTAACACCGAAGAAAGTCTGAAAAAGATTGAGGCTAACCTTGACAAAATCTCAAACATTCGTGTAATAGCCATAACCCAGCCTAAACAATCGAGCGTGCCAAAGAAAAAGCCAGACGTAGCCGAAATAGAGATAGGCGGAGGTACGATTCAGCAACGGTTTGAATACGCCAAAAGCCTCTTAGGGAGGTCCGTGAGCGCCTCCGACGTTTTCAAAGAAGGGCAGCACATTGACGTAATCGCCGTCACAACTGGCAAGGGTTTCCAAGGACCAGTGAAACGTTGGGGTGTAGCCATACTACAGCACAAAGGTAGAAAAACCAAAAGAGGTGTTGCGACTCTTGGTCCATGGAACCCTCACCGGGTGCTATACACTGTTCCACGCGCTGGACAGATGGGCTTCCATCAGAGAACAGAGTACAATAAGAGGATTTTAAAGATGGGCAAGGATGGTAAAGAAGTAACGCCAAAGGGCGGCTTTATACGCTACGGAGTTGTCCGCGGACCCTACATGCTTATTGAAGGAAGTATACCTGGACCAGAAAAGCGTCCTATAAAATTGCGTTATCCAGCGAGACAGCCAAGAGAAGCCCCTGAAGAGCCTCCACAAATAACATACCTTTCCCTAGAATCTCCACAGGGCAAATAGGAATGGTGCAGTTTTATGGCTAAAACGGTCAAAGTCTTCGATCTTAACGGAAAACCCGTCGGAAAAGTAAAGCTTCCAGCAATTTTTGAAACGCCTATAAGGCCAGACGTTATAAAACGGGCAGTTCTAGCCATTCAATCAACAAGGTTCCAACCGCAAGGCAGAGATCCAATGGCTGGGAAAAGAACCTCAGCAGAGTCCAGGGGCGTGGGCTTGGGCATAGCGAGAATACCGAGAACTAAAGGACCTGTTGGGAGAGGCGCGTTTGCACCTGGAACTGTTGGCGGCAGACTGGCGCATCCACCAACTCCGGAGAAGAGGATTGCTAAACGAATTCCAAGGAAGGAGAAGCGTTTGGCCCTTTTATCAGCTATTGCCGCAACAGCTTCGAAAGAGCTTGTGGTTTCTCGAGGGCATTCCGTTGAAGGGTTGCCACAAATTCCACTAATCGTCACTGATGAGCTTGAAGGTTTAAAAAGGACGAAGGACGTTGAGGAAGCTCTCATAAAACTCGGGGTTCTCGCCGACTTATATAGAGTTAAGGAAAGCATAAAGGTCAGGGCTGGGAAGGGGAAGATGCGTGGGCGGAGAACAAAACAGGCTGTTGGACCTTTAATTATTGTGGCTGAAGATAAAGGCTTGGGCGAAGCTGCAAGAAACATACCGGGCGTAGACGTTGTTACAGTTAAGAGTTTAAACGCCGAGGTTCTTGCGCCTGGAACGCATCCCGGAAGATTGACGATTTGGACAACTAGCGCCATCGAAACCCTTAGTAAGCTTTATTGCAAAGGTGAGGGCGCCTGATGGATCCATATGAGGTTATACTTTATCCGTTGATGACGGAATCCGCCAGCCTAATGGTTGAGAGAGAAAATAAACTGGTCTTCATAGTTAACCTAAAAGCAACGAAGGAAGATGTGAAAAGGGCTGTTGAAGAGCTGTACGAGGTTAGGGTTGATAAAGTTAACATTGTTATTACGCCTAAAGGGCAAAAAAAGGCCTTCGTTAAACTTCATCCGGACTTCAAGGCTGCCGATGTAGCCATAAAGCTTGGAATACTGTAAATTCAAGTGGTGAAAGGTAATGGGAAAAAGAATTCGGGTTCAAAGACGGGGTCGCGGTGGACCAACCTTCAGGGCCGCGACCCACAAAAGGGTAGCTCCAGCATGCTACCCGCCAACAACAAAGGAACTCCTTGAGACTGCTATAAGAGGAATCGTTGAGGAAATCATCCATGATCCCGGTAGGGGCGCTCCACTAGCATTGGTAAGATTCGAAAATGGGGAAGAATGCTACACTGTTGTTCCAGAAGGCGTCTATACAGGACAACAAATACAAATGGGTGGAAGGGCAAACGTCGAAGTTGGCAACATCTTGCCGATTGGCAGAATTCCGGAAGGCACAATGGTCTGCAACATAGAACTTAAACCCGGAGACTGTGGAAAAATTGCAAAATCTTCCGGGGCGTACGCCACTGTTGTTGCTCACACGGCACAAGGAACCTTGATAAAGCTACCTTCTGGTAAAACTAGGTATTTAAGCGATTACTGCAGAGCCACGATAGGCGTTGTCGCTGGCGCTGGCAGAACAGAAAAACCGTTCCTTAAAGCCGGTGCAAAATTCCACTTGATGAGAGCCAGAGGGAGAAAATATCCGAGGACCCGTGGAAAAGCCATGGTTGCGGCTGTCCATCCGTATGGAAGCAGTAAACGAAGCGCGAGGAAAGTTACAACTGTTTCCCGGAATGCTCCGCCTGGAAAGAAGGTTGGGCTTATAGCGGCAAGAGGCGCAGGACGTAGAAAAAAGAGGGTGAAGGAAAGCGAGTAATCAGAAAGTTTATAGCATTTCATATAGAATTCAATGGTGATGGTCTATGCCAAGGGAATTCACATACCGTGGATACACGCTGGAACAGCTGCAGAGCATGTCGATGGATGAGTTCATAATGTTACTTCCATCAAGACAAAGAAGAAGCCTACATAGAGGCTTGTCTCCGGAACAGCGAACTCTGCTTGAAAACATAAGGATGGCAAAAGAAGCCATGCGGAAAGGCGGAGACGCCTCCATTAAAACCCACTGCCGCGACATGATAATTCTGCCTGAAATGGTTGGTTTAACGATTCATGTTCACAACGGCAAAGAATTCGTCCCAGTCGAGATAAAGCCTGAAATGATTGGGCATTATCTAGGTGAGTTTGCAATAACCAACAAGCCAGTCAAGCATGGAACGCCTGGAATAGGTGCATCTCGTTCGTCGATGTATGTTCCGCTGAAGTAAAAATAACAAGAATTATTGCTACCAAATCTTAGCGACACTTTTATGCTGTATAATCAACTCCGGAAGGCTTTTTCTCCGCCTCTTTTGCTGGTGGAATCTGTGGTAGCGGTATCGGAGGCGGTATGTTTAACGTTCTAGAAATAATTACACTTTCTACAAAAACTACGTTTGATATTGACTGTACGATAACCGGTGGCGGAGGCTTCTTATCCTTATAATCAGTGTATATCTTTGTTATCTCGTCTTTACTACCAGCCACATAGGCTCTACCCTTAAGGCTTATTTGGGCAATTGAGGGGTTGTAGCTAACAGTTAAAACAAATGGTACCTCAAGCGTGTCATCCGACTTTTTCTCCACCTCAACAAGGTTAAGGTTTGTGTTTATCTGGATGGGCGGTATGGGCTTCCTTATATCCCAGAACCGCTCTCCAGAAACGTTTGTTATTAAAACATTTACTCTTATCATCCTAAACCATCTTACACTATGATTTCGTACAATTTAAGTGTGCTTATATCGCGTGAAGCCGCAGTGTCCGCACGCATATCGGTCGCCATGGTCAGCCATGAAATATCCCGGCCCACAGCGTTCACATGTTGGGCGAAGTCTAACAATTTTTTCTCCATCAACTTGATAGATGGCGTGGATGCCTTTTTCCTCTTTTTTCCTTTTCTCCCTCTTACCCTTTTTCGGCGCCGCTTTTGGTGCAGCCTCTTCTGCTGTGGCTTCTTCGGTTTTTTCAGCCATCTACTCTTTTCCCTCTTCTTTCGGTTTTTCTGGCGGTATGTTTCTCTTTACAATGTATTCGGGCTCAATAAGCTTTGCGTGTTCAATGGAATCATAAACATTAGCCAGCCCGATGGCTTTTCGTGTACCAGTCTTTGTCTTTAACCTTTTAATGAAAACAAGGCTCGTGTCAGTCTTCAATAGTTTCGCTATAGCGTTTTTCACCTCTAATCTTGGAGGGGTGCTTCCAGTCTGGTTGTGGTCTACTTGGAAGACAACTTCCTTACGTTTCAGCAGAGGGTTCACGTTTTCAGACAATATTTTAACTTCCATAACCTTTCCCTTGTAGCGTCTGACTTGATACTTTTTCCCTTTATTTAGTCTTTCGTAACCTCCATAGCCTTTAATATTCTAGCAGCCTCTTCCTTCTTCTGTTTAGTAGCTTTAACAGCTACCATGCCCTCACGGGGCTGACCATAAACTACAAAAGAGTTTTCAGGCGCATACAAAATAGCACACAATGTCAGAAGATCTTCTTCCCCGTCAACAATAATTTTCATTCTTTGATCAGCCTCCAGTGCTTCTTTGATGGCATTTAAGGCTTCAAAAGTTATAGTTCCCGGAGGATTTTTAACGTGCTTTTCTACATCCGCATTCAGCGGCACTGGAGCAATATCCTTGCGCATAACTCGGTTATCAACGATCATAAGGTTTGGAAAGATACCATTTTCAGTTAGATTTTTTGAAACGGTGTCCCCAACTGAAATAATGCTTGGCGGTTTTTCTTCATCAACGATCTTCTTAAACTCCTTGATGGTTTCTTTAAAGGGGCCCCTGATTAAAGTGCCGAGGGGTTTTTTAAGTTTCCTCCGAAGCGCTAATGGTAATACATACGCGATGCTCATCTATCTGACCTTTAAGGCGTAGCGTCCCTTCTCCTTAATATTCATTGCTTGTGCGATGGCTGAGCCTTCAGGGTCGAATATTATAACAAGCCCGCTGAAGTCATCGCTGAGGGTTGGTGTCTTGCACTTTGGGCAAACGTTACTTATTGTTATTGTGTGGCATGTAGTGCATGCCTTTTCGCTCATTCTTTAGCTTTCTCCTTTTTCTTTTCAGAAACTTCTTTTAACTTTTTCAAGTCCTGGTCTATCCACTCTAACTTTCCAAGGAAGGGCTGCCTCGCCGTAACGCCTATTTTAGCCGAACCACCAACCCTACCGAGGGAGGCGGCTGTTATGCGTACACGAACTCTGTCTCCTGCTGCCAGTCTTCGGTTAGTTTCTTTTCCAATTAAAACCCCTTGTTTTTCGTCGTAAGAAATGAAATCATCCATTAACTGTGAAACGTGAAGCAAGGCGTCAACTGGCCCTATACGTACGAAAGCGCCAAAATCTGCAATTTCAATAACCTCACCCTCAACAACTTCTTGAAGCACCGGATAAAATGTTAAAAGTGAAAAGGTTACTTTATGATAGGTTGCACCGTCACCTGGAATAATTTTCCCTATCGGACTTACTTTAACATCTGTAGCAGCAATGACATAACCAAGAACTTCGTCCACGACACCCTCATATTTCGTTTTAACTTGTTGGTATCCCACCTCATCTAGCGGATTTCCGAAAGTTTCCGGCGGAATGCGAATCGTATCCTCCATAGTTATCAACTTAAACAAGGCTGCCTCCTCCTTCAATTTCAAGCCGGGACTTTTGCCTCACATAAATAACTGGCACATTTATATCTCTTAACCTCTTCCGAAGCAACTTATCATTGGTGAAAACAGGGCTTTTCCATTCATTTGCAACCCTCACAATGGCGTCATCCGGGGACTCCTCACCAAATTCTCCCGAATTCACGAACTTGCACTTTCCAGCAAGCTTCAAGGCGTAAGCTGCTTCTTTTCGTTTTTTCGGCGACCCTTTCATGGCGAGAGTTTCTAACTCCCTCTTAATTGGTGAGAGCAGTACAAATTCAACATTCCTCTTCAAAAGGTTTTTTAACTCCTCAAATATGTCGATTTTAAACTTTAAAGGGACAAAAAGTGCATTTGAGTCGAGAATAACTTTCAATTTTTCCTTGTTGGCTTTGGGATTAGGGTGGGGCGTCACTTTATCATTCCGT
>JAWCNE010000067.1:0-6473 GCA_038849025.1 Bathyarchaeia archaeon
AACTTCGTGAATTAATGTATATGGGCTACTATATTTACGACCATATCCTTCACTTCTATTTCTTGGGCGGACCAGACTTTGTTGTTGGTCCAGATGCGCCGCCGACTGAACGCAATATTTTAGGCGTTATAAAGAAGGTTGGCTTGGACATTGCGAAAGAAGTGATTAAACACAGAGCTTACGGACAGAAAATCACAGCCATAATAGGCGGTAAAGCCACCCATCCAGTTTGCGGTTTGCCCGGTGGAATTTCCAAGCCCTTGTCAGAAGAAGATAGGAAAGAAATCGAGCAGATGGCAGCTTCCAGCGTAGAATTCGCCAAATTCAGCCTAAAACTTTTCGAAGATGTGGTTTTGAAGAATAAGAAGTATATGGATTTGATTCTCAGCGACGCTTACACCATGAAAACTTATTACATGGGTTTGGTTGACGAAAATAACAAGGTTAACTTTTATGATGGGAAAGTGCGGGTTGTTGACCCGAACGGAAAAGAGTTCGTCAAGTTTTCGCCGCATGAATATTTGGAGCACATTGAAGAGCATGTGGAGCCTTGGACTTACACGAAGCTTCCGGTTTTAAAGAAGGTTGGCTGGAAGGGGCTTGTTGACGGCTTCGACAGTGGCATGTATAGGGTTGGTCCGCTGGGTAGGCTTAACGCCTCGGAAGGCATGGCTACACCCTTAGCCCAAGAAGAATACAAGCGCATGTACGAAACTTTCGGCGGCAAACCAGTGCATAACACTTTAGCCTTTCATTGGGCAAGACTAATTGAGCTTTTGTATGCGTCTGAAAGATGCTTGGAACTGAGCAGAGACCCAGAGATAACGGACAAAAACGTAAGGAACAAGCCTGGCAAACCCGGCGAAGGCGTCGGGATTGTTGAGGCTGCACGGGGCACTCTAATTCATCATTATGTTTTGGATGAGGATGCGTTGATTAAGAAGGCGAATTTGATTGTGGCTACAACCAATAATGCTGCTGCCATCTGCAAATCCATTAAGGATGCAGCTGCCCATTTGATTCGCGGAGACAATGTAAGCGACGGCTTGTTGAACATGGTTGAAATGGCTTTTAGGGCTTACGACCCCTGCTTCGCCTGCGCAACCCACTATGCACTGGGCGAGATGCCGCTAGAAATAAACATTTACGACAACCAAAGGAAACTGCTCAAAACAATTAAACGATAAATTTTCGCCACATCTTTTCTACATTTTGAATGGCGTAGTAATTATTTGAGGAGTATGATGGGGTTAAGCGAATTCGAAGATGAGTTGCGTAGTTGGCTTTCTGGCGCCTTGCGTGTTGTTGTTGCTGGTATTGGTAATCCATTGCGGAAAGACGATTATGTGGGTGTAAAAATTGTGAAAGATTTGGAAGGCAAAGTTTCTGAGAATGTTTTTTTAATCGAATGCGAAACTGTGCCGGAAAGCTTCATAGAGCCTATCATCCAATTCAAGCCAACCCACATACTCTTAATCGACGCAGCATTGCTGAATCAAAAACCTGCCGCCATAAAATTTATGGAGCCAAACTTTGCTAAGGCACAGCCAATCTCAACTCATGCCCTTCCACTTCAAGTCTTCTGCGAGTATCTGCAAGTAATGACAGGCGCAAAAATAAAATTGTTAGCCATTCAGCCTGAAAACACGGATTTCGGCGAGGGCTTAACACCGAAAATAGAAAAAACAGCAAAACAACTAGCCGACATCCTAGCTGAAAGCCTACCCTAAATCTTTCTCATTTGTTCAACAATGATTGGAAGCGCCTACTGCTGATTTGACTTGTCGAAAGAAAACCATTTTGACCAGTCAAAAAAGCTAGGTGACTACAAAAGCGCAGGCTTCAAACAAGTAGACCAACTAGAATTCTATCTTGTCCTATCAACCGAAAACAGAACCTAACCATTTATATGACTTATACACGTAAAATATCAAGTATATATAAGGGGGATAGAAGTTGATTAAGAAGATAAATAACATCACCTTCGCCGTCTCGGATTTGAAGGAAACCACCAGTTTCTACGAAAACATAATCGGACTCAAAAAGACGGCGGAATGGTCTAACTACGTAATATTCGATGTCGGAGGAATAGAACTAGCCTTCGAGCCAGGAGGCAAAAAGGGACGCAAAGAAGGCGCACCAGACATTTTCCTACTCGTAGACGACGTAGACGAAGCCTACAAAAACTAAAAATGAAAGGCGTAAAATTCGCAACAGAGCCCAAAGACCAGTACTGGGGCGGTAGAACAGCAGCTTTCCTAGACCCAGACGAAAACATGTTCATCCTAGTACACTTCAGAAATACTCATAATACACCATGGTTGCCTCTTTAATAGGTTATGCAATAACAAAAAGGCAGCATAGAAATAAGATTATGTTATCTCACATGATAGTAAATAGGCGTTGTATATAGATTCTGCCAACGTTTTCTCATTAATCCAATAATGCGCCTCGCCTTTTCTTATGCCAGTATGTGGTTCAACATCCTCAAAAACTTTCACTAAGACAAGTTGCCAAGGTAAATTTGTAGTCTCCCATAAAGTTCTATATGAATTAGGTATTATGTGAGCAATAATTGAACTATTATTTAAGTAGGTGAACGCTATTGGAGTGCCGTTGTCCATTAGTTGTTTTATCTCTGTAATGGCAGCGCTATTTTCGTTTACATAGTATTCTCTTTCAAAAAGCGTTCCATTAACATAAGCTACTATTATCTTTTCACCATCTTTCCAATAATGAAGTCTAAGCTCTTGATCTCTCTTCAGTTCATCAGCGATTTGGTAAGCCATCGCTGGTATTGCTGGAGGTTCTCTCGATTTAATATTTCTAAGAATAATTATTGATACAAATATGACGCAAGTGAGTGTGACAAGCATCACCGTTAATAGTATCTTTTTATTTAACATCCACCACCGCCTCCGCCACCACCCTTATTAAAGTGTTTCCAAAATATGGGTTTTACTTTGTAGGAATAGTCCATTATAAGATGTATCGGATTCACTGCGCCAACGCAGTATTCTTCCCATCTACCGTCAACCTCTCTGAAAATCTTCCAATAAGCTAATCTGAATCCAGACTTGGGTATGGCGCCGATAGTTCTCTTACCATGCTTAACAACAGTATATTCGCCTGGAAAGGGAAGAGTAGAACCACCCTCGGAGAATTCAAGGTATAGTGTTCTATATGCGAAGCACGTAGTTATTATTTCATAGAGTGGAGTGTCCTTGTATTCCCACCACCAAAGAATTATCACTCTACCGAATCTTGCTTGATAATGTGATAACATCTTCCAAGTTTCATCTTGGGGAACTTCAAAAGCTGCTGCAGGTTTGAGTACATAAGTATAGCATCCTACGTCTGTGCCTTCATTCACGTCATGCCACCAGTATGCATGTTGTTCATCTGATTCTGATAAGTCACGTATCTTTACGTCTGAACAACTATAGGATTCGCTGAGACTTACTATGGCAGAGCCTCCGCCTTCCGTGTTAACTTGGACACCGATTGTATAGGATACGGTATGTACGCCTTCTGTTGTCGTGGGTTCATGGTCTGCAAGTACTCCGTCACCCACATAGTTTGCATATATGCCATTCCATACATCACTGGTTCTCCAATCACTGCCGAAAGCGACGGTTCCCGGTACAACTTCTGTGGACATTATTAACGCGAAATAATCTCTACCTGGATTTGCTTCGTTAGCCACATAATACCATGACCTTATGAGGTTAAGCTTTCCTTTGTCCTCGTATTCGAAGTAGTAATAGAATCGCTTGACAAGATAAAACTCTGGATTTACAGCTACTGCCTCTATTCTGTTGATTTCACCATTTATAGGGTGCAGCTCTGTTCTGTTCCAAACATTTTTTGCCCATTGTATGGTGTCATTTAGGTTTTGGGAAAAGGCTGCTTCAAAGCTTGGTATTCCTGAAATTTTTTGTGGATAAATTTTTATTCCAGAATAGAAAATCGTGCCGTTTGTGAATTCCATCGGACCACCCTCCACGAAGTCGTATATCTTAGCGGTGCTATTATAACCAACAAAGATAGCTGGTAATCCATTCTTTATTTCTTGAATTATGAATTCTGGCAGAGAGCAAGTTTCATTAACCAAGACACAAATGGTGTCATTTCCTTCAGCGACATACCCGATTGGTTCATTTAAATTTAAAAGACCTTCAAGAGGGATTATGGAGATCGAGCATGTTGAAACTATTAGGTATCTTTCAGTTACCACTGTGGACATTAACAATATCAAAATCGCTATGTAATTTTTCATTTTTATCTAAAATTCTTATATTAAATAATTACTTATAAATTTTTCGTTTCGTGGTTCTGGTAACTCTTAGGGAGACGGGTTATTAATTTCTTTCTGTGGTAACCTTCGGGAGATAATGTGAAGCTTTTTATTCGAATTAACCAATTAATTAATTGATGAAAAATGGCTTTCGAGGAAATCCTTACATACATACCGCTTTTAACAATCGTTGCTTTTATAATAACAATAGCTTTGCTTTTCTACAGATTAGGTCAATGGACTAAAAATCTTGAAAATAGCCTAAAGGATATTTCAACAAAGCTTGACAACGTATCCAAGGGCATTGATAAGGTGCCTGAACAGTTTTGGTCAAAATTTATTGATGCTTATAGGATGCTAGGTATGGTCAAAAGCAAAGGAAATCCGAGTAGGTCAAGAAAAGATATTCTGCTTGAAAAAGCGAAAAACCGCACGATTTCCTATGAGGAAAGTCTTGAACTTAAAGATATGTTGGAAAGAGAAGCAAAACAAGCTCAGGCAGTAGGAGATTTCTTTGCATTCCTCATAATAATGGGTATACTACTATTCTTGGGGGCGATAATAGCAGATTTATTTAAGGAAGGTTAATATTTAGACTTGGCTTTTCTAATTAATGAAAGCCATCTATTTATTCCTAAATCTAGGTTAATGCCTGCAACTTCAGCAGGTGTTTTACCGTTTAGTGCCATGTGTGGGCGTATAAAGTTGTAGTAAATTCTATGACCATCAATTATGGTTTGAGCTGAATCTTCATTATCTAATCCTCTCACAACTTTGACTCTTTCTCTTATTGTTCCATGTAGGCGTTCTATTATGTTGTTATTGTTTTCTTTTCTTAATCCAGCCAGTCTAACATGCATAGTTCTAGGGTTTCTAAGCGTAAAGAACTCCTTGTTAAAAGCGTCTTGATAAGCTCTTAAACCATCAGTAACTACGAAAGAAGGCATAGTTTTGGCTAGAGCCTTTGCCTCTGCAAAAACTTCTCTAGCGTCTTCTATCTCTCTTTTCTGTGATAGTTGGCTTGCCAATAGGAAGCGTGTGTCGTTATCCATCAAGTTCCAGAGCCAATCCATCTGCTTATTCTCTTTTAGGCTAATGGTCATTTCATCCGTGTGCCAAATTCCAGAAGTTTGAGGAGTGAAGGAATCCACGTAGGCTTTCATTAATTGAACATATTTTCGTATCCATTTGATGAGGGCTACATGGCTAATCTTAAGCCCGTAGAACTGTTTTAAGTGGTCTACAATTTTGCGGTATGATATGCCTTTAAAGTATAAGTCCATGACTAATGTGATGATTTTTGGGTTGTTCTTCATTTTCAGAAAGCCATAGTTGGTCACAAACCTATGCTTACATGATTTACATAGAAACCTCTGAATTACTCCGCTCTTATTCTTTCTTAAACCGTCCTTCACTAAATCTGTTGAACCACAAGAAGGGCATGTTTCAGGCTTTTCCTCTGGAACAACAACCCCTAAATTCTGAGAAGTAACCATCTGCCTAAGATTTAATGAGAAATTGACAGCGTGAATATGCTTACAAATCATTCCTCGATAAACGTAGTCTGGGCATTCACACTTCCAAGCTAAGCCGTGCCTCTGAACAAGATAGCTTCCATTTCCAGACTGAGAAGCCACTCTATACGTGCAGGCATCAATACGCTTAATCTGGTTGCCTCTAGCAAGAATGGCTAAGCCACGTAACTGTCTAGGGTTTTCGATTGGCATTGTAGGTACCTACTATCATATTAGGTACCTACGCCATATAAATGTTTCGGTACCTAAAATTTATATGGAAGAATGTGCACTATCCAAATAGGGAAATGAGTTGAGACTTCAGAAGCAGTTATCACGAAAAGCTGAAGGAAAGGAGTATTCCAAATGGGTTATAGTTATTTCACCAAAGCAAATAGAGATGCTTGGTTGGAAAAACGGAGAAGAAATCGAGGGAGAGGTGAGGGGTGGCAAACTCATTCTAAAAAGTGCAACAAGCAAAAAGTCAAAGAAAACTGCTAGGGCTTAAGGATGTCACGAAGTTTGGCTACAGCAGGTTTTACTTTCTGAATTATTTGGTCAACTTCATCATCTTGGAGTTCTTTCATAGGATTTAGGGTATTTTGATTTTCACTTGGACTTAAATCCATTATTGTGTAGATTTGTGGTTTTCCTCCCACAGT
>JAWCNE010000068.1:0-6425 GCA_038849025.1 Bathyarchaeia archaeon
CGAAATAGTTGAAATGTATCAGAAACAATTGAAGAAGATCGCTGAAAGTTAAGTTTTCCGAAAATTTTTATCTTTAGGATATTCTTCGCTCATAGGCAAGCAAATTTTTCCACTTTTAAGCGAAAATTTGAGCGGTGATTTTCTTTAACATTTTCTGCTTAATCGATTTAATTTCTTTAATTTAGGTGAATTGTATGAAGGTATTATTTTATGCAAACTTTAATTATTAGTCTTGCTTTCTTCATATACGTAAGCGAAATTTTATTTTTCATGTCTTTTAACGTAAAGCTTAAATTATATTTGTATTGCCATACGCCCAAGGTTGTTAAAAATGAAGATTTTAATCTTAGGAGGGTATGGAGCGCAGGGCTCTGTAATCTGTTATGAGCTAGCCAAGCATAAAAGGGTCTCAGAAATCGTAATTGCTGGAAGAAATTTAGACCGTGCCAAGGCCCTTAAAGAGATGCTTAAAAGCGAAAAACTTTCGACGTGCCGCGTAGACCTCAATAACGTTGATGAGTTGCAAAAGGTAGTGAAAGGCTGCGATTTAGTGATAAATTCAGCATCATATATTTATGATTTAAGGGTGATGAAGGCGGCTTTATCTGCAGGGGCAAACTTTCAAGGTCTTTCGCTTGGCCCATGCATTGATGCTCCTGGTGCGCCAACTGAAAAAGTTCTTGAGTTGGTGCTTGAGATGGACAAAGATTTCAAAGATATAGGAAGAGTAGCTCTAATTGCAACTGGCGAGGATCCTGGGATAACTGACCTTGTTGCCGGTTACGCGGCCGATAAATTTGAGCGCGTTCTTGAAGTGCGAATGAAAGACTGTTCTCTTCAAAAAAGTGAAAGCCTAGTCTCAACATGGGCTCCTGATCTTCTCTGGTACGATATGATACAGGAACCATACGTTTATGAAGATGGAGTGTTAAAGAGGGTTCCTCCATTTAGCGGCGAAGAAATATACGTATTTCCAGAACCGCTTGGACCGCAGCCATGCTACCACCATTATCATGAAGAACCTCCAATTATGGCGCGTTTCATCAAGGGTTTGCGATATGCTGAGTTCAAAATGGGTGGGCCTTTCATGCCTTATGCCAAGGCGATATATGATCTCGGGCTAGTAAAGGACGAGAAAATCAAGGTGGGCGATGTTGAGGTTAAGCCCTTCGATGTTTTTTGCACCTTACTACCTAGACCGCCGTCGATGAGTGAAATTAAGGAGATGATTAAAAAGAGGAAACTTGTTGACGACGTTTCTTGCATAGTAACGGATATAAGATGTAAAGATAAGGGGAAAAAAATTGATTTGTCGTATGTCTCTATCATGACTCTTAAAGAGGCAAACAAGAGAATTCCTGGTACAACTGCTACATCTTACTTGGTCGGCTTGGGCGGAGAGGCTTTCACGGAAGTGCTGGTCGAAGGATCTTTAAAGTCTATGGGCGTTGTTCCTCCCGAAGCTCTTTTAAGAGAAGAAAAAGAGGCTGTTATTCGAAAATTAGCAGAGAAAGGTATAAAGATACTTGAAATCGTCAAAAGGGAACTTGCTTAGTTAAGGCATCTCCAATTTTTCCCTTTTTCAATCTCAAATTATTGAGTGGGAAGTTTAGGAGGTGATGTTTTCCCGCATATCTTCTTTAAGCACTTTTGCTACAATTAGTGTGTTAGTTCTTTCTATTTCAGGCATGCTCATAATGGCTTCTAATTTTCGAAGGTAGTCCTCTCTATTTTTTGATCTCGCTAACACTATGAAGTCGTTCTCACCGAATACGAAATAAACCCCCCAGACTCCTGGAATAGCGCAGATTTTTTCCCCAACTTTCTCGTGATAGCCTTGTTCATATTTTGCCCGGACGAGAGTTATTGTTAGAAAGTCCCTTCCAAGTTTTTCAAAGTTTATTTTCGCATGATAACCCTCTATAATTCCTTCTTCTTCAAGTCGTCTTATTCTGTAATGGATTGTTGACTTTGGTACTCCTAGCTTTTTTGCTATATGGTCTAGTGAGAGTCTGCAATCATCTTGCAGAACTTTGATAATTTCAACGTCTATTTCGTCAAGCATTGAATTGATTTTTTTCCCCACGGCTTTCCCTCATTCATGTTTTGCAAGGCATTAGTTGTATCGACTTAGATTTCTCATCTCTGTTTAAATGTTTTGCATTTACCATTGGAAGAAAAATTGCATTGAAATATTTTGAACATTAATTGTAATTTCGATTGAATTTTTGGATAAAATTTAAAAAGTTGTCTAGATATATAAACAATTGGGTATGAATGTGGAAAACGAGAAGAAGATCATCGAGAAAGCTGAAAAGTTCTTGATAACAAATATTGTGGCGAAAATAGAGCCAGTTGTGGTTTCAGAGGCGAAAGGTGCTACAATAAAGGATGTAGCAGGTAAGGAATACATAGACTGTTTTTCAGGAATATCGGTTGTTAACGCTGGCCACTGTCATCCGGAAGTTGTGAACGCTGCAATCGAACAAGCCAAGAATCTAGTCCATGTTTGCAGCTATGTTTATTATGTTCCAGTAACAATTAAGTTGGCTGAAAAACTGGCCGAGATAACTCCGCCAAAGTTAGAGAAAACTTTTTTTGGCAACAGCGGGGCTGAAGCCGTGGAATGCGCCATTAAACTTGCCAGGAAATTCACCAAGAAGTACGAGTTAATCGCGTTGATGTGCTCTTTTCATGGACGCACACTTGGGACTTTAAGCGTTACCGGGCAAGCTGGTAGGAGAAAATACGATATGGGTCCATATCTTTCTGGGGTGTCCTTTGCACCTCCACCATATTGTTATCGATGCCCATTTGAGAAGAGTTATCCGGACTGTGATTTATTATGTGCTAGATCAATTCGCAACGTTATTGATTATTGCACGAGTAAAGGAGTTGCAGCATTCATAGCGGAGCCTGTGATGGGCGAGGGCGGCATAATTCCTCCACCATCAGAATACTTTAAACTGGTAAAGGAAATCTTAGACGAAAATGGCATCCTGTTTATAGACGATGAAGTCCAAACTGGATTTGGTAGAACTGGAAAACTTTTTGGAATTCAGCATTATGGCGTCGAGCCCGATATAATGACTTTAGCGAAGGGTATCGCTGACGGCTTTCCGTTAGGCGCTTGCATAGCCAGAAAAGATATAGGCGACTCTTTCGAACCGGGTGATCACCTTTCAACTTTTGGCGGTAATCCTGTATCTGCTGCTGCCGCGTTGGCAAACATTAACGTCATCTTGAATGAAAGACTTTCGGAGCAGGCTGAAGAAAAAGGTGCATACATAATGAAGCGTCTTAATGAGATGAAGGATGAACTCCCACTTATCGGGGATGTACGGGGGAAGGGTCTAATGATAGGCATTGAACTCGTTAAGGACAAGGTGAAAAAAATTCCAGCGGTTGATGAAACACGAAAAATAAGGGATCTCTGTAGAGAAAAAGGTTTGCTTATAGGGTCGGGAGGCGTAAAGGGATGCGTGTTGAGAATCCAGCCGCCTTTAGTTATAACTAAAGAGCAAATTGACGGCGCATTGAACATTTTGGAAACTGCAATTAAAGAAGCCGGCTCTTAGGCAGAGTGAAGGAGACATGCGCTAATGGCAATACTTGAAGAGCCAATAAAAGAAGTTATAACCATTAAAAATTACATCGGTGGGGAATGGATCGAACCGAAAGGGGAGATGGCTGAAGTAGTTAACCCCGCAACATGCAAGGTTATAGCGAAAGTTCCAATATCATCGGAAAGCGATGTGAACGAGGCTGTTAAATCAGCCAAAGAAGCGTTTCCTGAATGGAGAAGAACCCCTCCACTTGCGAGGGCAAGATATCTATTTAAATTGAAGGAGCTTTTGGAAGAGCACTTTGAAGAACTAAGCAGAATTCAAACAATGGAGCACGGTAAGACCATTGACGAATCCAGAGGGGAGACGAGGCGAGGAATTGAAAATGTTGAGGTTGCAACGGGCATCCCCTCCCTTATGATGGGATATAACCTCGAAGATATAGCTGTTGGCATAGACGAGTATGTTATAAGACAGCCTTTAGGAGTATTTGGTATAATAGCCCCTTTTAACTTTCCGTTCATGATCCCGTTATGGTTTGCGCCGTATGCGGTTGCTACTGGTAACTGTGTCGTTATTAAGCCTTCCAGCGAGGTTCCCATAAGCCAATATAAGCTTGCTGAATTAGTGGAGGAGGCTGGTTTTCCACCAGGCGTGTGGAATGTTGTAAATGGTGGAAGAGCTGTTGTCTCAGCGATGCTTAGCCATCCAGATATCGTTGGAATATGCTTTGTGGGGTCAACGCCTGTTGCGAGAGATGTCATATACAGAAGGTGTGGCGAAACTGGGAAGAGGGTTATAGCTCAAGCTGGTGCAAAAAACTTCCTTTTAGTGATGCCTGATGCTGATCTTGAGAGAACAATAGCGGCATGTATGACTTCTTTTTATGGCAATACTGGTCAAAGATGCTTATCTGGCGCCAATCTTGTTATAGTTGGTGAAGGGCTTAACGAAAGCGAGTACAGCGCGTTTTATAAAAAGGTTGTAAACGCTTTCGTTGAGTCTGCATCGAAAATTAGGGTTGGCTATGGTTTGGATGAATCTGTTCAGATGGGACCTTTGCGGGACAAAAGCAAGAAAGAGAGGGTTATGAGTTTTATAGAAAAGGGAGTAGATGAAGGCGCGAAACTAACTCTTGATGGAAGAAACATAAAATTGGTGGGTGATTGGCCTCAAGATTGCTTTCTTAATCCGACAGTTTTTGAAGACGTAACACCGGACATGGCGATTGGTAGAGAAGAAATATTCGGTCCTGTGGCCTGCATTATGCGTGCAAGGGGCTTTGATGAAGCAGTTGAGATGATTCATAGTAACCCATATGGCAACGCGGCATCTATATTCACTTCTAATGGAAAATGGGCTAGAGAATTTCAGTATAGGGTTCGTTGTGGAAACATAGGAATAAACATTGGAATTGTTGCGCCAATGGCGTTCTTCCCATTTAGCGGTATGAAAAATTCCTTTTTTGGCGTGCTGCATGGTCAAGGCCAAGAGGCAATTCGCTTCTTCACCGAAAGTAAGGTAGTTATTCAAAGGTGGTTCTAATGCTCTTAAACACAGCCTCTGCCGTAATAAGCTTCCTAACGAGACTAGAAGAGGAAACAGCAAAATTTTACGAGGAACTGAGCAAGAAATACCCTGAAGGAAAGGAAATTTTCCAATCTTTCTCCAAGGAGAATGAAAAGAACAAATCTATGATACAAAGAGTCTATTATGGAGTAATAACGGACGCTTTGGAAGCATGTTTCTCGTTTAAAGAAGGTATAAACCTACAAAATTATGTTATCAAAACCGAAGTAGCCGAAAACGCCAGTTTTGTTAACGTTCTAAAGTCTGCGCTGGAAATAGAAGAGACTATTAGAAAGGCTTACATCGACGCTGCCGAGCTTTCAGAGGGCTTAATGGCTGATGTTCCTCAAGCGTTTAGGGCGGTGGCTAAAAAAAGAAGCGAACGCGTAACTAAATTGGCTGCTTTTTTGGCTGGGAGAAATCATGTCAGATGATGAAGAAATAACCTCTGAGTTAAGGCTTACCTCTAAACGCGTAGGGAAACTTTACCCAGTGCTCCTTGATAAGGATGGAAACGTTATTGATGGATCGCATAGGTTAACAGTTGACAAAAACTGGCCTAAAATTAAACTTCCACACATAAAATCCGAAAAAGATAGACTCATTGCAAGGCTAATTAGCAACGTTTGCCGAAGAAAAGTCCCCGCTAAAGAAAAAAGGGAAATTCTACAAAGGCTTGGCGAAATCTATCTCGAAGAAGGCGTAAAACGCGGAACAGAACTCGCCTATAAAATTTCGGAGGAAACTGGCATGAGCTACAGGTGGGTGATGAAATATCTGCCCAACAACTTTAAGGAAAGGCCTGGCGTCGGCGGACCTCGTTCCCTTGTTTTTCCAGGTGTAGATAAATGTAAAATTGCACGGCGTGCAACTCTGCGGTTTGAAATATTAACGGCTGAGCCACAAGAAAAGGTTTTAAAGATAGTTAAATATGCTAACACAAATTTTGTGCAAATTTTGCTGGACGATCATTTTTACGAGGAAATTGAAAAACTGGCTGAAAGCCTTAGCATAACATCTGATCGTCTTGTTAACAATCTACTGGTTTGGGTTGTAAAAAAACTGAAAAGAACAACGGTTAAAAGCACTGTTTCCATCAGAAGGCTTCAGCGAGCAATTCCATGATGTCTTTTACTTGAATTTTGTCCTCAGCGCCTATCGTTTTGATGCTGTCTTCTAATGTTAACATGCAAAATGGACAAGCTGTCGCGATTATCTCTGCACCTAAGTTAAGGGCTTCTTTAACGCTTTTTTCTGAAAGACGTGCCCCCGAAATATCATACCGCATTC
>JAWCNE010000069.1:0-6248 GCA_038849025.1 Bathyarchaeia archaeon
GCGTCGAGACAGTATGGTTCGTGATTGAGCGCCCTTCTTTTATTTTCATTGCGGATTTAATCTGCGACAAAGTCGCTTCGCCCATTTTAGAAAGAAAATTTAAAATTAAACCATAACGTTGGGAATAAGTAAGTAGTTTCATAACTTCGTCCCTTGCCAGTTTTCCAGCTTCAGAAGCAACCTCATCAACGATTTCTTTTCTCTACATATCACCCCAAATAATGTTAGCCAACCAGGAACACCGTCAAGTTCTTTAACCGCATACTCTCGGCAGAAGGCTTCATTCCAATCTGTTTATCCCACGGTAAGAAATTCTCTAGCCATTTCAGCTGAGAAGTTTTTCATTTGAATTGGACAAAATGTCTTTCCATATAACGGAGAATCTGCTGATTAAATCCAAGGAAATCAGATAAGACACCAACTTCAGAGCCGGTTACAACAACTACATTATAATACGCGTCAACAACATGCGCCAGAAAACGAAGCGTCCATTTATCTCCAAGTATAACCTGCACTTCATCAAAAGCTATAACAAATTTCTTTTTCTTTTCCGCAGCCCAACGATCATCTTTGCGAAAAGTTCGGGGGAGATCCAACTCCTTTTTATTCCACTCAAAGCTGAGTTCGCCATCTAGAACGGATACTCCGTTTATATGCCTTAACGCGTCAACAGGTCTGAGAGCCACTTTTTATCAACTTGTTTAAAAGCCGCTTCCAACCTGCGAATTATGTCCGCGTGAGAGGGATTATATGGCAATCCCTGCAGATCTAAAATGGCGTAAGGGCATCCACGTTTAGCCAGCTCTACATTAACAAATGAAGTCTTACCAGTCCTACGAAGCCCAGACACCACGATCATAGGCGCATAGGACAAAGCCTCGAAAAACTCCTCAAGCTCCTTTTCACGGTTATACAAGTCTTTTTTTTAGGGCGAGGATCAAAATACAAGAATGGGCACCCATACCAAGTATACCCACCCCTACTTATAACTTTCACAAAGATTATGGCGAGTTAATATGCTTTATATGGGTTATTGCTATAATATAATTCTAAATTGAGAATAATTTTTGAACAGAAAAAAGGGATTATTTCAAATTTAGTATTCTTCGCTTTCGCCTTCGCCTGGCGGTTTTTCCGGCCCTTTTTCTTCTTTTGGTTTTGTTGCTGCTATTACGTCGTCTATGCGGAGTATCATTGATGCTGATTCTGCGGCTGACTTTACTGCTTGTTCTTTTACGACCACCGGTTCGACTATCCCGTTGCTGTACATGTCTTCAATTTTTCCGGTGAAAACGTTTACCCCTTTGTAGTAGCCATCAGTCTTTTCGTGGGCTGCTCTAAGTTCGACTATTATGTCTATGGGTTCCAGCCCCGCGTTTTCAGCGAGTGTTCTCGGAACTATTTCTATGGAATCAGCAAAGGCTTCTATGGCGAGTTGTTCGCGGCCGCCAACTTTTGTGGCGTAGTCGCGGAGTTCTTTGGCTATTTCGACTTCTACTGCGCCGCCGCCTGCCACAATCTTATTGTTTTCCACAACGTCTGAGACTACGGATAGGGCGTCTGTCATGGCTCTTTCTGCTTCGTCAACCATTCTTTCCAGTCCAGCGCGTATGAGAATGGCGACTGAGCGGGGGTTGGTACATTCTTCGACGAAGATCATCTTGTCCTCGCCTATTTTGCGTTCTTCGACAAGGCCTGCCTTGCCCAAGTCTTGGGGTGTTAAGTCGTCAAGATCTGTGACTATTCGGCCTCCTGTGGCTCTCGCAAGTTTCTCCATGTCTGATTGCTTTATTCTTCTAGCTGCTAGTATTCCTTCTTTTGCCAAGAAGTGCTGAGCCATGTCATCTATGCCCTTTTGACAGAAAACAACGTTGGCTCCTGCAGCCTTTATTTTTTCAACCATTCCCTTTAGCATTTGGGTTTCTTGGTCTAGGAAGGCTTTCATCTGGGTTGGGTCGCGGATTCTTATTTCGGCGCTGAATTCGGTTTTCTCTATTTCTAGGGGGCAGTCCAATAGCGCAATTTTTGCATTTTCGACTTTTTTAGGCATGCCACTGTGGACTACTTCCTTGTCAATTATTACGCCGTTCACCAGTTGAGATTCAAGAAGCCCTTTTCCAGTCTTTTTTATGATTTGAATGTTATCTATGTCTGCAACTCTTCTTTCGCCTCTCAGCTCGACGATCTGTTTGACGGCGTTTATGGCTATTTCTGCCAAATGTTCTCTTGCGGTTCCAACGGCTTTGCTCGCCATGGATGTTAAAGCTACTTTGCGAAGGGTTTCTCTGTCTTCGATGTCCACGGGCTGTGCAATTTTGTTTATGACTTCTACAGCTTTTTGCGCTGCTTTGCGGTAGCCGCTTACAATTATTGTTGGATGAATGTTTTGGTCTAAGAGTTCTTCAGCCTTTTTCAGCAGTTCTCCAGCTAAAACCACGGCGGTGGTTGTTCCGTCGCCTACCATGTCGTCCTGGGTTTTTGCCACTTCAACCATCATTTTTGCTGCTGGATGCTCCACTTCTATCTCGTCTAGGATTGCGGCGCCGTCGTTGGTTATTGTTATGTCTCCTAGGCTGTCGATGAGCATTTTATCCATTCCCCTAGGTCCTAGAGTTGTCTTCAAGACTTCGCCGATTATTCTGGCCGCTGCTATATTGTTTCTTTGAGCTTCCCTTCCGCGGCTTCGCGTTGTTCCTTCCTTTAGGATTAAGACGGGTTGACCTGAAGCCGTTGTTGTTAAGTAAGCCATATCATTTACCTCCAATCAGGGTTAAAATGTTGCCAATTTGGATAAGCAGAAATGCGGCAAGATATAAACTTTTTTCTGGAAACCACGATAAATCTGCTTAAACCCGTTAGACAATGTATTCAGACATGTCTTATCCTCTTTTTAGTACGGCGTTTAAATGTTAAACCTTTAAAAGGGAAGGCCTACACATTTTGGGCAAGGTGATGTTAAGTGGCTAAAAGACAGACTCTTTTTGAAGTGTATGCGAAAAATTTAGACCTCAGCAAGCTTTTTGATAGGCTAGGCGCATCTGAACCCGAACTTCTTGCAAGGGAAGTCGAACATTTCACCGTGAAAGAAGCGAGGCGAAGAGACGAACTCCTCATCCACTATTTTGGGAAGGAAGGCCTAAACACAATAGTGGATGGGGTGGTCAAGTTTTTATTTTCTTCACCAGAGCTTCCAACAGATGCAAAGGTGCTAGATGTGGGGGCAGGAACAGGATTTTTCACTATTAAGGTGGCTGAAAAAGTGCGCATCAGACTTCCAAAGACTTCATTTTATGCCATGGATATGACTCCTGCGATGCTGCTTTCTTTGGTGAAGAAAGACGCTGATGTGCAACCCTTTGTAGGACTGGCTGAAAACCTTGAAGGCAGCACAAAAGAGGCTAGAAAATATTTTGATATTCCCGATAAGTTTGATGCGGTCTTTTCCACCTTAATGCTTCACCACAGTGTTAAACCAGAGAAAGTTTTCAAAAGCATAAAAAAGGTTCTTAAGGAAAATGGAAAAGCCATAATTGTTGACCTCTGCGAGCATGGTTTTGAAGAGTTTAAAACAGAAATGGGCGACGTTCATCTCGGCTTTAGGCTTGAAGAAATTGCGAAGATGGCTGGGAAGGCTTTTGCAGAAGTGCGGGTTGAGAAGATGCGTGGAATATGCTGTGAGTGTTCTGGGCGGGCGGCGGAAATTTTCTTTGCATACTTGTATGGCATTTTAGGCTAGGTGCTCTATAAGTATTTTAAAACCGATGACTATTAGAATTATGCCGCCCGCGATTTCTACCTTGTTTGGCGAAAGGTTTCTTATTTTGCGCCTAACACAGCGCCTATAAACGACAGTGTAAAAGTTACTGTGCCTATCACTATTATGGGGGTTGATTATGGAGACTTTTAGAAGGGCGAAGCTTAGGCCTACCGTCAAAGCGTCTATGCTTGTGGCAATGGAAAGAATTAAAAGCGTGAAAAAACCCAGATTTCTTTTTTCTGCGCAGTTTTCTGGTTTTGCAGATTCATAGATCATTTTGTAGCCTACAAGAATCAGAAGGGCAAAAGCAAGCCAGTGGTCAACTCCAGATATGAAATCTACCGTTTTTATGCTGGCAAGCCAGCCCAGCATGGGCATAAAGGCTTGGAATGTCCGAAGGAGAAGGCTATTTTGAATGCTTCATTTCCCCTGTTGCTCCTAACTGTGGTTCCTGAGGCAACGGAAACACTGAAGGCGTCCATGGCAAGCCCAAAAGCGACGGCCAAAAGCGTTAGCGGATCCAACACGCACCATTCTTTAGGGAATGTGATTTCGTATCAAAAGGCTTTTACATTTAAAATGCTCATTGTCTACGTAACTGTTTAAATTTTGGCTTGTGTTTTCTTGTTTTGGTGAGCGGCGCCTTGAAGGTTTCGGTGCGTTTCTTCACGACTTTGCGGGAGGTTACTGGAAAGCGGGAAGAAGCCTTAGAGTTTTCCCAAAGCGAAGCGGTGACTGTGGAGAAGGTGCTTGAGAAACTTGCTGAACGGTATGGTAAAGGGTTCACTGAATATGTTTATGACGGCAGAACAGGCGAGGTTAAGGGTTTTCTCCAGTTTCTCGTAAATGGGCGGAGCGTCTCAACAATTAAGGGGTTAAAAACGGAACTTGCAGATGGAGATGTTTTAGCAATTATACCGCCTGTGGGCGGAGGCTAACAACTGTTTTGGAAAGCAGTTTATCTTAGCCTATCTCTATATAGTTTTTAGGCTTGAAAACGCCTTTATTATTTTGAGTCTGTATGGGAAAATGCCAATTGTGCGGTCAAAAGTCACAACTCATTTCCGATAACCTTGGCGTTTGTCTAAAATGCATAAGAGAAACGCCTGAAGAAGCCCTTGCAATCACGCGAGAGGTGCATGCGAAAAGTCGAGCGGTTTATGGCTTGCCCGCTGAACCGCCTAGAGAGGCTAATGGAATACCTTGCGGAGTCTGCGCCAACAACTGCGCTATAGGCATGGGCAAAAGCGGTTTTTGCGGCCTTGTTTGGAACGTGAATGGGCGTCTTGTTCGTTTCGGCGGGACAGCGGGGCAAGGCGTTTTAGAATGGTATTATGATGGTTTGCCAACCAACTGTGTCAGCTGGTGGTTTTGTCCTGGCTGCACTGGAAGCGGCTACCCGAAATACGCTTACAAGCCCGAAGGGGAATATGGCTACTATAATTTGGCGGTTTTTTACGGCGCATGCAGCTACGACTGCCTCTTCTGCCAGAACTGGTACTACCGCAACCTTTCAGCAAGGCATAAGCCAGTGATGAGCGCGGAAGCCCTAGCCCAAAAAGCCCTAGACAAGCGGGTTTCATGCATATGCTATTTTGGAGGAGACCCATCACCGCAGATGCCCCACTCGATTGAGACAAGCCGCATAGCCTTGGAAAAGGCCGAAGCGGAAAAGCGTATCTTGCGTGTTTGTTGGGAAACAAACGGCTACATGAACCTACAGCTTGCAGAAAAGGCTGCGGAATACGCCCTAGAAAGCGGCGGTAACATAAAATTCGATTTAAAAGCGTGGAACGAAGGGCTGAATATTGCCTTATGTGGAGTCTCAAATAAGCCAACTTTAGAAAACTTCCGTCAGATAGGAGAAAAATACTATGGTAAACGCCCTGAACTGCCAGTTTTGACGGCCAGCACGCTGCTTGTGCCAGGCTATGTGGACGCTGAAGAGGTTGAAAGCATAGCCAAATTCATAAGCCAGATAAACCCGGAAATCCCATACACGCTTTTGGCTTTTTATCCATGCTATGTGATGAATGACTTGCCAACAACAAGCCGAAAACAAGCCCATGAATGCCAAAAAGCCGCTGAGAAGCACTTAAAAAACGTACGTATAGGAAACATACATTTACTATCATAGTCAACTATTTGGCATTTCATTAGGATGCTCCTTGTTGACTGCCGTAATTAATTTCAATGTTTTAAGGGTAGGGGTAGTTTACTTGGTATATTTTGCCTTTGCCGTTATCGTAAAGTTTAGTGAAATGGGTTGGATGCAGCTTATCGTCAAATATGAGGCGTAACAGTGTTGTTTGAGATCCTAGTGTTGTTGGTTGATAAACGCCGTTGCTTTCTGTTAGATACTCTGAAGCGTTGTACCACTTCGCGCTGATTTACTTCTGGGACAGCCCACTTTATTCCGTAATCCCTCAGCTTTGACGGGTAAACCTCTGACTCCGTGAGAAAACGGGTTCCAAGGACCGCCAATTTCCCA
>JAWCNE010000070.1:0-6096 GCA_038849025.1 Bathyarchaeia archaeon
TAGACGAGATATACTCTATTGGCGGAGTAAAGGACGTCATTCCCTTTCTTGAAGTATCCTCAAATGAAACCATTCCAGAAACCATAAACACTCCTTTTGGAACCCGCACGATCTATAGGCCGGCATACACGATAATAGGCGTATACCTTAACGAATCCACGCTTGCCGAACATTCGGTGTTGCCAACAAATATTACCTCGGGAGAAAGCCTTTCCGAAGGTGATAGCGGCTACATTCTCATAAGCTCAAATTTAACCAGCTATTTTGGGGCTGGAGTCGGCGATGCCGTTGAAATAAACGGTGAATATTTCATAGTTAAGGGCGTTTTTGAATCAACAAGCCAAGCTAAAACTGTTTACATGGAGCTTTCAGACGCTCAAAGAATTACAGGCCTTGATGGAAAGATAAGCAAATTATATGTGTATGTAAACGACGCTTCTCTCGCCATTCAAGTTGCAGATGTGATTAAGGCGGCATACCCCGAACTTTATGTGACAACATATCAAGACCGTTTAGAAAACCTGCAGCGTATGCAAGAAATGTACACGCAGACATTAAGCAATGCTGAATCTTCCATAGCCCAGGCACAAGCGACAGCCACTCAGCTAATTATAATAGCGGTTGTAGCCACAAGCCTAATCGTCTTCTTTGTAATGCTTTACTCGGTTCGCGAAAGGACGAGAGAAATTGGCATCTTGAAGGCTATAGGCTTCAGCAACTGGAATATTATGAGCCAATTCATGCTTGAAGGCACGATAATAGGCATAATTGGAGGAGTCGCCGGAGTCTTAATAGGAAGCATAGCCGCTCCGTTCTTTTCTTCATTAATGCTTCCCCAGCTAAACCTGTTTGGCGCACAGCAACCTGCCACTCGTCCATTCCAAGCACAGTATCCAGGCCTTATTGGGACGCAAAGCTATAGCACAGCCGCGTTAAGTCCTCAACTAATTTTGTTGGCAATCTGCGCAGCTGCAATTTTAGGCGCTCTTGGAAGCCTATATCCTGCTTGGAGAGCTTCAAGAATATCTCCAATTGAGGCGTTGAGGTATGAATGAGTTTGTTCTGGAAACAGAAAAACTGGACAAGGTTTACAGGCTTGGTGGGCGAAGCATCCGAGCCCTTTCCAACATAAACCTGAAAGTTGAAAAGGGAGACTTCGTCTCCGTAATGGGGCCCTCAGGCTCCGGTAAAACCACCCTACTTAACGTTTTAGGCTGCTTAGATAGGCCAACCAAAGGAAGAATAGTTCTTGATGGAGTGGATGTTACCGCACTACCGGAAAAAGAGCTTTACAAAATTAGGCGATACAAGGTTGGCTTTGTCTTTCAAACATTCAACCTACTCCCATACTTAAGTGCGTTAGAAAACGTTGAGCTTCCAATGGAGGGAACAGGGAAATCGAAGGGAGAAATGCGAAGAAGAGCCCGAGAGCTTTTAAGGCTTGTTGGTTTGGCGGAAAGGGAAAATCATAAGCCGTTCCGTTTAAGTGCTGGAGAACAGCAGAGAGTAGCCATCGCAAGGGCTTTGGCAAATAATCCTTCCATCGTTCTGGCAGATGAGCCCACGGGAAATTTAGATGCCAAAACGAAGTATGAAATAGTCAGGCTGTTGGGCAGATTGAACATCGAACAGGGAACCACCATTGTAATGGTGACTCACGACGGGGCTATAGCCTCTCATGCTCGCAGGGTGCTCTTTCTCAGCGACGGAAAATTATTGGCAAAGGAGAAAACGGGTTTGTTGGCAAAGGAAAAACTTGTGTGTCCCACTTGCGGCAGAGAGGTTCGAGCGGACCACATTTTCTGTCCTCACTGCGGCAGAAAGCTGTGAAAGGATGTGAAAAAGTGGAAAGCGCTCAAAAACCAAGTTTTAAAGGGTTTTCACGGGCTCTTTTGGTGACGGCAATCATAGTGAGTTTAATGGTTGGAGGAGTAGCGGGTTATTTATTTGGCAGTTTGCCACTGTCAGAGAAGATAAAAACCCTGGAGGGTGAATTGTCAACTCTAAACAGTCAAGTGGCAAAGCTACAAAATACACAAGTCATTGTAAATAATACGTACATCCTCGGAGGAAACATTTCTCTTGCAGATTTATATGAGAAGGTTAAGGATTCCGTTGTTATAGTTCGCGGGGTAATGGTGCAATACGACATTTTCCACCGTCCTTACTGCACTCAGGTTCAAGGTTCAGGTTTCATTTACAACTGTTCGGGGCAGATGGTGGTGGTCACAAACTATCATGTGGTTGAAGGCGCAATTAACTTAACAGTCACATTCATCAATGGAAATGGTTATGCAGCGGCAGTCCTCGGTTCAGATCCTTATGCTGATTTGGCTGTGCTTACAGTTAATGCTCCTCAACAAGAGTTTAAACCCCTTGAGGTGGTTGACTCGTCAACACTTAAAGTTGGCGACATAGTAGTGGTTGTTGGCAACCCATACGGTCTGGCTGGTTCAATGAGCATAGGCATTGTAAGCGCGCTTGGCAGGACGATAACTGAGGAACAGACAGGCGGATATCCGATAGCCAACGTCATACAAACAACTGCCCCGCTAAATCCCGGAAACTCCGGAGGCCCACTTTTAAACTTGCAAGGGCAAGTAGTGGGCATAACAACAGCAATAATCAGCGATTCTCAAGGACTGGGCTTCGCAATACCATCAAACACCATTCTTCGGGAAATCGCCTACCTTGTAATAGTGGGCTATTACGATAAGCATCCTTGGCTCGGCGCCTCAGGCGTGGATATGACTTATGAGATAGCGCAAGCCATGGGCGTCAACATAACATACGGATGGCTGATAACCCAGGTTGTAAGCGGGGGACCAGCCGCCAACGCCGGATTAAGAGGCGGAACAAAACGAGTTCTAATAGCTGGACAATATGTAACCATCGGTGGTGACGTTATAATAGCCATAAACGGAACAAAAATAACAGGAATAGACACGCTTTCAGCCTACCTTGAAGAAAACACAACTCCTGGACAAACAATAAACTTGACTGTAATAAGGAATAGCCAGGAGCTCACGATTCCATTAACGCTTGGAGCTCGTCCATAACAACAAGTTATCCATACCTTTTTGGGATTAGGCTTAAATTTATGGGCGTAAACTCTATCTTTCCAAAACTGGAGGGAAGGGCAAACGCCAAAACCCGTAATTGTTGTTCATGGCGGCGCTGGAAACTGGCATCCAGAGCGCATCAATCCTGGACTTGAAGGTGTGAAGAAGGCTGCCAAAACTGGTTTTGACATTTTAGCTAATGGCGGAAGCGCCCTCGACGCCGTTGTTGAGGCTGTAGCCGTCATGGAGGATGAAGGCGTCTTTAACGCTGGTTATGGCTCAAGCCTAACCATAGAGAAGACCGTGGAGATGGAAGCCTCCGTCATGGATGGAAAAACTTTGAAGGCTGGGGCTGCCGGGCTCTTGCGGGACATTAGGAATCCGGTTAGGCTTGCACGAATTGTTATGGAGAAGACCGACCACGTCTTCATTGTCGGCGAGGGAGCAGAAAAGCTCGCAAAACTGTTCAACCTTGAAAGGCGAAACCCGCTTACGGAGCTCCGCCTAAAATATTATGAGCAGGCGAAGCAAGCCCTCTTGGATGGCATTTTTGAACTGCCAAAACTCGCAGAACTGATTAAAAGTCATCCAGAACTTTTTGATCTTGAAACGGTTGGCGCTGTTGCCTTGGATTTAGAAGGGAGTGTTGCAGCTGCAACCTCCACCGGTGGTTTTCCACTAAAAATCCCTGGAAGGATTGGTGACTCGCCCTTGATCGGATGTGGTACCTACGCCGATAATAGGAGCGGAGCTTGTTCAGCCACCGGCGTTGGCGAAATCGCCATAAGGCTTGTTTTGGCGAAGACAGTCTGCAATTACATGGAGGGTGGCAAACCTGCCCAAGAGTCTGTTGAAGCCGCCATAAGGCTCGTTAATGAGCGAATGGCTGGAACCTACAACTCTATGGGTCTAATTGCCGTAGACACGCGAGGAGAAATTGGAGCAGCCCACAACTCTAAACACTTATGCTGGGCTTATCTTAAGCCTGGAATGCGGGAACCTGAAGCTGCATTAACAGCAAAAATTTTAAAGTAAATCTTTTAAAATAGTGGCATGCCATCAAGGAGTTTTCTCGACAGCAGTCGAATGAAAATGCTTAAAATAATCTTTTAAGGCTCTCACTATGCCAAACCCACGGTTAAGGGAGGTGAATTAGGTTGTTTGAGGAAGAAGAGGAATGGGAAGAGGAAGATTGGGAAGAGGAAGAGTGGGAAGAAGAGGAATGGTAAAAACCCTAACGGGGTTTACGTTTCTCTCGTTTTCTTTTTAATCCGAAAAGTTTTTAGCATCCCGCTAATCTGATTTTAGGTCTCATATTTATGGCGTAAAAGCACACATAGATAGTTGTTGGTAAACTATGACCCGTGTGGCAGTGCTGGACTCGGATAAGTGCAAACCTAAACGTTGCGGAAAACAGTGCCACCGCTTCTGTCCAATGGTAAGAAGCCATGTTGAGGCAATTCGCTTTGAAGATACAAAGCCGCTGATTGTGGAGATGTTATGCTCTGGATGTGGAATATGTGTCAAAAAGTGTCCCTTCAACGCCATATCAATAGTGAACCTTCCAGACGAGCTGGAAAAGGAGTGCAGCCATCGATTTGGACCAAACACCTTCAAACTTTATAGGCTTCCAATACCATCACCTGGCACTGTTTTGGGGCTTCTCGGCAAAAACGGCATAGGGAAGACGACGACGCTGAAGATTCTTTCCGGCGAGGTTAAGCCAAACCTTGGAAATTATGAGAATCCACCCAGCTGGAACGAGCTAATAAGGTATTTTAGGGGTTCAGTTCTGCAGGACTATTTTCAGCGGATGAGCGAGGGCAAATTAAAAGTTGTGCACAAACCCCAATACGTTGACAAGATTGCAAGGGCTGTTTCTGGCAGAGTTGGCGAACTCATCCAAAAGGTGGATGAGCGAGGGGTTCTTGAAAACGTTGCTGAAAGGCTTGAGTTGAAAACCATCTGGGATAGACCCATTGAAGCCCTGAGTGGGGGCGAACTGCAGAGGGTGGCTGTAGCCGCTGCGATATGTAGGGAGGCTGACGTTTACCTTTTCGACGAGCCTTCCAGCTATCTTGACGTGAAGCAGAGGCTTGAGGTTGCCAGAGCCATAAGAAGCCTAAAAGGGGAAGGAAAAATTGTTGTTGTAGCCGAACACGACCTGGCAATAATCGACTACCTCTCAGATCAAATCTGCGTATTTTACGGCGAGGCTGGCGTTTACGGAATAGTTTCCCACGTGCACGGTGTTAGAGCAGGCATAAACATCTACCTTCAAGGCTATATACCAGACGAAAACATCCGCTTCAGAAAGGAAGCCATAATATTCCATGAAAAACCGCCAACAATAAGCTTCGGTGCGGGCGAGACACTTCTAAAATGGGATAAGGTGGAGAAAACCTACGAAGGCTTCAAACTCGTCGCACAACCCGGAGAAATAAAAAGGGGCGAAATCATAGGGATTCTCGGACCAAACGGCATAGGCAAAACAACATTTGTCAAAATATTGGCTGGTTTGGAAAAAACCGATGACGGGAAAGAGTTCAAAGAGCTGACGATAGGCTACAAACCACAGTACATTTCAGCCGAATACGAAGGCACCGTGCAAGAACTGTTAACAAGCATAGCGAAAGAAGACTTCACGTCTGGCTGGTATAAGGCTGAAATCCTCCAACCCCTTGGCATAGCCTCACTTTTAGAGAGGAACATAGCTGAGCTTAGCGGCGGAGAACTCCAGAAAGTCGCTATAGCCGCGTGCCTATCAAGAAAGGCTGAGCTATATCTTTTAGATGAGCCAAGCGCCTACTTGGATGTTGAGGAAAGGCTTAACATGGCGAGAACCATACGCCGAGTAATTGAGGCGAGGAACGCAACAGCCTTCGTTGTTGAACATGACGTTGTGGCCCAAGACTTCATAGCAGACCGTTTGATGGTGTTTACGGGCGAGCCTGGAATAAGGGGCATAGCCAACCCGCCAACAAGCCTAAGGGATGGGATGAACGCCTTTTTGAAGGAGATGAATGTAACCTTT
>JAWCNE010000071.1:0-6055 GCA_038849025.1 Bathyarchaeia archaeon
GCAGCCCAAAAAGGACGCCACATACCCCACATAGCTAGATTCACCCTAACAACATTCCTTGTCAACATAGGCATGCCCACAGAAAATATAATAGACCTATTCAGAGCCTCATCAGACTTTAACGAACGCCTAACCCGTTACCAGGTTGAACATATATCAGGCGAAAGAGGTTCAAGAACACGGTATAAACCGCCAAAATGTCAAACCCTGAAAACTCACGGTATTTGCATGACTCCCAACAAACCTTGTGCAAAAATAAGTCATCCGCTGAAATACTACCAGCGGAGGTTCGAAGTTAATTAACCTCACTTGTTTACGCAGATTTTATATACGTAACTTGTAAAACTGTTTTAAAAATATTAGCGCCTAATACAGTCATGGTAAGGATAGTAGTGTAATGTATTGGAAAGACAAGCGAGTTCTTGTTACCGGGGGCGCAAGCTTCATTGGCAGTCATTTAGTTGACAGGCTTGTTGAGTTGGGAGCCAACGTGACAGTTGTGGACAACTTTAGCAGTGGCAAACTTGAGAATCTTTCACAATCTTTACACAAAATTCATATTGTGAAAATGGATTTAGAGTGGTGCAACTTAGAAGAAATTGTGAAAGTCTTCAAGGGTCAAGAAGTTGTTTTTCACTTAGCAGCAGCTCATGGAGGTAGAGGCTATATTCACACCCATCCCGCAGATGTATGTTCAAATTTTGCTATAGACCATCACGTTTTTGAGACGTGCCTAAAAGCTGATGTTGAAAGGGTGATAATGGCGAGTAGCGCTTGCGTATATCCCCCCAAGCTTCAAGCAATTATAGACTCAGATTATTTGCTAAAAGAGGATGACACAAATCCTTTTATGTTGAATGAACCCCTAAGCGCCGACATTGAATACGGTTGGACCAAGCTTATGGGGGAAGTTCAACTAATCGCCTTTATCAAACAGTACGGGATCAAGGGTTGTATCCTAAGGTTCGTAACAGCATATGGACCTAGAGAAAATGAGACCCATGCTGTAATTGCCCTGATATACAAGGCATTTGAAAAAATGGATCCGTATGTTATATGGGGATCAGGAGAGCAAGAACGAGACTTCACTTACGTATCTGATATAGTTGACGGCACTATTCTAGCAGCTGAAAAAGTAACTGATGGCACACCAATAAACCTAGGCACCGGTAAAAGATATAAAATAAAGGATGTGGCGGCCAAAATATTTGATATAATGGGATGGAGGCCTAAACGCATAATTTTTGATACATCCAAGCCTGAGGGCGTCGCAAGTAGAGCTTTAGATATTTCAAGGTCTAAACATCTTCTTGGGTGGTCGCCTAAAGTAAGTCTTGAAGAAGGCCTACGAAAAACGATTCAATATTACGTTAGCACGCATAAGCCCAAAGGTTATATCGATGAAAAAATATTGATGGAGCGTTTTGCGGAGTATGCGTGAAAAAATAATCGACACGTTCACTTGTACTGTTGGAAAGGCCCAAGTCGCCGTACTTATGCCAGTGCACAATGAAGCTGAAACAATAGAAGAAGTGGTTACCGAGTTCTATAACATTGTAGGTTCCATGATACCTATGGAGCTTGTTTTAAGCGAAGATGGAAGCACTGATGCCACGCGCCATATAATTAGAGAGTTGAGCTGGAAAATTCCTTTAAAGGCTACACTTTCGCCTTGCCGCAAGGGTTATGCTAATGGAATTAAGAACGGATTAGCGTTGGTTAAATCTGAATATGTTCTAATAACAGATTCTGATGGTCAACACGATCCAAAAGACTTTTGGAAACTTTGGGAATTGCGTAACAAATACGACATAGTGAGTGGATGGAGAGAAAAAAGAGCGGATCTTTTTTACAGGAAAGTAATGTCTAAAGCATTTCAGATGATGATTAAGCGTGCATGCAACTTGCCTAATTTTATAGATATGACCGCACCATTTAAACTCATGAAAACAGAGATTGCTAGAGAAATAGCAGAGGAATGCAAATATATGAGTGAAAGTTTTTGGAATGAATTCATAATCAGAGCTTATAATAAGGGTTTTAGCATAATAGAAGTCCCCGTTAATCATAGAAACAGAAAAGATAACAGTTCAACACGTGTTTATAAACCCTGGAAAATACCGAAAATTGCTTGGGTTCAGCTTAATGCACTACTCAAACTAAGATTGGAAGTTCTTAACGGCAAAAATAGTGTAAACGTTAGCCGAAACTATAATTAAGACATAAAAGAATTGAGTGACACCTTCAATCGCCATTAGATTGTATTCAAAATGGTCACGGAGTGGAAAAATTGAAAATTCTTGAAGTCGCAGCGGATGCCCCTCCATACAAAGGCGGCATAAGCCGTCTAGTGGGTTTACTTTCTTCAGGACTTACAAAGCGGGGCCACTTGGTGAAAGTTGCATCACCTACTATAAGATTCAGGGAATTTAAGTTCAGCGCTATTCCGCTTCGTCAATGGAACAATTACGACATAGTGCACTTGCATGGACCAACACCTTTCCTTTCCGATTTGATGCTTGCTTTTTCAAAAGTGCCAATTGTATACACCCACCACGCAGAAATTTGCTGGATTTCAGACCACCTTTCGAAGATTTACAGGAAATTCCACCATTTCTTGGCGAAAAAAGCTCAAGCCATAATAGTTCATTCTTATGATTATGCACAGCTCTTCAGAAAATTAGTAAATGTATCAGTTTTAAGAATGCCTCCTCCATTTTCCCCGCCAAAAGATCTTGACATAAAAACTAAAGAGATGACTTTTACTGTTTTATATGTAGGTCAATTCCGCCCATTTAAAGGAATAGATGTGCTTATTAAGGCGGCTAAATTGTTGAAGAACGTAAATTTTTTCCTGGTTGGAGATGGCTACTTGAAACCGAAGTTAATGCAGATGTCTAAAGGTCTTTCAAACGTTAAATTTTTTGGAAACATAAGCGACGAAGAGTTAATTAATTTATATAAGCGGGCTCACGTAATTTGCCTTCCTTCCATAAATACAACTGAAGCCTATGGACTCGTTTTGATCGAGGGAGCTTTATTTGGGTGTATTCCAATTGCCACGAATATTCTTGGTGTCAGAGAGAATATAGCTTTGTTAAAAGGTTTGCTTTTTGAGCCTAAATCGTATTATTCTCTAGCCGAGAAAGTTAAAATGTTATCCCATGACAGAAAATTATGGATTGAACTTGCCGAAAGATCTCACAAAGCTGCTGTTGATTATGCGAGTCGATATACTGTAAAATATTATATTGAAACGCACGAGGAGATATTTGAAAGATGTGCCTAGATACCGCCTTAAGCAAATATCTTCCCAATAGTTTTGTCCTTAAGGTATGCAAACTGAAAGCCCCAATGAGCTTTTTGGCTATATTAATTATTGGAATTTTTTTCAGACTCTATAATTTATTGTTTTTTCACTCTATGACAGCGGATGAATGTGTCTATGTGCAAGCGGTTTTCGCCATGACAAGGGGGTATGTTCCTTATAAGGATATTTTCATTGCCCACCCTCTTGTCTATTTCATCATTGAATATCCTTTTATCTACCTCTATCCGAATCTTTTGAGTGCCAGGTTAGTTTCGGTTTTATTGAGTTTTGGAACAATGTTACTTACCTTTTATATAACCGAAAGTTTGTATTCTCGAAACGTGGCGCTGCTTGCCACGGCCTTTTTCGCTTTTTTACCTTACGCTATTTATTATAACAAACTGGCCGTTGTGGAAAATACAGTCTTATTTTTCGTTACATTTTCTCTTTATTTCTTTTTCAGATACTACAAATTTGGTAGAAAAAAGGACTTGTTCTTTTGCGGTTTCTTTTCAGGACTTGCATTTATCTCAAAATATTCAGCGCTTTTAATAATAATAGTCTTAGTCTTTCTCGTGGCCTTGAAAGGTTTTAAGAGACTTGCGGTTTTCATAGGGTCAACTTCTATAATGCCTTCTGTATTTTTACTATCGTTAGTTCTGTTGAATATCCATCATTATTGGTTGGTTCAGACAGTTACTTTTCAAACAATTCGTTTCGGCTTTCCTGTGCAGATGAAACTTTTTGAGTTTGGAGGTTTTTTCGCTCTGTCTCTACCGTTATTTGTGGCAGCGATTCCAGTTGTTACTCTCAAAAAAAGTAGGGAAGACATCGTATTAATACTATTGTATGCTGTTCCGTTTGCATTTATGCTCCTAAGTAAAGTGCTTATTAACCATTATTTCTTGATGCTCTCGCCTATTCATTGCATTATCGCAGCTAGGGGCTTGCATCAATACATTAACTCCAAAAAATGCGGAAAAATGAACGTACGAACAGCAGTAATTCTGTCAGTTTTCATAATTCACTTCCTTATATCCAGCGGACTTTTTCTAGGTTTTTTCAGTTCTGAGCAAGATGTACGAGCTAAAATGGAACTTGCTGATTATATCAGAAGCATAACCGCCGACAACGATAAAATTTGGACAACCGAAGCTGACATAGCCTTCTTTGCTAAGAGGTTGATAGTGACCCCAAATTCAACTATTTGGAAGTATCAAGGTTTTTATGAGGATGTGTGGGGTTATTTCGGCACATCATATGTTGGAGGATTCGTTGGCTATTCAGGTGGGTTAATAACCATTAATGAGATCCGACAAGCCTTGGAGGCTGAAAGGCCTAAAGTTATTGTCGTTATGAGAAATAAAATTGCGGATATCTTAATTTGGAACGGTATAAACACTCCTAACTACTATGAAAATGGTTTGGCGAAATATATTCTTAAGAATTATTATCTGAATTTTAGCTACTACGATATGGATGTTTACGTAATAAAATGAAAGTTAATGATCAATAAAAAAGGTGATCTGACGAACCAAAACTTGCAAAAGTGAGGACCATTGCAGAAAACACTTCCTTTCAGCGATATTATTTTAGCTTTTAAGAGTCTTGATTTAAAAAGGTGGAGAGATAAGCGTTGAATGAGAAGTCTTACAACTTTGTTCGCAGCTTTTTCGGCGAATATTATAAGCGCTATTATTTTCCAGAAACGCCTTCAACGATGGAGAAACGCGAGTTTGGTTTCAATTTGTTTGAAGGTTTCATGCTTCGCCACAAAAGTTTCAGCAATCCCGAAGAGCTTAGAAAATTTTTAGAAACTTCCACTCCAATGGATGCTTATTATTCTTGTGCTTATTATGAAAATCCGACGGCTGAGATGGATCAAAAAGGATGGTTGGGCGCTGACTTGATTTTTGACGTTGACGCTGACCATATACCGACAGGCTGCGATAAGGTTCATGACGAGTGGATTTGTGTCGAATGTGGTTTTGTTGGAAAAGGATTAACCCCGGAAAATTGTCCCGTATGCAATGGTGAAAAGTTTAATGTAACCACGTGGCCTTGTGAAATATGCCTTGAATCGGCAAAGGCAGAGACAATTAAACTTTTAGATATGTTGATGGATGATCTTGGTTTTTCTGATGAAGAGATTAAAGTGTTTTTTTCAGGACATCGTGGCTATCACGTTCAAATTGAGAGCGAAGAAATCTTTTCGTTAGATGCCGCCGCAAGAAAAGAGATTGTTGACTATGTTACGGGTCTGGGCTTTAATGCTGAACCACCAGAAACCACCCAACGAATTCTTCATGGTTGGAGTAAACGAGTTTACATGGGCGTTTTGGAATTCATCTATAAAGCGGAAGAGGATGACCTTAGAAAAATTGGGATAAGAAGTAATGTAGCCAGAGCAATTATACAGAATAAAGGTGTTCTTCTCAAAGATTGGCCATCGGAGGCGCGACGAAAAATAAAGGGTTTAGGTCCGGAAACGATTAAGCGAATAACGGAACATGTTTGTAACATGCAATCCGCAAAGATCGATACCGTCGTGACCACTGATATACACCGTCTAATAAGACTACCTGAAACATTGCATGGGAAAACCGGGCTTAAAAAAACATGGCTTCCAGTCAACAAGATTGAAAGTTTTGACCCGTTTAAAACGTCTGTAGCCTTTAAAAAAGGAACAGTATCCATATTTGTTTCGGATGCCCCAGAATTTAGGCTTGGAGATGAAACTTTTGG
>JAWCNE010000072.1:0-6018 GCA_038849025.1 Bathyarchaeia archaeon
TACTTGCTAAACGATCAAATGTGATGTTCATGAATAAAAATATCCGTGGAAAAAAGCGAAAAGAAATTTTTGAAATAATTAAAAAGGCAAAAAGGATTTCGCTCAAAGAAATTAAAGCCTCAACTAACATAAATTATAATACGGTCAGAAGCTCAGTCATAGGCCTTACAAAAGCTGGATTGATAGAACGCATTGATAGAGGCGTATACAAGGCCAAGTAATCTTTTATACAGCCCCTCCAGCCCTTTTGACTGGTAGAACATCTAAGTTAGCTCTTATGAACGCTTCTACTGGATGCAAACCAAGGGCTACATTGCAGAATAGTGACATGGCTAATTGGCTTCCAGATCTATTCGGCGGTGGCTTTATGCCGCACTTTTGAAAAATTTCATCGATTTCCCTTTGCCTGCTTTCGGGTCTTCCTACAAAATTAACATCTTCCTGTTCGAGTATCCAGTTTAAGCCATACAAAATATACTCAAGACTGTAACCGGGCAATTGAGACGTTAAGTTTTGATATTTATTTAAGACGTCCTGAACAGGTTTTCTATGCCATATTTCAACTATGGCCTCTAAAACCTTCATAGCTTTTCCTTTGTCAGCACAGGCTTTACCGAAAAAATCGATCACGAAATGAGCATGTTTGGGCGTTAAAGACCTAACTGTTGGAGTAGTTTGAAAAATGGTTTTCACTTTAAAGTCTTTTTCAGACTTCTTGTTTTCGGTTTTTACAATATACCATCCATTTGAAAGCTTTACTACAGCTAAAATCCGCTTTTTCCTTAGGTATTCACCAACTTTTATTTCTCGCATGTAAGAGCCTCAAATTGACTTTTATATCATGTATGATGCCAGATTGGATTCATATTCGTCTCAACATGATAAAAAGCTTGCTAAATAAACTTTATAAGTAGAAAACAACTTATCTACATATTCGATTTTAATGGGACAATTAAACCTTAAAGTTGACGATGAGCTTGAGAAGGAATTTCGAAGAGTCGCAGCGGAGAGGTTTGAGGCAAGGAAAGGCTTTCTGAAAAAGGCTATAGAAGAAGCGCTTTGGGAATGGGTGAAAAAGAACAAGAGGAAGTAATTATGCAGAAGAGCTACATTTCGATGAGAGAAATTACAGAAGACGACTATAAAGACTTCATCAAAACGCATAATGAGATAACGATAGAAAATGTCAAAGTCAAAATTGGGCAGCCAAAGAAAATAATTGAATATCAACCAAAGGATTTTGAACTTGAAACAACTAATGTCTGGTCTTTCCCGGAAAGAGGAACATGGGCAACCCATCAAGGGAACTTCAGAGGAAACTGGCCTCCCCAAATGGCAAGAAACCTGATTCTCAGATATTCTAAACCAGGCGAAACAGTTTTGGACCAAATGTGCGGCTCAGGAACAACATTAATAGAATGCAAACTCTTGGGCAGAAACGCTATAGGTGTGGACATAAATCCAGATTGCGTAATGCTCACACGAGACAGGTTGAACTTCAATTATACACCTCTTGACCCAAACTACCCAACAATCATGATAAAAACCTATGTTGGCGATGCAAGAAACCTAAATCTAATAGACGACGAATCAATTCACCTCGTAGCTACACATCCACCTTATGCAAACATCATACCTTACTCCAAAGAAAACAGAGTTTCAGGCGATTTATCCGCAGTGCACAGCATTGACGAATACGTAAATGGAATGAGAGAAATAGCGAAGGAAAGCTACAGAGTGTTAAAGCCTGGAAGGTTCTGCGCAATACTCGTTGGGGACACGAGAAGACACAGACATCACGTTCCAATAGCCTTCAGAACCATGCAAGCTTTTCTCGAAGCCGGCTTCATCCTGCGAGAAGACATAGTAAAATATCAATGGAAGACAAAAACAACAAGGGAAAAATGGGGAGGTCTAACAAAAGTAGCAGAAGAATGCTGGGTGGACATAGACAAAAAAACCAAAAAATACTACATGGACTTTTACCTTCTGTATTATGAACACCTATTCGTATTCAGAAAACCAGAGAAAGACGAGAATATACGCCAGTATAAAGACAGCATAATATGGTCAAATGATAAGTCATTAAATAGTCAGATTCTGCATACAGAAACTCGACAGAACCAAACGGCTGTAACAAACATGGAAATTTTCGAAACTAAATTAAACCCTTATGGCTTCATATATATTCCGAGGAACGCCTTACCAAAACTTCCATTTAAACCATGTGATAAGCTTTGCCTGAGGATAGATAACAGAAATAGGTGCGTAATAATAGCAGAGGCATAATTAAGCTCTCCAATAAACAAATGTTTTAAATCCCCCTAAATCAAATCTCAGATACAACTTCTTGCATTCGATATATAGAGATAACGCAACCATCCAATTGAAACCATTCATTTGATGTGATAGGTTCCCAAATCTAATCTACATTGGTAGATTGCTTTACAGTTATCTTTGCCTTGTCAGAAACCGATGTTTTCTTTTATCTCCTTGCCAAAGTTTTCTCATCCGCAGTGTTCCTTCAATTATACGACTTAAAAATATCTTGTGGCCATTTTTGAGGTGTGCTTTTTTAAGTTGCTATTCTGGGGTTGACGCTAGTATCCTAAAAGATGTCAGGGATTATGTATGGTAGAATAGAGAACGATTTGCATTCATTTTAATAATGAAAGATGGGATATCCATAAATATTTACTTGGTAAACGGGGAACCCTTCGTTTGGGGAAAGAAGAGAATAGGTGAACATCATTTTATACACTTCTGCCGAGACGTTTAAGAAAAGGGGAATTTTTACGCTGTTATTATTCCAGCTTTCTGCCTCAGCTCTATTACGTATTGTGCATATCTTGGATAATATTGGTCTGCTTTACGCATGAGCTTCATGTAATGCTTAGCCCCAATGCTTTTTGGAACCAGTCCTTAAATGAAGTCTGCAACGCTTTCTGGGATGTTCAGCTTCTCGCTTGTCATCGTGTCGTTGGCGAACTTCCTCAGATACTTGGGTCTTGTTAGGTTGTGCTTCCTATGCCAGTAGGCTGCATAATGTTTGGTTATTTTACGCTCGTCACCAAGCTTTTTCAGGAGTTGATATGTATGCTCTGTCATATAACAATAATATGCCTGCTTCGCCCCTCTGAAGAAACCTATCGGCCAGCGGTAGAATCCTTCAAGCCTCTCTGGTTCTGGAAAATCATTAAAAATCTTAACGACCTCCACAAGCCTCAAAACAGAATCTAAAAGCAAATTATACACAGCCTGACCTCGAAGGGATTTTGAGGTGATCCGCCGAAGGTCCGAAACAATCTTTTCCTCTTCTGGAACCTTAACATCTATGCCCACCTCATCCTTGGGGATAGCCTTCCTCAAACCGTCAAGAAACTCTTTAAACCCGCTTGCTAGAATGTTTATCTCTAAACAATTAAACCAGGCCCTCAAAGCACGGTTCAAATGGTGCCTCTGTCCGACGGTTAAAGGAGAAAAAAGCTTCATGACATCCAAAGGAGTCCTAATAGAGTCCTTAACAAACCTGTCCAAATAGCCAATCATGTTCCTTGCATTGGCAGGCTCATAACGCTTAAACTCAACATACTGCACAAAAAACTGCCTAGTTTTAGGCCAGCTTAAAACAAATTCAACGCCCTCTTCTCCCCCAGAAGCTAAGGAGCTCAAGGCTTCACACGGCTTTTCAACACGCGCCATTAACTCTCGAAGCCTATCCCCGCCTTCTAGGCTCGACGCTAAAGAGGCAAAAGCCCTTGCCTGTTCTTCAACACGCCTTTTTAACTCTTCCACCCGCTCTCCAGTCACAGGGCCGTCCTCCCACCATAACCGGGACCGTCCCAGGACCGTCCCAAACGCCAGAGTATAAAGCAACCTTTTACGGGCTGCTTTCACTGAAAGCGTCTTTTTAATGGCGGGTCCGCCGGGATTTGAACCCGGGATCTCCGGCTTAGAAGGCCGACGCGCTTTTTGGATTATTCTTGTCCAAGCTGCGCCACGGACCCTCCTGCTGAGTTTCTTATTTAAAGCGTCAGAAATATGTTTTATCTTCAGTTTTTACGTGTGCTACTGGAAGATTTTTGCTTAAAACTTTTAAGGACGATGTTTTCTTGTATTATTAAGGGGGAGGCAGCTTGTCTGAGAATAGGATAGGCGAAGTTCCTATCCCCCTTATAAACTATATATCCCTCATTAAATATCGTAGGTCACCTTATTATGATATAGTTAAACATCTTTTAATAGAGATGGAGATGCACTACGCAAGAGCTGGCAGAGAGGGATCAGAAGTTATTTACACAATTAATCCAAGGATGCTGCAGGAGGCTATTGAGGAGAGGTTAAAAAGCGAGAAGGTAACAACTGTGAATATTTGTAGGACGATTTTAGCCCTTTTGTATGGCTCTAGGCTTCGCGAAGATAGGGACTTTTATGTTACAACTACAAGTGGTGGAAGGAAAAACTATCACATTCGCGTTAATCCGCGGACGTTAAACACTTTGAAAAGTTTCCTTTGATGGCTACTCCATATATATTGCTGGTCGCCATGGTTTAGCTAGTTTCGCCCTGTTTTTTGGGTCGTAGCATTCCTCTTCTTCTTTTTGAACGGTTATTTTTGTGTTTACTTCAGCCTCTAAAAACTCTTTTGCAGCCTCCAATATTTTGGCTTCGTCCATCCATCCAACCTGCTTTAGCCTTTCCTTTCTCTCTTTGGGCATCTTGTTGATTTCCTCTAAAATTTTGTTTATAAAATCGGCTGCCTCTTTGGCTTTTCCCTTTAAATCTTCATCTTTTAATAGGTCTTTTAGGAGGCTAGCCTGTTCAACCTTTCCTTCAATGGATCTTTCAATTGCTTTTAGGTAGGCTTTCCATTTCCACTTAGCTGCTGTGTAATAAAATATTTTTGTAGGTCTTATGCCCGTCGCTCTTGTAATATTCGTTGTATCTTCAAGTAAGGCCGCGATGAGCCCCTCGCTTTCCTCAGCTTTTAAATCGACTTTTTCTTTATCGGATTTTGGCCACTGCGAAAGCGAAGCGAATCCTTCTTCACCTATTCTTTCCCAGAGCTCTTCGCATGTGTGGGGAGCGAAGGGTGTGAGCATTAATATTTGAGTTTTTAACACTTCGTTCATTATGTAAGCCGTTGCGGCTTTTGGTGTTGTTCTCGCGCGTTTCTGGTACCATTGTAGGTCTTGGTCCAACTCAAATAGAATCGTGTGAATTGCCTTACGCACAGCCAGTTTGTCCATAGCGTCTGTTGCCCTTTTGATGTGCTCTTGCAGTCGGCTTAGCATCCACCTGTCGATGGCTGTTAGCTCTTGCTTTAAAGGCTGTCTCTTTTGGCTTACTTCCGCTTTATTAGTTTCAACAAGCTTGTAAAGTCGCTCCAGTCTATCTCGCATTGCCTTTGCAACAGATGGGCTGAAGTCCGCGTCTTGTAAAAGTTCTGCCGTTGCCAGTACGCTTAGCCTTATTGGGTCTGCGCCGAAGGTCGAGAGGCCTTCTCTTAGGGGTATTATGTTGCCGAAGGATTTGCTCATTTTAGCTCCCTCCATAGTGACGAGGCCATTTGTCACTATTTGTCGTGGCCAGAGATTTTCTGGGAATATGGCTGTGTGATTAAATATCATGAATGTTAAGTGGTTTGGAATTAGCTCGTGGGCTGAATGTCGGCTGTTTAGGGGATAAAAGTATAGGAACTCTTGTCTCATGTCTTCTAGGACCTTAGTGTTTATCCCGGTTTCGTCTGCCACCTCTTTTGCGTTTCCAATTCCAAGGAAAACGTAGTCGAATACCTTGTCCGTTAACTGGTCTGATCGAATTTTTTGTTCATTTATTAGGCGAACCACGGTGTAGTATGCCATATATATCGTTGAGTCTGATAGGGACTCTATGATCCATTCAGGGTCCCATGGTAGTCGTGTTCCTAATCCCGCTTTTCTCGCGCATGCTTTCTCACGCAGCCAGTCTATCACATAACTATATTGTGCGCGAAGTTCTTCCGGCAGTATTCTCATT
>JAWCNE010000073.1:0-5989 GCA_038849025.1 Bathyarchaeia archaeon
TGATGTAACAACCTACCTGCAAACCTTTTTCACAAACGCAACCCTTCCAATAGTAATATCCCAAGGACAATCGCAAACTTTCTATGTTCCATTTGTCCTGCCCACAAATATTGCTCCGGGATATGCGCACATCTTAGTGAGGGCGAAAACCGAGATATGGAATGAAGCGGCACAAAGATGGTATCAATCAGACAATCCGACAACCGAAATCTTTACCTATATCGAATCACCATATAAACAGCAATTTGAACAGCAACAAGCAATAAATCAACAGTTACAAAACACAATTAACCAGCTACAAATTCAACTTCAAAGTCTCCAAGCATCCTATAACAACATGACACTTTTGGTATACATCTTCGTAGCTATGACCATAGCTCTTGGAATAGCGATGGCTTTTCTGATGAGGATTATGTTAAGAACCAAAGTAGCACCACAGCCGTTGCCCCAATAACTCCTTTTTCTGCGATAAAACAAACACAACAATTCTTTTAACGATGATTAATGGAAGATCCGCGAATAATATTCAGACTCCTATGGGAAAAACAAAATTGATGAAGTGGAGAGCAAGATCAGCGTGATGCCATAGAGAAGAATTATAGAGACGATTTCTTTTCCATTTTCGGGCTTTTCCTTTTTTATCAACTTTCTGACCGATGCAGTTATTAGGTTTGAAAAAATGCAAAATTAAAACAGCCCTAAATCACACTGGTTTCCAATTCTAATATTCAACCTCTCTTTTACCTAAAGTTTATAGTTTGTAATGCCAGTAATGATAAGCAGGGTGAAAATTTTTGGAATCTGTTCATGCAACTTCTGAAAAAGTGAGAAAACTTGAAATTCGAGGCGCAAGAAACATCGCCATAGCCGCCATAAACGCAATAAAAACATTGGCAAGCCAAACTAAAGCCAAAAACAAGAAAGAGTTTCTTAACGAACTTCTCGAAGCAAAAAGAATTTTATTCGCTTCGAGGGAGACTGAACCGTTAATGAGAAATGCAATTCGGTTGATTACACATCGTGTAGAAGAAAGCGAAAAAGAGAAGATAAGAGATCTTACAAAACTCACATCATCGGTTGCCAAACAGTTTCTTGCAGATCTTGAAAGTTCTAAGGAAAAAATTGCTGAAACAGGCGCAAAAAGGATAACGAATAACTCTGTTATCCTGACACATTGCCATTCTTCAACAGTAACTTATCTTCTAAAAAAGGCTAAAGAAAAAGGGAAATCATTTGAAGTTATTTGTACTGAAACAAGGCCTTTCTATCAAGGGAGAATAACCGTAAAGGAAATGCTGGAAATAGGCGTGAAAACTACTCTAATTGTAGATTCTGCAGCCCGGTTCTTTATGAATGATGTTGATCTCGTCCTTGTTGGCGCAGATGCAATAACTTCAGAAGGAAACATCATAAACAAGATTGGAACAAGTACAATCGCTTTGATAGCAAAAGAGGCAAGAACACCTTTTTATGTTGTTACAGAGCTATTGAAATTTGATCCCGCAACCATGTACGGCGATTACGAAAAAATAGAAGAACGAAGCCCAGATGAGGTTTGGAAAAACTCTCCTAAAAACTTGATTATAAGAAATCCTGTGTTTGATGTCACAAGACGCGACTTTATTCATGGCATAATTTGTGAAGAGGGAATAATTTCGCCACATTCAATCGTAGAAGTAATACATAGAAAACATCCATGGATTTTTGAATGACTGTACTTTTTATGTTCTCCAAATCTGTAGTGCCGTTTTTAGCTCTTTGTACGTTTTGGCGTATTCTTCCAATGCAATTCCTCTCATAGCGGCATCTACAGCTTGTCGCATCGCTGTCGCTCCAGCAGAAGTTCCGTTTCTATGACCATGAATACCGCCACCAGCTTGGATTACAAAGTCTTTTCCGAAGAATTTTATTAATGTTGGGACCATTCTTGGATGTAAACCGCCAGAAGCCACTGGCAAGCTTGGTTTTAATCCGTTTAATCGCATCTTTAAAGCCTCAATATTTTCTCTAACTTCTTCGTTTGTTTCACGCATTTTTCCCACAACTGTGCCTACATGTAGCTGATCTACGCCTATAATTCGAGCAACTTTTGCAATTACCCGCATTGAAATTCCATGTTTAGGATCTTTAGTGAAAGCTGCGTGCCCAGCCCTATGTCCATGAATTACAAGATTGAAATCATTTTCACGTAGCGTTTGTAAAGCTGAAAAACCGCATGTTAAAATGTCCACCATGATGTATTCTCCGCCTTGAGCTAACACGAACTCTGTTCTTCTCAGCATCTCCATAGTCTCAGCTGTGACATTAGCCAGGTAAACCTTCTTCTCACCCATTTCATCTTCAGCTTTGTCTCTACTTTCCAAGGTTTTTGCGACACGATCTTCAAACTGGCTAAACTTTTGACTGCTCAGGTTTTCATCGTCTTTAACAATGTCGCATCCGCCCACCCAAGCCTCATAAGCAACGCGTGCATGATCTGCAGTTTTTAAGCCGAGCTTTGGCTTGATTATTGTTCCGACAAATGGGCGATCATAGACCTTAAAAAGCTTGCGAATTCCGTCAATTCCGAATTTTGGGCCTTTGAAACTTTTGATAAGCTTGGATGGAAAATTAACATTGTTAAGTCTGAGATTTTTGATTGTTTTCAATCCAAAAATGTTGCCCGCAATACTACTTAGGATATTTGGCGTGTTTCCATATTCAAAAAGTTCCAGCGGATAGGCAATTTTGACATGGTTACCGTTTATTTCAAAAACTCGTGCGGCGAGTTCTCTCACATATTCTTTTTCGGTTGTTAACTCTGTCCATGTTCCTATAGAACTTTCCGCTGCAATGCCGCCTGCCGCTTCTTCGATGCTTATGCCTTCTGGCTCTATATAGAACTCGCATATAACGTCATTCTCCTGAGATTTGTATCTTAAATCTACAAAATCAATGTACCGCAAGTTGGTCGATCCTCTGCATTTATATGCTTACAGTGTCACTTAAAACCTTTAGCGGTTAAATTATTCATTTGAGAGGTGCGCTGAAATGAAGCTTAGGGCTAAGCTTTTAGACATTCAAGCTGGTGGAAGAAGAATCGCAATTATTGATGAGGAAACAGCAGCTCTCTTGGGCGTGCACTCCTCTGATAGAGTGAGAATAAGCTACAAAAACAAGCAGATAATCGCCATTGTAAATGTGGCAAGCAACTTTCCACGAAACAAAATAGGATTCTATAAGGAAATTTCGAAAATGCTTGGAATAAAAACCGGGGAAAAAGTTGAGGTGCAACATGCTCATATTCCTGAATCGCTCGCTTATGTCCAAGAAAAAATACATGGTGAAAGACTGGAAGAAAGTAAAATAAAGGCAATAGTTAGGGACGTGGTGGAGCATCACCTTAGCGATGCTGAAATTGCAGCTTTTGTAACAACTCTTCATATCCTCGGAATAGGCATGGACGAAATCGAAGCTTTATCAAGAGCCATGGTTGAAACGGGATGTACCCTCAACTTGAATAAAAAACCAATTTTGGACAAGCACAGCATAGGCGGCATACCTGGCGATAAAACAACAATTTTGATAGTTCCAATAATTGCAGCGGCTGGTCTTATCATTCCTAAAACTTCTTCAAGAGCTGTAACTTCTCCTGCTGGAACCGCGGACCGCGTTGAAAACTTATGCCCGGTAAACTTGACAATTGAGGAAATAACAGAAGTTGTGAATAAAACAAATGGCTGCATGGTTTGGGGTGGTGCTTTGGAATTGGCGCCTGCAGACGACATCTTCATTCAAGCAGAATATTCTCTCGGTATAGACCCGCTGCTTTTGCCTTCGATTATGAGTAAGAAAAAAGCGATAGGCGCTACGCATTTAGTCATTGACATTCCAACTGGAAGAGGCGCAAAAATTAAAACCATTGGAGAAGCACACGCACTTGCCAGAGATTTTATCGCCTTAGGTAAAGGCTTAGTCATTGACATTCAATGTGCAGTAACTTTTGGTGAGCAACCATTAGGGTATGCCATAGGTCCTGGTCTTGAGGCAAAAGAAGCTTTGGAAACCATTATGGGAAACGGTCCGAGAGATCTGAGAGAAAAAGCGACAGATCTTGGGGGCATCCTATTCGAAATGATGGGCATCAAAGAAGGTAAAAGGAAGGCTGAAAAGATCCTAAATTCTGGTAAGGCGGAAAGAAAGCTTCGAGAGATAATCGAAGTTCAAGGTGGAAATCCGAAGATTAAGCCAGAAGACATAGAGATTGGAGATAAACACGCAGAAGTGACGGCGGATAATGATGGCAATGTCTTATGGATCAATAATCAACATATTGCCCAAGTTGCCAGAGAGGCCGGTGCACCGAAGGAAAAGGGTGCAGGAATCAAGCTTAAACCTAAACTTGGAGAACATGTGAGAAAAGGCGATATTCTTTTTGAAATTTATGCTGAAAGGAATACTAGGCTAGAAGCAGCTTTGAAATTGGCTGAGAAGCTTCATCCTTTTGGTGTTGGCAAGAAATGGGAAGAACAAATGCTTATTGATAGAATTCCAACGAAAATAATGCATTACAAAGCATTCTCAATAGAACGATAGTCCTCCAGAGCAGATGCTTTTTACCAAATTTTATTTACTGTTACTTCTGTTTGAGAATCTTTTTAAGAATCATCCTTGAAGATAACACAAGAAACACAAGGAAAGTCGCCATAACTGCCAATACGTAATTTCCAACACCTACTGTTAAACCAATTGCCGCAGTCGCCCACAAACTCGCAGCGGTTGTTATCCCAATAACCTTGTCTTGTTCGGCGATTATTGTTCCTGCACCAATGAAACCGATTCCTGTGACTATTCCTGCAGCTATTCTAGCGGGGTCTATACTAAACTCATACAATGAAACAATTGTGAATAGACATGATCCAAGACAGACAAGCATATGAGTCCTTAACCCTGCTGGTTTGTGAGTTATTTCTCTTTCAAATCCTACAACTGCACCCAGCACTGTTGCCAGGATCAAACCAAGAACAGCTTCAATAATTGTTGAAGAGTCCATAGATAAGGTTTGTACTTTTCAATAATAAAAGAATAGCGCATATGAAGTATTTCATAGATACGCTTCAGTCACGTATCTATGCATCATTCTGTGACTGTTGAAATGGCACGCAATTTTCCCTATCGAATTTTTCATCATCCTTATCCATTCATCCCTATGCGTATAATACAAGGGAATAATCAGATACTCTAATTTTCCATAAAGGTCGTCGAGCTCTTTGGTTTTTCGCTCCTCAGTGGATGCGTGTTCTTCGGGTGCTGGTCCAATTGCCCATCCTGTAACGCCTTCTATCCATCCTTCAATCCACCAACCATCCAATACGCTGAAGTTTATTACGCCATTGTGAGCCGCCTTCATTCCGCTTGTTCCTGACGCCTCCATGGGGGGCAAAGGTGTATTTAGCCAAATGTCGGCTCCCGACACTAGTTTGGCTGCAAGGTTTATATCATAATTTTCCAGATAAGCAATTTTAGTTTCATCCTTTAAAATTTCCTTGTAATTGAAAATTTGTTGAATCAGTCTCTTTCCTGTTTCATCTTTTGGATGCGCTTTCCCAGCAAAAATAAGCTGAATCTTGCCTCTTCTGTTAGCCTTTTTCAGTCTCTCCATATCTGAAAACAACAAAGCATGCCTTTTATATTCAGTGGCTCTTCGTGCAAATCCTAGTGTTAACGTGTCATAGTCCATGTCGACGTTTGTCGCTGAATTTACATAATCAATCAAATTCTTTTTCGCTTCCATGTGGGCTTGCCAAATTTCAGCGTCAGGAATAATGTCTACTCTCACAAGCAGTTCTGGTTCGTGCGCCCATCCAGGAAGATATTTGTCATACAATCGTTTGAAACTTTCACAAGTCCACGTGTAGGAGTGGATGCCGTTTGTTATTGCGTGAATCTCATAGCTTGGAAACATTTCTTTTGAAACCATTTTATGCCTTTTAGCTACGCCGTTGACATA
>JAWCNE010000074.1:0-5961 GCA_038849025.1 Bathyarchaeia archaeon
TCAACAATAAATCACAACTGTAAAAACCTATAAGAGCTATTCGCAGACTACATAAAACTACCGCCAAATAGAAAACCGCCTACCCGAAATGGAACAAAATTCACTGAAACGGCATTAAGAACCCAGCAAACATAGAAAAACCAATAAAAGCTAAATTAACACTCACAAACTTTATAAGAAAAAAAGGCAATCTTATTTATTGACGCATCCTAAGTCCAAAGGATGCGTTCCTTGCGCAATGCGCTTTACTTTTAATTTTTCTTGCTAAGCAAATCATCAGCCTTCAAAATTTTCGGCGTTATATAACCCATTTTCTCCAACATCTTGACATACTCCTCATCAACCTCCGACCAAACAACAAGAAAATCTTTTTCCACATTCCAGAAAAGCACATCCTCCTCAAAGGCAAGATTCTTCATAGCCCCCTTCAACTCAAAAGCCCTATTCGCCGTGGCATTGTAAATAGGGCTCCACTCAAAACTCTTCTTCACAGTTTCTCTCGGCCTGCCAGGATCCCAAACATGAAAGAATATTGGATGCTTCAAAAACGGAGTAACATCCATATCTATGGCCACGTCGGGAACAGAAGGCTTAATTTTAGACCCTTTATCGCCCAAATTATGAAAACGCAATTTCCTCTTGCCACTAAAAGATGGACACAAATCCCTTAAAGGCTGAAGCAAAGACCGCCCATCTACAGTCCCGTGTTGAAAAACATCCACAAGTTTAAGCGCCAAATCAGCTACAGAAATCAACGCGTTACACTCGCCACCACTAAAAAATATTCTTTTCTCAACATCACTCCAACTTACAAGCTCCCTCCAAGCTGGAGTAACCTTACCCTCAAAATGATCAATATCCAAAAATAAAGGACCCTCAACATCACCATAAGTCTTAACATACCACCACGCACAGACATGAGGAAAAGCATTCTTCACATACTCCAAATAAGTAAGCGGTTCAAGACGCTGAAGCCTCGTCTTACCAAACATAGAAATGTATGGCTGAGCATAATAAGCACAATAAACATCCAAATGCTCAATACAGTCCTCCAACCCATCAATCAACCTGGCGATAATATCCGTAGTCTTCTCCTTCGCCTGCTTCAAAAGATGCGCCGCCTTGTAAACTCTCTTCCTCCTCAAAACACCAACAGAATCAAAAACCTCTTGAAGACACGCATCATACCTCGAACGAAACCCATCCTCATCAGAAGTTGTAACCGAAACCCCAACCAACGCCTTAAAAGACTTCCCCTTCTCACCAACAAGCGAAACACTCTCCCTCTTCAAAAGCATAGAATCAATACCAACATACATCCTTAAACCACATCTCCAATGGTGGCACAAAGCTGCAGATACATTGCCTGTTACTTTTGTTATAAACGTTATAAAATTATAAAATATTTGCCATCCAAACACATCATAAAAATAAAGAGAAAAAGAGAGGATTTTGCGGTAGATTTTTGATTTGGCCCTTGTTTTCGTCAGCTATAAGCAAGTTCAAATCCCACCCCCCCGCACTTTTATAAGAACCGTTGGTTCTTATCATCTCCCTTATGAGCATGATGAAGTTTCAGCTAGATAGTTAAGTTTTCTTTTGAGTTCTAAGGTATTGAAGGGTTCAACTGCTGAGCGGAAGGTTAGAGCTATAAAGAGCTTGTAAGGCACGGAGTTGCTTTGAATCCAGAATCGGTTAAATTTGGCAAACTAATAGCCTGCGGCAGAAATTTGGGTTTCATTATATTGTGATTATTTGGTTTATGTTTAGGTTTAGGACTATTTCTGCGATGTCACTTGCATATTCTGCTGTTCTTCGTATGCTTTCCATGATCATTCTTATGTTGGAGATATCAGCTTGTTTTATTTCGGTTTGAATTTTTCTTACCGCTTCTGCTTCTAGGGTTGTTATTGTTTTTGCTTTTGAAACCACATTGTCTGCTAAAGCGTAGTCTTTTTTAAACAATGATTTTATGGAGTCGTCAAATACGTTTTTGGCGAATGTGCTCATTTCTGAGATTTTTTGGAAAACTGTTTCGCTTGGTTTCTCTTTTAGACGCATAACGTTTTCGGCGATTTTTGTAGCGTGATCTGCTATTCTTTCCACGAATTTTACAATTACTCTATAGCCTAAGCAGTCCCGCGGCTGGGAAAGCCCAATATCTTTGAGGATCTTTTCGTTCTGAACTGCAGCCTTCAGTTGCCGTATTATGTAAAGGCTGAAACGGTCCACTTCGTCATCTAAATTAATGATTTCTTGTGCAAGGCTCTTGTCCAAGGTTTTTAGGGCTTGTATTGCATCATCATGCATTGATGCAGAAATTAGGCAAATGCGCCTTAAAGCGTCCTCTACCGAAAGCTCAGGATAACCTATTAAAATCTGCAGTTTAATTTCGTTTGGGGATTCAGCTATTACTTCTGTTCCTACCAGCTTTTTTCTCGTCAACTCTTTTATCGCGTTTCTTTGCTGGACTGTTATGCGCTCATCCTTCGTTTGCACTTTAATGTAGTTATATCCCACTAAGTATGAGGAAACAATTGCTCTTGCAATCATATCCGGGTGATCTTTGCCCGAAATCTTTATGGTAGCCTCGACAGGGCGAGTTGGAGGTCTAGCCATTTCCTTTGGGGTTAAAATTAATGAGCTGTTTTGTTGAGAGACTATTACTTGACTTCCTGCCTTTAGACCTAATGAAGTCACCCATTTCTTTGGGAGAGAAACAATATATGTTGATTTTCCAGTAAACTGAATCCTTCTTACTTCCTCATCTGTCTGGGCGGGCATATGTTGTCATCTATATAGTGAATTTTTGTCTATATTGATTATTCGGACAATATTTATAGAATTTACTGTTTTTACATAAATGAAAATGAGAAAGAGGTGCAAGAACATGGACATGAAAGTGAATAAAGGCATTTCCACATTGGCAGCTATACTTGGAATGATTTCACTCTTGGTAGTTGGCCTGGTCTCTGGATACTATGTAAACTCGGCCATGCAGGAAAAAAGTAACACAGAATTTGAAGAGGACGTCGCTTGGCGAACTTCAAAAATAACCCTTTCTGGCTCTACCACGGTTTTGCCAATAGCCAACGCATGCGCTATTGCGCTGATGAACAGGTATCCCAACATCGTCATAACTGTTCAAGGAGGAGGCTCCGGTGTCGGTTACAGCAATGTTATAGACGGTGTAGTGGACGTAGGGATGGCTTCAAGGGAACCAAAAACAACCGAGATAGAGAACGCAAAAAATAAGGGAGTTGACTTATGGCTTCATCCAATAGCTTTAGATGCTGTGTGCGTAGTTGTCCACCCTTCTGTGGCCAATTCCAGTTATCCGCTGAGCCTTACTTTACAGGAAGTTGGCAAAATCTTTGCTGGAATATACACCTATTGGGATGAGGTAAAACAAGGGCTGCCTCACAAAGAGATTGCCGTGATTGTTAGAGAACCGGGGTCTGGCACAAGGGGGACCTTTGAAGAGTACACAATGCATACTTGGAAATACAACATAACATCACGAGCTAGTGTGCAACCGAGCAACCCAGCAGTAAAGAGTAAGGTTGAATCCACGCCGTACTCTATAGGATATGTTGGCTTCGGCTTTATAAGCGAAAGCATGCATATAGTAGCCTTAGCCAAAGAGACTGGAAAACCATACGTTTACCCTACAATAAATTCTATAGCAAAAGGAGAATACCCAATTTCACGGCATCTATATCTGGTAACAAACAGTCAACCCAAAAGCGGATCGCTTGTTGACAGGTTCATAGACTTTGCTAGAAGCAAAGAAGGCCAACAAATAGTGGAAGCCAACGGATACTTGAAATTGCCATACGTTTACCCCACCTCTTAAAGGCTGGCAAAGGGAGAAACCTTTGGGCCGCGACAAGCGTGAAACATCCAATTTTTTGAAACGCCTTAGTGATAAGCCCATAGAGGCATTAATGTTTCTGTGCGCTATATCCTCCATAGTTTTCCTTTTTCTAATGCTCTTGTTTATAGCAAAAGAGGGGATGCAAGCTTTCTTTACGTTTGGAATAAATTTTATAACAGGTCCCGTTTGGGAAACCAACTCTAACCTATACGGAGCCCTTCCGATCATATATGGTTCTCTCATGGTTGTAGCTGGAGCTCTTATGATAGCTATTCCCATCGGAGTTGCCACGGCAATCTTCATACAAGAGGTATTGCCGTTTTCGATAAGAGATATCGTAAAATCCACAATCGAACTTCTAGCATCCATTCCCTCAATAATATATGGATTTATAGGCATGTTATTTCTTGCTCCACAAATAGCCTCCATATTTGGGCCATCATCTGGAACTGTAGCATTAACAGCTTCTCTTGTGTTAGGTATAATGGCCGTTCCAACAATTATGAGCGTTTCAGGAGAAACATTAGCTGCAGTTACTAAAGAGTATAAAGAAGCAGCATTGGCGCTTGGAGCAACTAAATGGCAAGTATTAAAGGAAGTGGTTGTTCCCACAGCAAAGTCAGGAATCTTTGCAAGTGTTATGTTAGGGTTTGGAAGAGCAATTGGCGAAACAGTAGCGGTGCTCATGGTGGCTGGCAATGTAGCTTTGATCCCGACGCCCCCCTGGAATTTTCTATCGCCAGTATACACGCTTACAGCCGTCATAGCCATGCAGATGGGCGAGGCGGCTGTTGGAACTCTCGAATACAGCGCTTTATTCGGTTTGGGCTTAATTTTGTTCATAATAGCCTTTGTTGTAAACTTGTTGGCAGACATGTTTGCCAAAAAAGCGACTAAAGGTCGGAAGGTCTGATGATGGCATATAAGAATTTGGAAAAAGCGTTTTTCACAATTTTGGGGGTACCGACTGCTATTTGCCTTATAACTTTTTTCTGGATAACATCAGTCCTTCTAACCGGAATTGACACGATTAAGCTGGATCTTTTAACCAAGAGCGTCCTTCAAGGCGGACTTTTTGAAATGATAGTTGGAACAGCCTACCTATTGCTAGGCGCAGCCGTGGTTGCGGGTCCCATTGGAGTTTTTGCGGCCATATATCTAACAGAATATGCCCGCCATGGAAAGTTAATAAGTTTCATAGACCAAGCCATCAACAATCTGGCTGGAATGCCATCCATACTTATAGGATTATTTGGCTATACGTTCTTCTGCAGACAGCTTGGTTTGGGGATTTCTCTTGCCGCTGGATGGTTAACCCTGGCGTTAATGATGCTTCCCATAGTGATAAGGGGGACAGAAGAAGCAATTAAAATGGTTCCAGACGCCTTTAAAGAAGCAGCCTTAGCGCTTGGAGCTTCTAAATGGGATACCGTAAAATCAATTACGGTTCCTTCCGCTGCTCCAGGGGTAATTACAAGCATTTTACTGGGTATAGCGAGGGTTGCTGGGGAAACGGCGGCGATACTCTTCACTTCATGTGTCTTAGTAACTAGGGGCTTACCTAAGTCGCCATTTGAACCCGTTATGGCTTTGGCCTTCAATTTATTCGTGAAAATTGTCGCCTTGGGAGAATCGCCGAACAAGGTTTTCGGAATAGCTCTCATTCTTTTCTTGCTTGTAATCTCTTTTGCGTCGATTGGCATAGCTCTAAGGATTCACTATCGGAGGAGACAGCCATGGCTAAGATAGACATAAAAAAACTTAACGTATGGTTTAAAGACAATCACGTTCTGAAGAATGTAACACTCACCATAAAAGAGAATTCTGTAACTGCAATAATGGGACCTTCTGGTTGTGGAAAAAGCACCTTCCTAAGGGCGATCAACCGAATGAATGAAATTATAGACGGATGCCACACCACAGGCGAAATATATATTGATGGACAAAACATATACAATGGAAACACAGACGTTTATGAGTTAAGAAGAAAAGTTGGAATGGTTTTTCAGAAACCAAACCCCCTTCCAAAATCAATTTTCGATAACATCGCCTTCGGAGTAAAAATCCATAAAATAACAGACGGA
>JAWCNE010000075.1:0-5850 GCA_038849025.1 Bathyarchaeia archaeon
AACCATTTGCGATTAGCTATGTTCTTTTAACAGCGACTAATAGAAGGTTTTGTCAAAATACAAGTTTGGGGTTTGAAGATTTAAGTATTTGAAGTAGCGAGGGTAACTGTTAAATTTTAAAAGAAATTAAAGGGATTTACTGGTAGGGTCATTGTGATTGGGCAGATTATCAAAAATGAGAGGACGTAGACCTCATGATGGCATTGTTGGCGAATGGATTAGGTGGTGGATTGATATTAACCCAGACGCGCATATGGTGATCAACCCTGCGCCATATATAAAGGGTGAGGGAGAGCAGTGGTATTCCGCCGATATACTTTTTCTTGAAAAAATTGATGGAGACAAATTCATGCTTACAGGTGTAGCCGAAGTTGAAAACAACAGAAGAAATTGGTTTGAAAAACTTGAATCGTTAAAGGCATATGTGTCGAGGAAAAGTCGATATAGTAACCTAAAATTCGTCTTGCTATGTGTAAGCGTATATTCAGATGGAGACAAAAATATGTTCAATACTTTAATGGAGAAAATAAGAGATCTTTCAAAGCGGTTTGAAATAGATTGGATTCTCTATAGGCTCAATTTAGGTAATAAAGAAGACCCATGTTCAGAGTTTCGAGATGAGAAAAAACCATATCTCCTGTTCATTTTGGACGCGCAACGGTGGCTCATAAAAAGCGGAGACATAAAATCCCAAAAAGCGTAAAATAATTTAGGCTATTCCTTTAGGAGACACTAACAGAAAAATTGAGGAATTTTGACGTCTAATCATGAGATGTTTTTGGCTTTCTTTGCTTTTTGTTTATGATTGTTGTTAATGTTGTTATGAGTAGTAGGAGTATTGGTAGTGTGGTTGTGGGGTATTCTGGTATGACGTTTGTTCCTTGGATTGTTATGGTTTTTGTGCTGTGTGTGTATGTGAAGTATAGATACGTGTTTTTCTGGTCTGAAAGTTCTAGGTAGTTTCCAATTTCTTGGCCGTTGACCGTTATTTTCCAGCCGTTTTCTGTCCATAAAACTGCTTTCGGAATTGTTATTCTGCAGAATCCAGTGGTTCCATCTAGCCCGGAAACATTGAATCTCAGGTAGGGTCCTAGTTCAGGGTTAAAGAGGATGTCTGTTACTGTGGAGTTGCTCGCAATACCTATATAATAATCGATGTCTTCCCATGCTCCGACATAGGTTAGGTTTAAGGGCGCCATTAACGGGTATTCGTCAATTGTGCTATCGGTAACATACGCGTAGTCTCCTATGCCGTCTGCCCCTGGAACATTCTGGTTTTCGCCATGGTATCTATCTTCACCTTCATAGTCAGACCAGTAGTTTCCTCCGCAAGGATAGCCTCCATTGAAAAGATTGCCATTCACTCCGTCTATTTCTATGTTGAGGCCATTGTTATAAAAGACGTTATTGAAGATTTTGTTGTTTGAAGCCTGATAAATTCTGATTCCATAGCCATTCACCGCAATTGTGTTTCCAGCCACGGTATTGTTATCCGCATACTCATACAAGTCGACGCCAACAGCTCCGTTAAGGGTGATGTCATTTCCATAAACGAGATTTTTTGAGGCGTAGGAAAGGCTGATCCCCGCAGCACCATATGAGGTTATCGTGTTCCTTAAAATCTTATTCTCTGAAGCGCTGATCGCTATTCCAGTTGCTGTTTCTAAGAAGCTTCCATTTAGGTAATTTTCCGATATAACGTTGAAGTTACAGTTTTCCTGGATTACGATGCCATCTCCAGCACCAGCCACATTGTTACGCAAAAGAGTGTTTTGAGTTGAGGAGCTTCCCAACCGGATTGCATAGCCGTTGCCCATAAAATTGTTTTCCAAAATGATGCTGTTGTTGGAATATGTTAAGTCGATTCCCCAATTGTTATTAATTACATTGCATGCTTGAATCTTGACGTTAACGCTCTGATACACGTTAAAGCCCATGGCGTGCCCTTGAACTTTCAAATTCCTTACGGTCACATTATTTCGCTGGCTCAAATCCACCCCTTTAGTAAGTAAGGATGATGATCCTTGCACTGTGAAACCATCCCCATCCAGAATGATGTTATCGCGTTCTATGACGATACCGCTTGCCATAAGACTGCTCACGCTAATGTTGTCCCATAGCTGATACACGACTTTATCGGTTGTGTTAATTGGTGCACCAACAGGATCAATACGTCCATCACTCCTTATGTAAACAGTGCCAACCCATGCACGAACCACCGAAACCTTGAACACAAACCCCAAGAAACCAGATGTCAACCCCAGCATCAACATGCACGCAAGGAACACGCGCCTCATCTGAAACACCAAAACCATACATTAAGCAACAATCCCATTTTTAAATTTTTGCAATAAGCTAAACTCGAACTCACAGCAAGTTTTCTGTTAGTAACGTCTAAAAGAACACGGCTCCAAACATATCTTGCACTTAACAGTGACCAACAGAACTCAGAGGTTATGGTTTAAACATCAGTTTAAATTATCGGAATTTTCGCGCTTTTTTGAATGCCGTCAAGACTTAACTCGAAGATGAAACCTCCAACAGGTTTATCGGGAAAAGGCAGAAAAGAAAAATTATTAAATTTATTTGTTATCATCTGTTGTAATCTCACTACAGGTTGCGAAGGTTATGTATAATGACAAATCGGTTCGTTATGTCATTCTGTTATCAAAGGTTTCTGAAAAAAGAATAACTGAAGAGTTAATCAAGGCTCATGTTGCTCATCTAGAGCAACTTGAGGAAAAAGGGCAAATGGTTTTAGCTGGTCCTTTTACTGACCATAATGGTGGCATGATAATTATTCGTGCAGAGTCTTTCGAGGAGGCTAAAGCAATAGCAGAGTCTGACCCTTTTGTCAAATCTGGTGTTGAAAGCTGCGAACTTCGCACGCTGCAACTTTCGTTCCCGAAATCTTATAAGCTCGAACCTAATGGAGCATTTCTGTCGGTCCTGCGAAGACGTGTTACAACCCGACGGTTCGCAAAGCGTGATATTCCGAAGACTACTGTGCAAGCCCTATTGGACGTGGCCTCACGCGCGCCTTCCGAATTCAATTTGCAACCGTGGCGGCCTGTGGTATGTTACTCAAAAGAGGCTAAGCGTCGTCTTCGCGATTGCTGCTTTGGTCAGAGGCAAGTGACACAAGCCGCAGTGGATGTGATTATAGCGGCGTCCACCCGCGTTTTTCATGAGGATGCTCCTCGTGTTGTTGATGAGTTCATTTCCGCTAGGCGATGTCGGGTTGATAAGCGGGATGCTTACATTGATTTCATTCGTTCCTACTACGGAAAAGACCCAGCCAAGCTTCGCCTTCATGCAGTAAAGAACGCTATGCTCTTCGGCCACCAGTTACTCCTCGCGGCTCTCTCCATAGGATTAGCTGGATTCTGGCTAGGTGGGGTTGATGAGGACAAGGTGCGTGCAACTTTCGGGATCCCAGATTACGTGGTTGTAGCGGGCGTTGTGGGACTCGGGTGGCCCGATACTGGTGAATCCGGTCAACCACACCTTCCCCGTCTTCCAATGGAAACCATTGTATCATGGGAACGATGGGGAAACCATGATACAAAAGCAAGCAAGGCTTCTACGTAGCAACAGTTAACATAGCTAACGATAGTGTTAGGAGAAAACAGTTAATGCCCTAGCATAATAAAAGTCAAACACTCCAAGAGGTAGCGATAATTGACTTCTTTAATCGGCATTAGATTTTGGAAAATATCGCCTGGAAAACAGGCTTATTTGTGGGAAGAGTTCAAAACTAAAAATTATATAGCGATAGGCTGGAATAATTATTGGCGACTTAAGAAAGTTTGCTAACCGGAATGAGATAATCAATGAGTTTTACGATGTTTATCCTGATAGCCTTCCTGACCAAGTGCTGGAGTTTTTCTATGATCTGAAAAAGGGTGATAAGGTGCTGATTTATGAAAATAAGAGCATTTATGCAGTAGGTGAAATTTTAAGCGATTATTATTACAAAGAGGAAGAGAGCGAGGTATATTATCTCTACAACCATAGAAGAGATGTGAAATGGCTTAAAATACCAGATCCGCCTTTATCCATAGAACTTTTGCCTGAGGAGCTGAAAAGAAAACTTATGAGACAGCGGACAATTATTGAGCTCACCGAAGAGTGGAAATCCGTAGAGGAAGTTATGAAAGAGCAACCGCCCCCTGAAGAACTAGAACAACCTGCACCAACTTAACCAGCATTTTCAATAAGTCTCGAAAGAACCCTCAGAGATTACCTTGCTGAAAACCCAAACATACTTGAACAGGGTTTACAACTAATCGGGAACGAATATCCAACGGATGCAGGAAATATTGACATTCTCTTTAAAGATAAAGATGGCAACTATGTTATAGTCGAAACTAAAAAAGGAAGAGAAAGCGACAAAGTCGTAGGGCAGATCTTACGTTATGTAGGATGGATTAAAAAGAATCTTACACCAAAAGTCAGAGGAATAATTGTAGCTCATTCAAGCGATTCAAACCTTGAATGGGCAATCAAAGCAATAAAAGATTTAGTCAAACTGAAATTCTATAAAGTGAAATTTGAGCTCTTGGACGCCTCATAAAAACCAGCTAATACCCTATTATTGTTTTTCTTCTCCTGTTCGCCTCGGCACATATCTTTGGTTGTATTCAATTCTATCAAGCGTCTGACCAATTTTTGCTAGTTCATTTTTAATGTTTTCGATAAGTCTTGGGACATCCTTTTCTGCAAGTTGTTGAAGTTGCTTAGCTTGTTTAATAAACTCCATAGTATCGATGGTATCATTTATCTCAAAAGTCTGACCAAAAATATCTCTATACTTTCCCTCGACTAATATTTAAGCAGATAATTCACACAATTTGTCTATATTTCCTTCTGTAGAAAAATACGAATGGATTCATTTGGTGACATTATTGATTGGCTCCAAAGCCTTTTCTCGTTTGAGGGTAGAAAGGTTATTTGAGCATTTATGTTTACAGCGGGTCCTTTGCCAAAATTAGTTAACTCTAAAACCAAAAAGACAGGCCCTAACCAACTTAATTCGGCCCTAACATGAGGAAGAAATTCAGCCCTTTCTTGCTTTTTCCATTTCACATATTGTTTGTCTTACCTGCCATGCGTAATAAGCATTTATTGCAACCAATATCGTATTAACAAAGACGCTTGCCCACAAAGGATCCTTGACAATAACTGAAATGAACTCATATATTTGAGGGTAATAGTGGCTTGAGATTCCGAGTGCGACCATAAAAGCCACCAAAATTACTACCTTTATCACGAGTTTCATACTCCTCATCTCTATTTCTTAATTCAGAGAGTGGATTTTTAACTCCTACATTAATTGCAAAGCAAAGAGAGTTTTCTGTTAGGAGACACTAATGGAAGGTTTGTTTGTCGCGGTATTGTTTTTATGGGATTAGGTATTATGTTTAATGTCTTGGAATGTTCTTGTTAATCCTTCGGGTAGAGGACTGTTTTGGGTGGGCGTTGCAGTCTCGGCGTCTAAACCCTTATGGTTCTTCGTGTTTTGGGTTTCCATTACTGTATATTCAATGCTTTTCTCTGCATAGGGCGCTTCGGCGTACAGCTTATCTGAATGTCTCCACCGCTGAGCTCAACTATTCGGACAGGCGAGATTAGGACTGTTCTAGTCGAAGCATGGAAAAGAAACCGGGCGTCAACACCGTTCGCGTCTAAACTCTGTATAGGCATTCTTCATTAAAATGGAAACAAAAAGAGGGGAATGGAAGAGTCGCCTATTTTCCCTCTTTAGGCTATTTTCGTTTTCTTAGTGCGTAAAGGTTAGCTGCGCCTATAACAATGGCTATGGCAACAAGCACCGTCAAAACCACATTC
>JAWCNE010000076.1:0-5598 GCA_038849025.1 Bathyarchaeia archaeon
GTTCACCTAAAATATATCGGAACAAAATCGTGATGAACGGTGCCGAGTACGAAGAAGGTAGCGGCGGAATTAGTGTTGATTCCAATTCACAAGCTATAATAGCCAACAACACAATAAGTGGAAACCTTAATGGAGTGACACTGTCTTACTCGCCATCTTCAATTCTCCACAATAACATTATGGGTAACAAATACTATGACGCCCGCCTTTGGGGCTCCCATGACGTTAATATGACGTATAACTGGTGGGGAACCACAGACACCTCGCTAATCGACGAGCATATATGGGATTTCTATGACGATTTCCGACTTGGAAAGGTAATTTACACCCCGTTTCTAAACGCTCCTAGCCCTGGGGCACCCTCATGGGATGGCGCCCCGCCAACGGTGGACAGGATCCCCCCGATCATCGAATCAATTGTTCGCACACCCCAAGGCACTATTCAGCGCAACCAAGAAGTTAAGATTTCAGCAAAAGTAACGGACGCAGATAGTGGGGTGAAAGAAGCGATTCTCCTCTACAGCTTGGACGGAGGCGCTTCATGGATTAATGTCACCATGAACTTCAACATCACATCAGGTTTCTGGGAAGGCTATATTCCGGGACAACCAGCCGGAACACAAATCCAGTACAAGGTCATAGCATACGACAACGCCGGAAACTCCGCAGCCACGTCAGTAATAACACTGCAAATACCGCCAAACCAAAATCCTCCACAATCAACACCCTTAACACCACTAACAATAATCTTAATAATCCTTGGCACCATAGCTGCAGCTTCCATAATAGGCATAACTATTTTAAAACTAAAAAAGGAAAAACAACCGCATTCTTCGCATCAAAATTCGCTAACGAAACTGCAAAATAATTTAACAAAAGATGAAGACTCCAAAGCATTCTATAATACCCGACTCAAAAAACAAAACAGAATTTTCTCCTGTTGAAATTCTCTTTTCCAAAAAGAAAAAGCAAAGTGGACCGGGGGGGATTTGAACCCCCGACCTCCCGAGTGCAAGTCGGGCGTTCATACCAGACTGAACTACCGGCCCAAGCTTTTCTAGCTTGTTTTGAGTTATAAGGTTAATTTAGACTTTTCTGATATGGTATTTTGAGCAGCTGTTTCAGTTTGAATATATATTTTCAGTCTGAAGTGCTGGCGGCTCAAGGTTCAAACTAGCTAACTACCAGCCGCCAATGTATGTCATATAAGACACAAACCAATATAAACTAAATCAAGCATAAAACAAGCTGATTGAAGGTACACGTTTAATTCCATAAAGCCGGGTCATCTATGGGCAAGGCGCTAGGCTTAAGAAACGAAACAAACAGCTCAATTGCAGCTGAAGACGAGTTCATTAATATTTCAAGGGCTTCTGCTGGAAGAAAGATAAGTATATTTATACCTGTTTATAAGAACTCGGAATTGTTAGATGCTTTACTAGAAGAGCTAACCCACTGTGCTTATGAGAATAAGGAAATTTTTGTTGCCATAGATGAACCCGACGAAAAATCCTTTAAAGTGGTTAAGAAATATGGAGACAAAGTGAATTTTCTTTTGAGCAGTAAAAGAAGGGGCAAGGTGGAAGCCCTAAACAGCGCCATAAAAATTTCCAAAGGGAAAATTTTAGTTTTTATTGATTCAGATGTCCAACTCAAGGGTGACGAGTTTTTAGAATTAATAGAAAGGGAAATTGGGGAAGCTGAAATTCTCGATGTTAAAAAGAAGATTATAACTGATTCTTTTATCTCGAGGATGGTGAACTATGAATTTATTAGCTCTAACCTGGTGAGCTATCTTTACTCCAAGCTTGTGCAAAAGTGTATTGGCATCAACGGAGCCGCCTTCGCCATTAAAAGAGAAGCTTTCGAAGAAATCGGAGGCTTTTCAAGGGTGATTTCAGAAGACTTTGACCTAGCAGCGAAGGCTCTTTTAAAAAATAAAAAGTTCAAATACACGCAAAAAATAGAGGTCTACACTAAAGCGCCGTCTAACTGGAGTAAATGGTTAACCCAGAGGAAAAGGTGGGGTATAGGTACTGGCTTATGGCTTAAAAATTATTGGAAAAAATTTTTGAAGTATATGGCGAAATATCCCTACATTGTGATTCCAAGTCTCATCATACTTTTCCCAACGTTCATTCCAATAGTATTCAATTATTTTTTCATGAGTTTTATAGGCTACAAAATTCCCAATTTCATTCCATCGTTTTTCGTGATGCACTCTAGCCTTTTAACCCCATTTGTACCGTATATTGGAGAACTTCTCCTCACAAGTTTGACGACAATTTTCCTCAGCTTCTTCTTGTTCTCACTATTCTTTTATGCGGTGTCAAAAAAGCTGAAACTTCGCTTCAACCTTGCAGAATTCTTGATATACTTCTTATTCTACCAGCCATTAGCCGCCCTAATACTTATTATAGGAATAATAACGGCGTTTTTCTCCGGAAGACATGAATTGGACTGGAAAGTCTGACATGCGCGTGACGCCTCAGCTTACTGCCATAAGAATGCTTAAATAGCTAAGTCTAGTTTGCTTGACTCGTTTAAAGTGAGGATATTTTTATGGATTTGGCAGTAGAAGCCTCTGACGTAACTAAAAATTTTGGCAAAATTCGCGCTTTAGATTGTTTAAGTTTTAGTGTAAGGCCTAAAGAGATTTTTGGGCTCATTGGCCCTAATGGGGCTGGGAAGACCACGGCATTGCGGATAGTTTCCACTTTGCTTTTGCCTTCATCAGGTACTGTAAAGGTTTTCGGGCTTGATGTTGTAGAAAATGCTGCTGAGGTTCGCAAGATTATTTCTTATCTTCCAGAAGAGGCTGGCGCTTACAGGTATCTTTCAGGATGGGAATACTTAGAATTTATGGCTAAATTCCACACGAAGAATAAAGATGAGGCTCGCGAGATGGTTAATGAGGCTGCTGAAATATCTGGTTTAGGCGAAAGGCTGAAAGATAAAACTAAAGCCTACAGCAAGGGAATGAAGCGCCGCTTACTTGTTGCGAGAGCCTTAATGATGAAACCAAAATTGGCCATTCTGGACGAGCCTACAAGCGGTTTAGATGTTATCCACGCCTACCATGTTAGGGACATAATTAAAAAGTACGTTAAAGAACATGGCATTACAGTGCTTCTTTCAAGCCACAACATGTTGGAGGTGGAACACTTGTGTAACAGAGTTGCCCTTGTAAACAAGGGTAAATTGGTTGCTGAAGGCAAACCTCAAGAGCTTAAGGAAAAGTTTGAGGGTGAAAACTTGGAAGAGGTTTTCGTGAAGGTGGTTAAAATTGCTTAAAGGCTTTGGCAACCTTCTTTTAAAAGAGCTTAAAGAACTTATTCGAGACCCTAAAATCCTTTTGGGGATGATAATTGTTCCTTTGATAATGTTTCCAGTTTTAGGCGCAGTAATAGGATACGCTGTACAGTCTGCGCAAGAACAAGCTGTAAAGGCAACCATAGTGGTGGTGAATAATGACTTCGGAGAATGGTCTCATACTTTCATAGGTTTTCTTCAAAAAGCAGGAGTTAAGGTTTCAGTTGAAAACAATACTGCACTTGAAAATGGTAAAGTTTTGGAACTAATAGACAAGTACAATACAACACAGATTTTGGAAATCCCCCAAGGATTCAGCGAAAACGTTACCGCTCACCTTAGCAACCCAAGCGTAAAGGCGTCTTTGAGGTTTTACGGCGTTTTTCTTGGAACGGGCATGTTCGAAACCATCGGCTCTTCTATAGTTGACGAGTTAATAAGCCAATTTAACAGGATAATAGCTCCGGATGTGTTGTATGCGGAGAAATCTGCAATCGTTAAAGGTGAAATTAAGTATGGCGTTGACCCAGCTATGCTATCTGGCTTAATGATGTCCCAGTCCATCGCATTGCCCATTACAATTATGATTTTGCTAACTTATTCTGTGCAGATAGCTGCAACCTCAGTGGCTATGGAAAAAGAAGAGAAAACCCTTGAAACACTATTAACTATGCCTATGGACCGCCTCGCCATACTTTTAGGAAAGCTTTCAGGCTCAATCATTGTTGCGGCAGTAGGTGCCATAGCCTATATGGCTGGCTACAGCTATCTCATGGGTTCTGTTCTTTCTGGAGTTACCGCCAACGTAAGCATTGATTTGGCTTCCTTGGGGCTTGCGCCATCATTTTTAGGGTATCTACTTTTGGGTTTATCCCTTTTCGTGACTATGCTTTCAGCCTTAGCATTAGCCGTCATCTTGTCCGCTTTTGCAGAAGACGTCCGAAGCGCCCAGTCCTTTGCAAGCTACATTTACCCATTCATCTTCCTTCCAGCCTTTGCCTTAATGTATGTGAACATTAACACCTTGCCTCTCGCCTTTAAGCTGGTTTTGTACGCTATTCCATACAGCCATCCTATTATCGCTTCAAGAGCCATCACAATGGGCGATTATTGGACCGCAGCCCTCGGCATAATCTACGTTTCAGTCTTCACAATAGTTGTCATGTATGCAGCTTCAAGGCTTTTCGCCACAGAGAAAATCCTAACAGCAAAATTACGGTTCAAAAAACTAAAAAAACGCGGCGAAAAACCCGCTGAAGGATTCTACTAAAACCTCTTCGAGCACCCGTCGCCAGCTTGGCTATAAACATTCAATGCGGATTTCGTAGTTTTGCCACGCCTATGCTGTTGTCAAATGGCGCGCCGAAAGGTACTGCATGCAAAAGTAGCATCTCTAATGGCTGACATAATAATTAAGCCTATGCTGCTCTTGAGAAGTATGTTTTTACTAATGGCGGTTGTTGCTCCTAAAGCGTATGAATCGTGGTTTGAAGTGGGACCATCGTAGATTCATTCACTTGACCGGAATATGGCGACATTTGCTAGCCTTTCTTTTCGCGATTAGGATTTTTCTGTAGCCAACAATCGCAATAAAAGTGATTACTCCTATTGCAGCAGCCGTGATTATTGTTACGGTAGATATGCTTGAGGCAGGGGTTGGCGGTGTAGCCACGCCTCGCATTAGCGGATAGCGATCTTGATTCTGTGGGTCAATTATGTAGGGTGTATCGCCTATGCCGTCGCCGTCGGCGTCTGTGCCATTGTAGTTGTCCCAGTAGTTGCCTTCTTTGCCGTTGTCCCATGTATGTATGGGCTCATTTGGATTGTATTCTTCACAGAGGCAACCGCTGAAATGTACGCTGTTATTAATGAAGCTGTTGTGTGAGAGTATTACGTTTATGGGTTCATTTCCAGGACTGTTTACGCCGAAAAATATGCCTTGCTCGTTGCGTGCGATGTAATTTCTTATTATTTTATTTGAATCTCCTGAGAGTAGAATGCCTATAATGCAGTTGGTAACTGCGCAGTCGATTATAGTGTTATTTGTTGTCCAAACGTATATGCCTATATAGAAATTCCTTATGTTAAGGTTTCTAACCGTCAGGTTATATCTATTTTTGTTTGCTAAATCTATTCCTATAGACCACGGAATCACGGTTTCATTGCGTGTTTGATTAGGGCCTTTACCGACAACCCATGAGTCTGTTCGTGTACCATTATAGTTGCCGTGAAGCGTATAGCCTGCGCCATCAATTATGAGATTATCTCTGTCTACTACGATCCTGG
>JAWCNE010000077.1:0-5598 GCA_038849025.1 Bathyarchaeia archaeon
GGTAAGGTTTACGCTTTTGGCGAGCCCCTTGTTGTATCCATCTCACCTTCATCCTTCACTTTGGATGTTGGGCAGTCTCAGCAGTTCAATTCCACCGTGTCTGGAGGCACTTCGCCTTACTCTTATCAGTGGTATCTTAACGGAACTCCAGTCTCTGGTGCGACTTCTGACAGCTGGAATTTTACGCCAACTTCCATCGGCTTTTACACCGTTTATGTCAACGTAACCGACAGCTTAGGCGCAATTGCCATTTCAACAGCCTCCCAAGCCAACATAATCCCAGAATTTCAGTCACTCTTCTTGACACTCTTCATTACAGCTACACTGCTGCTCCTAATACTGCTGAGGAAAAATAAGCGCCTAAAACGCAAGACCCACGCGTTACGTCATGTAGAGGTGTAAATCCCCCCTCATGCTATTGCATGATCAAAATTTTCACTCAGACAAAATTCCGATAATTTAAACCGATGTTAAATCTGACCGCTGCATAGCTTTTGGGTATCGTTTAATTCTCGGTTTTAATGTTTCTCATATATTTCGTATTGTAAAAGAGAAATAGCAGTTAGCTTATTAGAAAAGACATGGTGACACGATTACCCATGAATAAGTTGATGAGAGAGGCTGCATATGTCCTAGCCACAAGTGTGGCGTGTTTAAAGGAAAGGTTTAATGTGCTCCTTATATGTGGTCTTCATAATAAGACTTTGGCAGAACATATAATGATTGAATCTTATGCCCTAGGGGCTTATCCTTATTTATGGGTATTTGACGATAGGGTCTTTTCGAAGCACGCAAAAATTTTACCTGAAAACGTGATTAGGGTTCTTCCCAAACATGTGTATTCCCTTTTGATAAATTCTGATGTCATTATTTGGCTGAGCCAGTTTAGCGATTTAGAAAAGTGCCCAATAAATGTTAAAAAAGCCATGTTTTCATTTTGGGACAATGTCTATGAAACTATAAGGGCTAAACCTAACCTTTATGTAAATTTGCTCTCTGCCTTATCCATAGAAAACATAGGGATATCCTATAAACGATATCTTCAAGCGTTCTTTGAAGCTGTTAATGTTGATTATGCGAAAATTCGGAAAATCGGAAACTTTATCGCTTCTAGGCTTCATGGAAAGGCTTCAGTTCATGTTTATGACGCTGAAGGCACCGATTTAACCTTAAGCATTCATAAACGGCATGTTGGAGTAGAAATTGGAACATTAGAAGACTGCTTTTCAAGCGGAAAAGAATGTGAAGTAGAGGTTCCCGGAGGAGAAGTCTACGTCGCTCCTATCGAAACTTCTGCAAACGGTATGCTTATGGTGAAAGAATTCAGAGACTACCACATTCAAAACCTTAAGCTTCATTTCAAAGAAGGGAAAGTTGAAAAGTTCAAGGCTGAAAAGGGAAACAACATGTTTAGAAAATTGTTGGATAAAGCTGAAGGCGACAAAGATAGGATAGCAGAAGTTGGTATTGGAATAAACTACGGCGTGAAACTCACGGGTTACAGAATGTTTGATGAAAAAGCGCTTGGGACAGCCCACATAGCCATAGGGAACAACATTCACCTAGGAGGAGTAAACAAAGCCACGATACACTGGGATTTTGTATTGCATAAGCCCAGCATAGAAGTCGACGATATGCTTCTAATGAAAAATGGGAAACTTGTTTATGAGTAAATACGCACGCCAGAATTAGAGATCCGTGAAAATTCTGTGTCATATTTCTGTTTCGTCTATTTTGAAGGTTTCAGGCTCCTCTATTTTTAGTATGGCATTTAAAGCCTTGGCGTCAAGTTGGCGAATCAGTCTTAAAATTTCCTTCTTTGCCGATTTTAGGTGAGTTTCAAGCATTTTTGTGTTTCTGTAGAGTTTTCCTGCGAGCGGGCAGATTTTTTCCATTTTTAGGTACCATTCGATTTTCCCTGTTTTCGGGTTTACGTCAAAGGTTATGGGTCCAGCAACGCATGTTTCCGGTTTCACTGGGTGAATTATGCATTTTTTGGTTTCTTTTTCATGGAAAACGCAGTATCCTTCTTCATCTTCTCTTGGAAAAACGTAGTCAGCTTGCATGAAGGGGTTAGGGATTGAAATTCCATTTTCTTGGAGGTATTTCTCTATTATGCGTTTTCTTTCCTTCGTTATTGGTGGTCTGGCGTTTTGGCAGCAGCGAATTGGACATGTACCGCAAACATGGAAGAAGTTTTCTTGACGATTAGTGGTAGGCATTGGGAATCCCTTAGTGATTTGTCATTTGAATGGTTCATTCTTTAATGCTTTTTGGATGGATTTAAGCCAGAATCATTCACATAGGCTTCATTTGAACTATACATTCTCTATTAGTGAGTGCACAAGGTTAATTTATCATTGAACTATCCTTATTGAGTAAAAGGGGGAGTTTCGCTATTGTGACAAAGCAATCAATGGAACCTTCTTGGGCTTTCAAGCCCAAACTTGCAGCCGATGTAAAAATAAGATTCTTGAAAGAAGACGAAAGAGGAAAATTTTACGTCATTGCAAGACCGAGGAAAGCCACATACTTGAAAATTCATCAAGAGGGGAAAAACATAATCGAAATGTTGGACGGAAATACTACACTACAGCAAATAAGTGACATACTCCGAAGTAGAGATATTGAGGTTGATCTGTTACAGTTTATTACGCTTTTGGGTGAGAAAGGATTCATCGAGAATTATCCAACACCACATTCCATGACAAAAGAAGAAAAGCTTCGAGTGCGTTACTTTCCACTGGTCAGAAATCTCGAAGGAATTTTATCCGTTTTATCTAAGTTTACGTCACAATTCTTCAAAAAAGGTTTCTTTGTTCTATTTTTATGCGTCAACATGGTTATTGTCCTCTTGTTTGTCTCACTAATTTTTCTCGGAGTTTTATCGGTAAGTCAGATATTCTTCGTACAAGATTCTTTCTTTCTAGCTTTAATGCTGTATTTATTCGTTATCATTCCTTTTTTAGGAATTTTACATGAACTGGCTCATGCAATTGCATGTTATCATTTTGGAGGGAAACCCTCAGAGATTGGAATCGCCCTATATCTTTTTACCTTTTTCTTTTACACAGACACAAGCGATGTTTGGCTGCTAGACAAGAAAAAAAGCAGCTTTGTTTTTCTTGCAGGCCCCCTTATGACACTCTTTACAGGAAATTTTTGCTTTATTTTGAGTTTTCTGTTCTCTGCGCCAATTTCTCAGCTATTATTAATGCTAGCCTTCGGAGCATATCTTTCGGTTCTTTTTGGGTTTGACCCTCTTATAGAAAGTGACGGATATTACATTTTGCAAAGTATGGTAGCGTTTCCAAATCTTCACTCCCATGCTTGGAGTTATACACTCTCCTGGCTAAAGTACAAGTTTAGATTGCTTCCAAAAGAAGAATATCAAGAATTTATCACAACCTATTCTAAAAGTGAGCGGAGAATCTTGAAAATTTATACTCCTCTAACAATAATAGTGAACATCACCTTTTTATGCATAATAATTCCTTGGGCTATTTTGACATTTAGAGAATACCTAAGGCTAACTTGGGCGCTACTTACGTTGTTTCAGCAAGCAAGCCTCTTAAGTTTAGTTTCATGGATCTTTGAGACCATATTTTTCTCTGTGGCGTTTGCATACTCCATATGGCGAATTGCAAGGATTCTTATGAGAAGAATAAGGAAAAACCTAAAAAGCAATTACGCTCTTCACAACAAATTTTATAAGTAACTTACTTCGTAAATTATAAGAACGGTGAATTATCTTGGCAAAGATAAAATATAAGATATTGGTCGAGCAACTAGAACCATTGAATCCTAAGGCATACTGGTGCTGTTGGAGACCACCAAAAGATTGCTCAATGGTATTCCGAATGGGCCCAATCTAGACATTACGCAAGCGATTTAACTCAAATTTCCTTTTCTTTTTCTAGAAACTTATTCAAGGGGGATGGAGACTGTGACCAACTGGCATAAATTCGAAAACAATCCTCTCTTTCATGGCACTGGCAACATGGTTTTGAAAAAAATGAACGGGTTCTATTTAATTCTAAACCCCGATCTGCCAAATATGATGGTTGCAGATACGCTAGGAGTTGAGATTTTTCGATTATGCAATGGCAAGCGTTCGGCAAACGAAGTAATAAAAGAAGCTTCAAGTAAACTTCAACTGGATGAAGAAAGTGTTAAGAATTATGTTCAATCTTTAATTCATGCTGGATTCTTAGCGACCAGTCCACCGTTTTCAATCAAAGCTCTGCGGACTGCTGACAAGCTGCGCTCGCTGGTCCTTCACTTAACAGAAGGATGCAACCTTAGATGCAAACACTGCTATTTCGCATCAGAAGCTTCGGTTGAAGGCGAGTTGTCCAAATCCGAGTTTCTTAGCGTTATTCAGCAGTTTGCCGAGTTAGGTGGAGAAAGTTTACTCATTACCGGTGGAGAACCCCTTTTAGAAAAAGAAAAACTCTATGCAGTTATTAAAGAAGCTAAAAAAAATAAAATCGACCGAATTTTGGTCAACACGAACGGCACATTACTTACAGAATTTGATGCAGTGTTTTTCAAGGAAAACAATGTGAATGTCGGCGTAAGCTTAGACGGTGCAACACCTCAAACGCATGATTATATAAGAGGAAAAGGAGCGTTTGAAAAAGCTGTTGAGGGCATCAAAATCTTGCTGGCACACGGTATTACAACAACGATAGGAACAACATTGATGAAGCCTAATTTACATGAAGCCCATGAAATTCTTTATCTCGCAAAGAAGCTAGGCCTTCCATCAATAAATTATGTAGTATTAAAGACTAAAGGAAGAGCAACAGACAATCGGCTTACACTTGAGTTTACGGTTGAGGAATTAATGGCAACAATGAAACGCATACTTAGAACATCCAAGGAGACTGGTGTTAAGTCGAGTTTCGAAGAACTTCAACCAAGTGCTATTAACATGACGAAAAGAGACTTATGCGGTGCCGGAATAGGTCTACTCGGTTTAGCTGCGAATGGCGACGTATATCCCTGTGACGCGCTTCATGAAGCGCCCTTGAGGGCTGGAAACATAAGAGAGAAAAGCCTTGGTGAAATATGGAAAAACTCACCTATCCTAAAATCCTTCCAGGAACTTAGTGTAACCATTATTGAAGGTTGTCGTGACTGTGAATTCAAATTTATATGTGGCAACGGTTGTCCTGCAGACAGTTTCGTAGCCTATGGCACCTTCAAAAAATGCTCCCCCTTATGCCCAATGTATAAAGAAATATTCGATTATATGATTTCAGAGGCCGCCAATGAACTATGGAGAGAAACAATGGAAGAGAATAAGCCTATGTCTGATTTGTCGATTTCTTAAGGGCTTAGGTAACGACCATCTCATCTTTAACAATCATGTTTATGTGAATGGTTCGTTGTTTTTTAGGTGCTTCATAAGTTTTTGGTAAACTTCTATGATGGCTTCTCGGAAATCTGTTTTCTGAGCTTTCTTTTTAACCGCGGCTTTTATTATGTCTGATAGGTTTCCCTTTTGGATTCTTTTTTCTATATTTGGAAGGTACTTCTTTTCTTCTTGTGTTGCGTTTTCCCATGCGACATGGTAAAAATAGTTGCATACAT
>JAWCNE010000078.1:0-5516 GCA_038849025.1 Bathyarchaeia archaeon
ATGCCATAAACCTTTACAAACAAAAAAATAAAGTTATATAGACGTTTACATCCCATAATTTCTTGGTCGGGCGGTAGCTCAGCTTGGTAGAGCTTCCGAGCCTGCTAGAATAGGCTCTAGCAGACGAAGACGCTGTAGACGCCTACCAACCGGTAGACGCCACCAGCCTACCAAGCACACAACAACGCAGAAACCGGAGTGTCGCAGGTTCAAATCCTGCCCGCCCGACCAAACTTTCTTTCTGAAAAGGAGCGTTTCATATTCTAGAATTGGGCGCATTATATTTGTTTTTAAAGTCCAAAGATGTTTAGACCAGAAAGATTTCCAGAATATGGTTTACTATCTAAACGCTTTGCAACTAACATAATAGCTAGAGAAAGGGGAAAACTATTTTCCTCTTTTTATAAGTTCGAATATTCCTCCAAATATTCTAGCTAATATCCCAAGATTCTTCAATCTAAAACTGGAATGTGCAATCTGAAGCGCTGTTTCAAGCTTCGTAAGTATATCCAATTCGACAAGAATTTTATAAGTATATTCATCTTCATTTAAGCCATTTATAAAAAGTGCTTTGCTTCTATCAAAATGGTATCGAATCATAATTATACCTTCACCGTCAATTGCTTCATTTTCTATCTTAGATATTATCTGCTCCCATTTACTCTTAAAATCCTCAAACGTTATGTTTGATTTAGACATGATTTTTCCTCGGTTTCACAAACTGTTTTGATATTTTAATTAAGATAAAAATTTATCCTATTACTGAAAGAAATTTCAAGATTTTGTCGCTACCTCGTCTACGCATGTTTAACTCCATTTATTACTGGGCAAATCTGCTCACTGTCTTCCAAGATTGTGAATCGAAAGTTTTATATGGATGGATAATCCAACCACCTTTTAATGGGCTTCAACAGACCTCGCCAACTTGCATTGTTTAGTTTACTTGCCTCCGCTTGTATAGGGATTCAGCTAACCCCTAGACCTCCAAATGTCGAGTTTACTTCGCTTATCGCCTTTATTATAGGTGTATTTTTTGGTAGTCATGTCGGTGGAGTGTTTGGCGCTGTTGTGATGTTTATAAATGGTTTTTTCTCGCCTTGGGGAATGGCTGGTTTAATAATGCCTTTTCAAATGGCGGGAATGTTCATTATAGGTGTTGCTGGCGGCATTTTCGGGAGAAGCGAAATCCGGAAAAGTTACGTTTCGCTTTACAGCGAGGCAGCAATTCTAGGCGCTTTTCTTACGCTTCTTTATGACATTATCACTAACATCGGGGTTGCTGTATTATCAGCACTAGCTGGAACTCCTCTCACAGTTGCTTTAATTACTGCCTTTGCCATGGGAGCATTCTTTTCACTAATTCACATCACTTCTAACCTATTCATTTTTGGACTATTGCTTATTCCCCTTTCAAACTCCATGAAAAATTTTATGGGAGGTGAAAAATCTTGGTGATAGAGAGAACCTTAGCATTCGTAGTAGCAGGGCTTTTAGTTTGGTCAGTTACAGCAACAAGCCTCATGGGCTACTATTACATACAATTCAAAACATATCATGACGAATACGAGCAACTTACAGAGACTATTCAAACTGGGTTAGGAAATCTTTCCGCTGCCTTAGAGAACGGACTTGAAGAACTTTCAACAAGCACAGAGACGCTCTTCAGTAACCTAGAAGAACTTTCAAAAATGGTTGACGCAATCTCCGTCAAGACTAATATTTTAATAAATTATGGAAACGGAACGTTGCAATGGCACAATGAAACTTTAGTCCCGTTCGGAGCAACTTTATTCGACGCCACACAAGCAATTGCAGAAGTGAAATACACGACTTTTCCAGAGCTCGGTGCCTTCGTCACCTCAATAAACGGCGTAGAAAATAACGATGCTGAAATGAAGTCTTGGCTTTGGTGGTACTGGGACTTCACCTCATCTGAATGGAAACTTGGAGACGTAGGCTGCGATAAACAAATTCTCCATCGGGGAGACATAATGGCTTGGTGTTATGAAAGCTATGCAACATGGCCTCCGCCTCCACCAACTTAATTGAAACAGCATAATACTAACTTCTTTTTCCTTTTATGTTTCAGAAAACTATAAATTAGGAACATTTAGAAAGAGAAGTCGCATTCATGTTTACTCAAGGGGTTGACTCTGATGGAAAAAGTTTCAAAGATGTTTGATGACGTTCGAAAGAGTGGAAGAAAGTTTCTTTTGGAGCCGGAAGCCAAGGCTGTTTGCATAGAGTATGGGATTCCAGTTACAAAGTTTAAAGTAGCAAAAACAGTGGACGAAGCAGTGGAATTTGCTGAGGAAATAGGCTATCCAGTCGTTTTAAAAATTGTTTCTCCAGACATTCTGCACAAGTTTGATGTTGGCGGCGTTGTCCTCAACATTAAAACTTCCAAGGATGTTAGGAAGGCTTACATTCAAATATTGGACAACGTGAAGAAAAAGGCGCCAAACGCAAAGATTGTGGGCGTATTGGTTCAGGAAATGGCTCCTTCCTCGACTGAAGTTATCGTGGGCGCAACTAAAGACCCACAATTCGGTCCAGCAGTTATGTTTGGGCTTGGAGGCATATTCGTGGAAGTCTTGAAAGACGTGACTTTCAGGATTGCGCCGCTTTCAGAAGAGGAGGCTAAAGAGATGATCACAGAAGTGAAGGGTTATCCGCTTCTCACGGGTTATAGGGGTCAGCCTCCAGCAGACATGGACGCCATAATAAAAATACTGCTTAACACCTCAAAACTTGTGACAGAACACTTGGAAATAAAAGAGTTAGACTTGAATCCAATTATGGTCTATGAGAAGGGAGCAAAAACAGTCGATGCGAGAATCATCCTTGAATGAAGAAAGCCTCGACCAATCGTATAACGAAATTTTTTCCCATCTTAAAATTGCCCGTGACATGCCCTTTTTTGTTCGGTTGGATGGAAGACGTTTTCAAGCTGTTTCAGACGCTGTCGAAGCTATGAAACCTTTTGATGAAAAGTTTGCCCAATGCCTTGTTGCTTCTGGAAAAGCCATTTATGAAGGCGACTTTAACCCTGCCCTTGTTTATGTGGCAAGCGACGAAGTGAACGCTTTATTCCTTTCGGATGCGCCGTTTGATGGGCGAATCGAAAAAATAAATTCCGTGTTAGCCAGTCTCGTTTCCAGCACCTTTTCTTTAGCCATCGCCCAACACTTCAAAAAAGCCTTGCCAGTGGCTTTTGACTCGCGGGTTAGTATTTGCGCCAAAAATAAAATAATAGATTATTTGTGTTGGCGGCAACTAAATTTGTGGCGAAACCACAACAACGCCTATGCTTATTGGCTGCATCGAAAAATTGGACATACACCTTTAGAAACGGCTAAAATTTTGAAAGGGTTAAAGGCTGATGAACTGCACGAAAAACTTTTTCAGTATGGCATCAACCTAGCCGAAACTCCGGCTTGGCAAAGGAGGGGAATCCTCATCTATAAAGAGCCGTATCAGAAAAAGAGCGGAAGGCTACGTGTTGTGCGTTGGCGAATTAAGGAAAACTGGAATCTACCCCTCTTCTCTTCGCAAGAAGGTCAAACCTTAATTCACCAAATCCTCAAATTGACAACCCAAAAGAAAGGAAGCCAAATTGTCCGAACCCTTGCAAAAAAGGATTGAAGAATTAAACCAAGAGCTTTCCCTGCTAAAGGCTGAAAGAGACAAACTAAACGCCGAAGCAAAAGAATTGGCGCAGAAAAGAGCTGAAATTCACAAACAAATTCAAGCATTACGCAGCCAAGCAGAAGAAATCAAAAAGAAAAGAAATCAAACAAACGAAAAAGTTAAACAACTTAAAGAGTTACGCGACCACGCAAGAAAGGAACAAAAGGAAAAGAGAGCCCAAGTTTATGAATTAAAGAGAAAACTGGCAGAACTTGTCCAGAAAGAACCGACGAAAAACATGAAGGAAATAAAAGACGAAATTGACAAGCTTGAATGGAAAATTCAAACCACGCCTTTAACAGTTCATGAAGAAAAACCATTAATAGAAAAAATAGCTGAACTTGAACTGCAATTAAAAATTCACAAGCAAATCGAAACCATAAAAAACAACCTTGCCAAACTCTCCATGGAAACCAAAACCTTGGAAAACCAAGCTAGGCAATGTCATGAACAAATCTTAAAACTAGCCCAAGAAAGCCAAAAACTCCACCAAGAAAGAATAAAACTTCTAGAAAAAATAGAAAACTTGAAAAAGGAAGCAAACATTGCGCTCCAAAACTTTCTAGAGAAAAAACAGCAAGCCCAACTAATCCACGAAAAAATAGAAGGAATCCACTCCAAAAAAGGCGAGTTAAAAGAAGAGATTATAAAAACAGAGGAAGAAAGGCAAGCGCAAATGGAACAAGAATTAAAGGCGAAATTAGAAGAAAAGGCGAAGGAAAAATTGAAAAGAGGCGAAAAACTTTCTTGGGAAGAATTTCAAATCCTTGCAGAAAAAGGGCTTATTGAATAGCAAAAAATTAATTTAACTCTCCCCTAGAAACATGTAGGAGAACCAGATGGCTGCTCCAGAAAAGGAGGCACACATACTAGTTCTATGCGTAGACAGAGACGGCGACCTTGGAGCAAAAGCCTCAATTAAGACCCCGATTCTAGGAAGAGAAGAAAACATAAACGCCGCTGTGACCCTAGCCCTAAAAGACCCAGAAGAGCCAGATGCAAACGCCATTTTCGAAGCAGTAAAAGTTTTTGACAGGCTAATAGAAGAAAAGAAGCAACACGAAAAATTTCAAATAGCAACAATCTCGGGCTCAGAACTTGGAGGAGTGGGCGCAGACAGAAAACTAGTGGCAGAACTCGTGGACGTTTTGAAAATTTTCCCCGCAAACGAAGTAATCCTAGTTACAGATGGCTTTTCAGACGAAGCCGTCTTGCCCCTCGTGGAATCCAGAGTCCCAGTTTCGTCAGTGCGCAGAATAGTAATGAGGCATAGCCAAAGCATAGAAGAAACAGCAGCCGTATTCACTCGCTATTTACGAATGATAACAGAAAACCCACGCTATTCAAAAATAGTTTTAGGATTGCCAGGCGTTTTACTCATTGTTTTAGGCTTCTTAGCCATTTTCAATTTGCTTCAACACGCCGGCATAGCCTTCCTCATAGTTTTAGGCGCGTTCCTATTTATAAGGGGTTTTGGAATCGACAAGACTTTGAAGAGTTTTTATCGTTGGATAAGAGAGTATTCCCCTCCGCCTTTCCCAGTGCAGATTGCAGGCTTTTCTGCAGTTTTTGGAATTTTATCCATAGGAATCGGCGGTTACTTGGGCTCGGTTACGGTTTCAGATTTCATTGAGACGCTTTCTCCGCCGCCGTCAGATGTGGGTCAATGGGTTGGTTTGTTTCCTCAGCTTATCGGCTGGTTTATTTCTGGCTCCATAGCCCTTATCGTGATTGGCGTGTGCATAATTTTTGCTGGACGAGCCATTCGTTGGTATTTTGAGCGAGACCCTAGGCTTTTGCGTACCATTGTTATTATGGTTGTGGTT
>JAWCNE010000079.1:0-5497 GCA_038849025.1 Bathyarchaeia archaeon
AACCAAGGCCGCAGGAACGAGGCCATCGTAAGCCACCCCCAATAAAACCTTCAGCAGGCTCCCTGCTTACGGGTAGGCTCTTCCCTGGATTATTAATGCCATGTACGAGCATAGCTTGCAGTAGGGATAGGAGGTTGTTTCTGCGCCTGATGCTGTTCCACCAGAACTCGTGAAGGCCGCGCCCACCTTGCCCTCGAGTTTTTCGTGGATTTTAACTAACTCGGCTATTAACGCTTTAAGTTTAGAGGACATTTACCCAAAATAGTTTGGAGAGCCCATTATGATATCGTCCGAATAAGCCAAATCATCAAGGCTTGTATGGTCAACTTTTTGACAACCATCTCAGCTTCATCTAATTGTTTTGCTAATTTAGCAACGTTTTTTAGCCGGGATGCATGGCAATAGAAAATTATCCTATATGAAGTAAATTCTACTAAATGGGTTAAATTTGGGGAGAATGGGGAGGTGTTTCAGGGGGGAGAAAGGAGAGAAGGGAAAATTAGGAACTCACACCATCCTCCCCAACATTTTTTTATAACAATATTGATCCTTTTAAATTTTTCCTTCCATTTCGAATTAAACTAAATAATTTTCTGCAACGAATGGGTTTAGAGTAGGTTTGCCTCTTACAATCATCCATGCCTACTCATTTCTTCTATGATTTCGTCAATACTCATAATTTTTGCATTGTAAACATACTCTAGATACTTTAACCCTTGCTCATGTTCTTCCTGCGTGAAGGATTCCACGCCATCTTTTGCTATTATTATTTTATATCCTCTGAAGAAAGCATCTGCAGCGGTATGCCTAACGCATATGTGCGTGTGCAATCCGCCTAAGATTACGGTTTTTACGCCTTCTCCGCCATATAGGCTTCTAAGAAGCGAGTCCAAGCCAGTTTCATAAAAGCCGCTATACGCCCTCTTTTCCACTATGAAATCTTTTTCAGTAGGCTTAAGCTCAGGGATCACCTCGGCGCCTTTAGTCCCTTTTATGGCGTGCTTTCCCCATTTTTGAACAACTTCCACGTCGTGGGGATAGTGAGCGTCATTGCTGTAAATGACTGGGACGTCATGTTCATGTGCAGCCTCAACAAGTCTCTTCAAACTTGGAACTATTTTTTCAGCTCTTTCAGACCTCAAATCGCCAGTAACAAAATCATTAAGCATGTCAATTATTATTACAGCAGCATTTTTCAAAACCATGTTTTTTCCTCCAATTGTAAGATAATTTAATTGGAATATTTAAGGAAACTTGTCTTACTTGGCAACTTCTAACATGTAAAATCCATCTGTTAACTTTTCTGCGCCATAATCCTTGACGAGAACCGTGTCTTCTATGCGGATTCCGCCGAAGCCTACAATGTATATGCCGGGCTCGATGGTTACAACATTGCTGGTTGCCAGCTTTTCTTTGCTCTGCGGACTTAGGGTCGGCGGTTCATGAATTTCTAAGCCTATGCCATGCCCCGAGCCGTGGACAAAATATTCGCCATACCCGGCTTCTTCTATAACCTTTCTTGCCGCAGCGTCTACGGCTTTCGCTTTTGTTTTTGTTTTTACGGCTTGAACGGCTTTTTCCTGGGCGTTTTTGACAATTTCATATAGCATTTTTTGTTTTTCCAATGGTTTTCCAACAGCAAAGGTTCTGGTCATGTCTGAACGGTAATGCTGGTAGGTTGCGCCCAAATCTACAACCACCAAGTCGCCATCGCGGATTTCTCGGTCTGTGCAACCTCCATGGGGAAAAGCTGAGCGCGCCCCGGAAGCAACTATAGTTTCAAAGGCTGTTCCCCAGGAGCCTTTTCGCCGCATGACGTATTCTATTTCAGCGGCAACCTCGTACTCTTTTAGGCCAGGTTTTAAAGTTTCGTAGGCGGCTTTCATGCCTTCACATGTTAATTCTCCAGCCTTTCGCATAAGCCTAAGCTCTTCAACGTCTTTCACTTTGCGAAGTTCCCAAACAAGCGCATTTTGCTGCTTAAGCCTTGTTTTACCCCTTAATCCCTTTGCAAGAAAATGATAACTATCAATGGTAAGCGTGTCGAAAGCAAGTTTTTTAATTCTAAAAGCTTCAACTTGCGCTGCAACTTTCGCCATCAAGTTTTCTTCACGTTTTACCAGTTCAACCTTGAGGTTTTTTCCTTCAGTTTCAGCTTTTGACTGTTCATAGTTCACGTTGTAAACATAGAGCACATTATCACCCTCTCTCGGAATTAAGAGGCATGTGGCTCCCGGAAAACCAGTAAAATACAATAAATTAGCCTCGTTTATAATTAGAAAACCGTCAAAATCCTTTTCCTTAAAGGCTTTTCGCTTTAAGCTTTCTATCCGCTTCAAAACTTCCACCTCTTCGAAGAGAATATGACTCGTATTTCTACTTTATAAAATAATACATTATTTTGACCAAAAATTTGGTATTAGTGCTTTTAGCCGCCGCTTACAATGGACGTTAAAATCACGTGGTCTCCGTTTCTAAGTTTGGTTTCAATTCCATTCAACTGGTTTAGAAGGTAACCGTTCACCGTGATTATGAAGTTAGGTTTCAAGTCGGCACCTCCAGGCTCATAAACAGCCTTTTTGAAGGGTTCCCCATACTTTTCAGAGAGCATTAAGAGCAAATCGCCTAGAGAAGCGCCCTCAGAAACTTCAAGTTCCTCCTCTCTGCTGCTGTGGATTATCTGCCTTACGTGTCCAATATATTCAACCTTAACCTTCAAATAGGCGCACCACACATCTCTAAATATTTTTGAATCAAAATTCCTATATATCTGTTTCATTCCAAAACGATTAAAAGGATTCTTGTTCCAAGCGTAACCCTAATTTCATTTAACTATAGCTGAGAAAAGAAGCTTGCATATGGAAAAGTATTTTATGAAGTGGATTGTAAAAATTGTCCAGCTTCTATAGATACATTAATATATGTAGATAAGCACTAATGAATTTCTCAATAAAGCATGGAGGGTAAAGTATTGTACGGCTATGCTGGCAAAATTCTCCATGTAGATTTAACAACAGGCAAAACCTACACAGAGCCTTTGAACGAAGATTACGCCAAAAAATACATCGGCGGAATAGGTTTAGGAATGCGCTTATGGCTTGACAATTCCAAGGCTGGAGTTGACCCGTTCAGCCCAGAAAACCCGCTGGTTTTAGCAACAGGCCCAACGTCAGGCACCATTTGGCCCACTGGAGGAAACGGACATGCGTTTGTGGCTAAGTCCCCACAGAGCTATGGAATAGGCGAATCCAAGTCCCACGGCACCTTTGGCTCAGAGCTTAAAAGAGCAGGATACGACGCGGTTATTTTCCACGGTAAAGCTGAAAAGCCTGTTTATGTATGGATTGACGACGACTCTGTTCAAATTTTAGATGCCTCACACTTGTGGGGCAAGTCCCCCGCGGAAACAGAAGACACTATAAAGGAGGAGTTAGGCGACTATTACATTCGAGTTGCCGCTATAGGTCTAGCAGGAGAAAAACTCGTCCGAATAGCATGCATCCTCAACGAAAAATCAAGAGCAGCTGGAAGAACTGGAATGGGCGCGGTTATGGGTTCGAAGAATCTAAAAGCGATTGCAGTTCGAGGAACAAACGATGTTTCAGTGGCAAAGCCCGACGAATTTATAGAATTTGTAAAGGAATTCCACGAGAGAATGAAAGGCCCGGCCACAAAGAAGTACCGGACACTTGGCACTCCTGAAAACGTTTTAGTGCATAACGCTTTGCACTGTATGCCCACAAGAAACTATAATAACGCACATTTTGAAGGAGCTGAAAAAGTGAGCGGCGAACTACTAAATGAGAGACATGTGGCAAAAATTATAGGATGCAGCTCATGCGCTATGCGATGCGAACACGTGTGCGTAGTCCATGAAGGCCCATATAAAGGCGCCATGGCACGAGTGGAATACGAGCCCCTATGGGCTTTGGGGCCTTACTGCGGAATAGACCGTCTTGATGCTATAATTAAGGGCTCTGAACTTTGCAACTATTATGGCATGGACTCCATAAGTGCAGGGGTAATTGTTGGCTTTGCCATGGACTGCTACGAAAAGGGTATACTAACACAAAAGGACATGGATGGCATAGAAGCTCGCTTCGGCAACCCCGAAGCTCTAGTGAAGCTTCTTGAAAAGATGGGAAGACGCGAGGGTATAGGCGACATTCTCGCTGAAGGAGTGAAGTTTGCCGCAGAGAAAATCGGAAACGGCGCGGATAAACTAGCTCAGCACATTAAAGGAGTTGAAGTTACAGGCTACGACCTAAGATGCCTAAAAACAGCAGCCTTAGGCTTTGCAGTATCATTCCGCGGAGCAGACCACAACAGGCATGGAGCCTACGCCTTCGACGTGAAAGGCAAGGTTAACAGGCTTAAGGCTGAGAAAGGCAGAGGAAAAATGGTTAAAGACATAGAAGACGTCTACACCATAATTGACTCGATGATTGTATGCAAGTTTTCAAGGGGCACATACTACAAGGAATTTGAAGACTTGGCCAGACTTTACACGCTGGTAACAGGGTTTGAAACCTCTCCAGAAGAAATGCGCATCAAAGGTGAAAGAATAAACAACCTTGCAAGAGTGATAAACACGCGGGAAGGCCTAAGCAGAAAAGACGACACCTTACCATACAAAGTTATGCATCACCCAATACCAGACGAAGGACCAGCAAAAGGAGCCTATGTTAGCCAAGAAGAACTCGACCTCTTATTAGACGATTATTATGAGGCTAGAGGATGGACAAGAGATGGCATACCCACACCCGAGAAACTCAAGGAGTTAGGCATGGACGACCTAATCCCAATCGTCGAAGAAAAAATCAGAAAAGCCTAGCGGAGGTAAAAAGATGGTTAAAATTCACGAAAGAAAATTCGTTTCAGTTGATCCCGATAAATGTGTCGGCTGCCAAGTTTGTGAGTACATCTGTTCATGGACAAAGGAGAAAAGTTTTAACCCGCTGAAATCACGGATAAGGGTTGTGCGATTAAACCCTCTTGTTAACGTTTCAATTACATGCAGACTCTGCGAAGACCCGCCGTGCGTGGCTGCATGTCCAAGAGACGCCCTAAAACAGTCTGAAGAAAACGGCACAATAATAGTGGACGAAGACAAGTGCAACGGCTGTGGATGGTGCATTGAAGCATGCGACTACGGAGCAATTACATTACATCCCGACAAGAAAGTGGTTTTCGTGTGTGACTTATGCAAAGACAAGCCAGACGGACCCCAATGCGTTAAATGGTGTCCAGAGGAAGCCCTAGACTTGGTGACAAGCGACGTTCTTGCGCAAAAAGCAAGAATCTCAGCAACAAAGAAACTTTTCCAGGAAGCTTTGAAAACTGCCCCAGCAACTTAACCTTCACTCTAACCTTTTTTATTTTTAAATAAACTTTTTAGGTTCATGTAAAACCTAGATGAAATCAGCGAGGAAGAGCTTCGATCAAAAATTCTAAAATTTCTTTTTGTGAAGCGGTAACTTCAGGGGTTAGGCCCTCA
>JAWCNE010000080.1:0-5267 GCA_038849025.1 Bathyarchaeia archaeon
TATGATTTTTGAAAATTTTGTTCCGGAGAGAATCACATTAGGTTCGTTAAGGGGACTTCAAAGCACCATAAATAATGTCAAAGATAAATCATGGACCGTGTTTCTAACAGAAAAATCAAATTGGGGCAAGAAAATCGACTTCAACACACGTTACAAGCTATATAGCACCCTCATAAATTATCTAAAGAACGAATACAACTATAGGAAAGTTGCGCTTTGTAAAGAAACCGTGGAAATGTGGAGTTCACTTGATATGGATTTTAAAACGATTCGATGTAATTGTCTGCTTTGAGTAAATAATATCAACTTTACTTTAAATAATATTTTACAAGTGCATATTTGGCATGTCAAAAATCGAAAAGAGGAAAAAGCACAGGGAAGCCGCATACAAAGCATGGGCAACTATGAAAAAAGAGAAAAGAGAAAAGGCAACGATTAAAACACAGAAAATCACAGAGTTTATTGAACCATCAGTAATCCAAAAAATAAAACACCCCGAAACATACCGTTTCCAGCAAGTGCAAAAGCTTGCTTGGAAAGGAAATCGAATTGTCCTACCTTTCCACAAGACGCCTCCAGATATTGCATGTGGAGTATTTTGGGAATTAAGATGGGCGTATGGTTGCCCGTTGGATTGTAACTATTGCTATTTAAGAGGAACTATGCGGGGAAGAATGAAACCGCAATACGTTAAGACGGAGCATGTTTTAGAAGCCTTAGATGAAGCCTTTACGAAAATTCCTTGGCCAACGATTTTTAATGCAGGTGAGCTGTCTGACGCCTTAATGAATCCTAAAATGATTATACCTATAGTTGACAAATTTGAGGAGCAAAATAAACACAAAATATATTTACTTACAAAATTTGGAATAAAAAATATCCAATTTCTGTTAGATAAACCTCGAAAACAAGTAATCTGTTGCTGGAGCATTAACGCCCCAACCGTCGCAAAATTATGGGAGAAGGCTGCGGCCTCTCCATACGAAAGAATTAAAGCTGCTACATTAGTGAAAAACGCTGGATACGACACAAGAATAAGAATAGACCCTATTTTCCCTATATCAAATTGGAAAGAGGAATACCATCACCTGATTAATGAGTTACTCTCGCATTTAACGCCCAACCGAATTATCCTTGGAACACCTAGAGGCTTGTGGAAAACGATAGAATACGCTAAGAGAGCTAATGTAGATATGTCATGGGCTCAATTCTTCAGAGAACATACAAGTTGGGGGAAGAAATTATCTTTTGAACAGAGAAAAGAAATATACCAATTCCTTTTTAACAAGCTCGATTCAGCTGGATATCCTCTATCAAAAGTAACAATTTGTAAAGAAACAGTGGACATGTGGAATGCGCTAGGATTGCATTACACTCCTGGCATGTGCAATTGTTATGGAAAAAATGCTTTTGACCCATAAAATTTTAGAATGTGTAAATGCTTTAACTCGAAAAGGTAATGCGACATCCATTTGGATATGAAAATTTTCTGCTCCTTCCAGTTACGTTAATTATTTTCGGCGGAATTGCTTGTTCCAAACACTTTAGAATCGCCTTTCTATATATAAAAGGCGTATCCACTATAACAAACCTACGTATTTCCTCTGATGAAACAGCTTTACCCCTAAAGTGTTCATAAACTGTTTGTGCCGCGCTTGGAATCCAATGGGGCGTATCTTGATAATTTATTATATAAGCCTGGTTAACATCCGTTATATCAGAAAATCTATAAGTCCCCCTAGGATCTACTTTCCACATAGCCTCTTTCATTACTTCCAGCCCTTTCCAGTGTTTTGTTCCATACACCAAGTAATATATAACTTGATTATATGGACCAACCATTTCGAAGCTTCTGACGTATCTTGCTCCTCCGACTGTTTTCAGTTGCCTTTCATATAGTTTTAGAAGGAAGCTCACACGTTCCTCCTCTTTCATACTTCGAGCCTTTTTCCATTCATCAGTTGCATACAAGGCATTCAAAACTGGTTCACGTAATTCATCCAAAAAACGCCTAACGAAACCGGCCATAAAAGTTATCAATACTTCACATTTATCATAGCTCATCATTCGCCCAATCAATTGCATAGGAAAACCCGAAAAGCCAAAGGGGTCCAGAAAAGCAAAGGTAGGAGCCAACTTTGCTCCTTTCTCTTCAAGATAATCTAGCACTCGTTCAAGCGTAGGTGCAAACTCCGAACTTTCAACAATGTATTTAATATTCTTTGGAAGATTTGGAAATTTTTGCTTCAGAATCATAGAGAGAATTTCTGCACGTTTTTTGTCTTTCTCGATAAAAAAGAATATGATTTCTTTAAAGCGCTCAGAAAGCTTATGCTCTAGCGCCGTTTTTAAAGCTATAATCGGGGAACCAATTTCTCCGCCAGCATATAAACCAGGTCCAGCAAAACCGTCTAAGTATATTATTTTATCTTCCCATTTGAACAATATTGGAAACCATGCCTTAAGGTAGTTTTCTAAGATCACATGCTTGGCGCGGGTATGCGGCTCAATAGGCCAAATTGTAGAGGAAACATTCAATGGTTGAGCCAACCTTATCATAGAAGTAGGGGATGTTCTGGTTCTTATGTTTTATTTATCTTGGCTTTTTATTGCCAATTTAATTTTTTGGTATTCCGTGTAGTTGTCATTTAATTTTTTAAACAAATAGCTTCTAAACCGTAGCTTCTTCTCAACTATGAACTTTTTCGGTTATGAGGCTTAGTTTTTCTGCGTATCGTAGGAATGCTATGCGTAGTGTTTCGCTTTCGCTTTGTCCCAGCTTCTGGCATATTCTGTCTAATAGTTCTTTGTGTTGTGGGCTTAAAACAACCCTCACAATATGTTTTCTTGCCACTTTTTGACCATCCTATTGCATAGTTCAATTTATGTTTTGTAACATATATTTTTATAGGGCAGAGCAGGTGAAAGGCGGGTTTTGGCTCTGCCTTGGGAAGAAACCGACCAGTATATTCGCAGTGGGCATCGTAATCCAGAGGATTTTGAGCAGAACAGTTTTCGCACTATAACGCTTAGCGAGGATGAGGGCATTAAGGCGGTTGTTGGCAAGCTTAAGGGCGAAAACAAAACTACGGTGCAGAGCTATCTTTTTGACAAGGCCAAGAGCTGGAATGTTGAGAAAGCCAAAGCTTGGTTTGAGAAGCACCGTGAAACCGTGGTTAAGGAGCATTTCACGGCTATATTTCCCTTTAAGGTTTTAGAGAAAATTGTTGACAAGCCCTTGCGCATTAAAGGCGTAGCCATGAAGGTTGGCATGAGCCGAAACTTGAATATTTACACGCCTGAAGAGCTTCAGGCTTTCGCATCCAAACTAGTTAATGCACCCTTCTACGTTGAGCATGTGGCTGTTCCAAACGCCATAGGCAAAGTTGTCAACGCCCATTTTGACGGCGAAAACCTTTGGTATGAGGCTGAAATCTACGATGATGAAACAGCCGAGAAAATCCGCAAAGGCTTAATCCAGCATGTAAGCGTAGGCGCAGACTACGAAACATTAGACATTTTAGACGGCAAAGTGCCTCATGGCTTGCATAACGCGGAATTAAGCCTTGTAGCTGTGCCGGGCATACCAGAAACCAACATTCAAATTTTAGAAGGCTTAGGGCATGGGCAAAATGTGAAGGAGGCGGAGTGGGATACCGCCTACATTAACGATTTGCCAGATTCCGCTTTCGCCGTCATCAGCAAGGGCGGAACGAAGGATGAGCAGGGCAAAACTGTTCCAAGGACGCTTAGGCATTTGCCCCACCACAAGGCTGATGGAAGCTTAGACCTGCCTCATTTACGTAATGCTTTAGCTCGGTTGTCCCAGACGGACTTAACTCCTGAAGAGAGGGCTGAGGCTAAAAGGCATTTGTGCGCTCACGCTAAAGAGGCTGGAATAGAAAGCGAAGTTTGTAGTGAAGCCGAAGAAACCTTAACGCAAGCACAGGAAAAGTCGCCATGCGAAAAAGCAAAAGAATCCTTAATGGCGAAAATTCAAGAACTGGAAAAACAAGTTGCAGATTTAAAGGCTAAGCAAACTCAAGCCAGCATTTCCGAAAGCCTTGTTCAAAAGCCTAAGGAGCCATTAATGCCAGTTCGAGAAGTCATAGCAATTCTTGAAGGCTTACTGCCAAGTCCAGCGGTTGAACATAGCACGCTTGGGATGCAGCGGATGTGCCAAGACATTCGCCGTGCTATTTGGAAGCTTAAGGAGAGAAAGGCTGTTGGCTGAAAAGCTGGCTAATATTCCAGAGCCTGTTGGACAGGCTGCAATTTCTGGGCGTTACGTGTTCCGAGATGACTTTGACAGCCTTGAACAGTGGGATATTATTGCTGGTTCGCCTAGCCTAGCGGACAGCATTCTTTCGCTTTCAGGAGCCAACACAGAAGTTAGAAGCAAACGGAAATTCCTCTACGGCATTTTAATAGTCATCGCAAAGGCTTCGGCATCTGGAAACTTGCGCATAGGCTTCGACGACGGCTTAAACGATTATGTTGTTTGGAGCGGAGGAAACCTACGCTACAAAAGCACCGTTGACCCAACAGAAGGAATAACAGCCGTTTCCATCACAGAAACCAGCTACAACGTTTTCGTAATCCTCTGGGAACCAGACGCTATAGTGATATGGGTTAACGGAACCTTCTACGGACCATACCAGGGAAGCAAAATACCCAACAAGCCGTTATCCATAAGCCTCAAAAACCTCAGCACAGGCACAAGCCAAATAGACCTTGTAGCTGTTTACCCGGAGCTTGTTGGAACATGGCTCGGCGTAGGCTCTGGCGGAGCCCAAGCAAACGTTGGCATACCCATATTACATGCTGGAGGCCTCGCCGCTGGAACCAACAGAATAGGCATAATTGTGCCTTCAGCCCGTCTCTTGGCCACGCCTTACACGGATTCCACAACTGCGCTTGGAGCTAACGCTTCCTTTACTGGCACTTCTCGGGACACGCAGATAAGCAGCAGTTCACCCTACGACCATTACGCCTTTATTAACGTCCATGCTCTCAGCGACCAAGCTGGCACTTTAATGATTCAGGAAAGCCCAGACGGCTCAACATGGGTTACAGTGCGTAATCAAGCAACTCAAGCGGTTACAAATCCTGACGGCTCAACGGTGCAGGTGGCATCTATACAGCAGCATGCCATAACCTTGCGTTATGTTCGTGTAGCATATCGAAATGGCGGAACAGCCCAAACCAGCTTTAGGCTTAGCAGCCGTGTTTACGCCATATAAAGAGGAATAAATAATGAGTGAGAA
>JAWCNE010000081.1:0-5215 GCA_038849025.1 Bathyarchaeia archaeon
ATAGCCATAATGGGTATTGGTGCTTGGATAGGCTGGACAATGGCTACGACACCGCCGCCAAAGCCCATAGAAGAGATAACAAGTGAAATCGAAGAGGAGGAGAAAAAAGAGGAAGCTAAAGAAGCCAAAGAAGCTGCTGTAACAGAAGAAAAGACAGAGGAAAAGGGAAAGGGTAAAACCAAGAAGTAATGCTTTACAATCCAAATTTTATTACAAAAGCACAAAGCAATCAATGGTTGCAGCGGCAATACAAAAACTAACAGTGTTATTTTTGCAAGAAAAATGTAAGGGCGTCCCTTCTGAGAACCGCCCCTCCAACCATATGTTCCACCCATTTATTTCTAGAGAGTTGCTGGTGCTCAAGATAAGATGTGTATATCTCGCCCTTCTTATTCTTTTATAGTTTTTAACATGCACTGCACCATTTTTTCGCATATAATACACTCTTCTGGGACACTTTCCTTTGATGAGCGCTGACTCAAATATCCAAAATAATGTTTACATTTAGCTTTCTCTTGAGCGATTTGATCTACGCGCTTTTTCTTAGCTAATGTTTTTTCTTCAGTTTTGCTTTCTTCTTCTGCGGTTTTCGGTTTTGCGGATTTTAGAACTTGTTTTTCAAGTGTTATTTCAGTTAGGCAGTAAGGGCATGCCTCATAAACAGCATTGTCCCTTAAGTTTTCAACTTTTATTGGATTTAGGAAGTTTCTCCCGCATAGAGGGTTTGAACATACGTATACGTAACTTTTGTTTTCTGTACGGTGCGCTTTTCTTTTTTTCGTAAATGATTCCTCCTTTAAAATTTAGAGGCGGCTTCAAGTTTATAGTGTTGATGAATCTGGAATACTTATCCTAACTAATCTTTACAAAACAATTTTATGGAGATGCAAGTTTTTTGAGGTCCTCTTCGCCTTCAGCGTAGCCTGAAGCAATCAGGATGTCGCCAACTTGGATTCTTGAGTCTGGCTTTGGACGTATGCATTTATCCCCTCTTTTTATGGCTAGAACCCACATGCCTGTTTCCTCCGGGATTTTGGCCTCACGCAAAGTCTTGTTTGCAAGAGGCGAGCTTTCCGTCACCTTTGTGTACGTGATTGTTTCTTCAGCTTCTTCTATGGCTAGCGCCAACACTGGGTGGGGTTCTATGCCTCTTAAAACAACTTCAGCTATTTGTGCAGCAGCGTCAGCTATCTTCTCTGTTACAACGCCAAGCCTTATCAGTCCCAAGAAGCCTTTCGCTTCTTCTCTCTTGAATTTGCTTGACAAGACTAGTAGCTCAAATTCTGTGTGTAGCTTATCCATGTATTCTTCAAGCTTTTGGACCTCCTCTGCCAGCTCTTTACTATTTAGGAGTAACGATGAGTAAGCTAAGTCAATCATCAGCTCAGATGTGTCTTTGAGTTCTACAAAGCGTTCGACTATTTCCTCAAATTTTCTCTGGCTTTTCTCCCTCATAATTAGACCTCCGCTTTTCCATTTTTCCTTCACAGAGCTCCTTCAACTCTTTTAATCCATCGTGGGTGCCGCGGGCAATTAGGATGTCGCCTGCCTTGACCTTCTCTTCTACTTTCGGGTTTATTATCCAGTCGTTTTCTCTGAATATGGCGATTATGTCTATGCCCATTCTTGGGGCTAGTTCAAGCTTGCCTATCTCCTTACCAGCTAGAACCGATTCTTCATGCACTTTGGCTTTTGCCAAACGTTCTTCAACTCTTTCGAAGATTTCGCCCACAATGGGATGTACGCCTATATTTTGCGTCACTATTGCTGCTATGTCTGCAGCGGCGTCTGATATTTTGTCTGTTGCGGTGGCCACCTTTGAAACCCCGACGAGCACTTCTGCGTCCTTTGCGTCTCTCGCTGCCACCATGGTGACCATTTCCAGATGGTAAGCCAGCGTGTCTATGCGTTTTTCCAGTTCTAAAACGTCTTCGGCTAAGTCTTTGTCGTTGAAGAGGGCTGCTGAATAAGCTAGGTCTATCATTAGCTCCGAGAGGTTTTTCATTTCGCGGAGAACTTCCCTAACTGTTACGGGCTTATACTCGATTTTTTCAAAGGGAAGCATGGCGTTTTGAGCTCTCCAACCAGAAATATTTTAGCGGTGAATATTTTAACTCTTATCCCTGATGCTTTTTGGGCATGTTAAGCTAATATGCCAGCCCACAAGACAAGTGCCACAAGAAGCGAAATTGTTGTTATGCTGTCTGCAAGGGAACTCTCTATTGGAATTTCAAAATTATCAGGGTCTAAACCTCTTTGATAGGTTAGGATGGCAACGGAATAGGAAACCAAAATTATTAGGGAAGCGGCGAAAATGTTGACTGTGAAAAGGAAAAACGTAAAAGCTGCAAGGCTTATCGGAGCAAATGTGCCAGTTATTAGTAAGGCTAAGACTGAATAGGCAAAATACATTATTAATGATGCTGCCCATGCGCCTGAAATCTCCATAAAATGGCTTTTCATGGAGGAAAATGATGCTTTAAGCGTTCCAAGGGCAAGTTTTGTTGTGGCTGTTGAGCCTACAACAGCTCCCACGTCACCTATAGTGTCAATTAACGCTGGATAAACAACGTAGACTTGGCTAAGCTTTTTCTCGCTTATGAGTTCTTCCACCTTGCCTAGGGTGGCTCCGGCTACATTAACTATAAAAGAGACTAAAACAAGTGTTAATAGGGATTCTTTCAAAGTTTTAATGAATTCCGACTCCTTCGCATTTTTAACAAGGAAGAATGCGGAGGTTAACACCAGTGCTAAACTTATAAAAGTGAAGACATAACCCCAAAGAAAACTGTTAGTGAGGAAAAGACCTAGCACTGTAATATAAATTGAGGTTATTAAGAGGTCTGCCACAGTCGACTCTATTGGGTATAAGATTATGTCCGGGTCAAGTCCATGCTTGAAGGAGATGAAAGAAACCGTCAAAGTCAACGGAGAAATAACAACCAGCGCCAAAGCCATTGTAGCCATAAAAACGTTTATTAAACCCAAAAATTCTCCAAAACCTCCAATAAAGGCTGCAATTAGGCTCATCATAAGGCTTGCTTCAAAAGTCATAATCACAATTGCTTGGAAGAGCAGATAGAAACTTTTAGTGTTTCCAAAAAGGCGTGGTTGAATAGTTCCAAGGTGTAGGCCTGTACTTAGGCGTCCACAAAATAAGCCGCCTATAACTCCACGGGCGCTGAGGATTGGTGGATAAATTACAACCGCCCATGGCGCCCTTGCAAAAAGTCCAGAATTATAGGCGATTATTGTTCCGGCGGCTATCCCAAAGATGTTGAAGGCGTAAGCCATCACTGACTGCTTTAGGGTTTCGGCGAATCGCGGTTTAGCCTTCAAAGCCATAAACTAACCTCCAAAACTCTTGGACCGCGAAAAGGGGCGAAATAAGGCAAAAGGCTCCGTGGAATGAGAACGTTTGGCTTATGGGTATATTGTTTTAGGTAGAATTTTTGATGGGCACGGCTGGGCAATTGAAGATTTCTGGTTCGTTCTTTTAGCATGCTGTTGGCTAGCTTCATCATTTTCGCCTTCTTGGCTTCCTCCGACGTTCTGCATCCATAGGCACTCCTTCAATGCGGCTTTTTCTAGTGTGCCCTCAAACTCCACCTTTTATATCGCTCCCAAACCTCTAAAAATGGTGGGCAACTCCCTTAATTATTTTTCCACGGATACAAAATCTATATCCAAAATTCATAACTGTTTTAATTAGCAAACCTCAAATTTGCAGTGCAATGGTGAAAACTGTTGTACGCCATCTGGGTAAAAGTTGATGAGACACTGCCATGGATTGAGCTAAGCGGAGCATACCAGACAAAAGAAGAAGCTAGAAAAATGGCAAAGGCGTTTTTGAAGAAAATAAGAGTTAAAATTGTTATGGTTGAGAAAGAGCGAATGAAAGCTGTGGTGACTGTAAAACGTTAAGACTTTAATTTAAGGTTTAAGCCTTAATAACTCTCTCTTTCCCCCGGTTTTAGAGTTTTGGCGAAGGATAGCATGTGGTGCACTTGCATTCTTTTAGGGTTGGCAAGTCCTCCTGATGAAGTTTGCAGATAACCTTCTCGTATCTTATGGTGGTGCATATCTCGCAGAGCTTCTCTATGACGCTTTCTGGCGTTGCATCTTCTCTGGCGATGGTTTCAGCCAGCTTTGATATCATTTTCATGGTTTCTTCGGATTGGACTATTTCATCCGTAAGGGTTGTTCCCCTTTCGCCCTTAAAATATTGGGTTATGGCTGCTGGGGTTAGCTCCATTCTTTCGGAAGCTTCGATTTTGCGCATGTTATGCTTTTCTACAAGTTCCTTTGTTACCAGCACTCTTATAGCTGGAAGGAGATATTTCACCACGATTACGCATGGCGGTTTCAAAGGTTTTCCCTTTGTTATTTTTTAGCGGTAGGTTTATATATTTTTAACGGCGTTAAATAAGTTTTAACGGTGTTAAAATGCCAGAAATCCACCTGACAGAACTAGAAAAACTCCGCGAACACGAAGAAACAGACCCGGAACACCTAAAAGAACTGACACAACAAATAGCCACAGACAAAATCCTAAAGCATCCAATAGTTGTCGACGAAAAAACAAACACGATATTGGATGGAGAACACCGTTTCAACGCCTTAAAAAACCTTGGATGCAAAAGAATACCAGCAATTTACGTGGACTACAACTCATCGGACATAGTAGTTCAAACATGGAGAAACCATTACAACCTAACAAAGAGGGATGTTATGGAGGCAGCTCTGTCCGGGAAACTTTTCCCTCCTAAAACAACGTGCCACATGATAAGAAACAGCGAAACCCTAATGCATATATCATCGATTGAAAAGAGGGTTGACATCCCGCTTGAAGTTTTGAAAGGCGAACTCAAACTAACACCCATTAAGAATGTAAAGGCCGCTATGGGTATTGAATTAGCCGATGTGTTGTCAGCATACGCAAGATTTCTAAAAAGTGGAATTGTTGACACTCCATTAATAGTGGACAATAGAACTGGCATATTGCTTTACGGCTATGAAGCTTTCCAAGCCCTCGACTTACTCTTCACAGAAAAAGTACCCACGTTCAAGGTGAACCTAAAAAATGTGGAAATTAAAACATCAAATCCGCAGATGGGAAGCCTATCTGTGGAAGATATTATCCAAGCTGGAACCAGAGGACCTAAACTTCCACCAAAAAGTTTCAGTCTCCTCGCAGAACCAGTCAAAATAAGTT